>JBJXFT010000003.1:0-9701 GCA_046155725.1 Saprospiraceae bacterium
GCGACTTGCGCCCTCACCGTGGCGGGGTCGAAGGAAAAGAATCCCCGATCAAGCCAATCCACCTCCTCGCAAATCGCCAAATCTTCCAGCAAAAACGTGTCGGCCTTTGGCTGGAAATGCTCCACGGCAGGCCGGAAAAACAATCTGACCTCGTGCCCTCGGTCGCGCAGATGGCGGGCAATCGAGAAGAAGTTGTTGTTTACGTTGCCGATGAGGGCGATGCTTTTTCTTGTCATTTCAGCAAGAACACTTTGCCAAAAACCAGCCCTGCCCTGCGGTTGGCTTTCAGGAAAAAATCCCTGACTTCGCGGACTTCGCGGAGCGAAACCCATTTCAGCACAACCAAGTAGATCAGGAGGAACACGGTGCCGATGGAAAGCACTTGGGCAAAATTGCTTTCCATCGGCAAGAGGCCAACGGCAAAACCTGCAAGGCTGGCTGCGCTGGCGGACGCGGCAATCGCGGAGAGGTTGGCGTAGAATTTTTTGACCGTAGAACCCAGCAGCGTGGCCACCTGGTAGATGTTGTACTGCACAAAAACCAGTTTCACAAAAACAACCCCGGCAGCCAGCGCCACGATGCCATACTGGCTGCCCATAATGGAGGCTGTCAGATGGACTGGGGCATAAACCAAGGACAAGTAAAAGGCTTTTTGTGGCACGAGCAGCGAGTTGATGACTGACCCGTAGGAACTGGTGATGGTACGGAAGATGGCGTACACCGTCAGGATTTGGAAGGGCAAAATGGCCGCACTCCACTTTTCGGAATAGACCAAAATTATCATCGGCTTTGCCGCAATGGCCATGCAGCACAAGAGCGGGACGCTGAAAAACGCGATGACTTTGGTGACTTGCAGGTAGCGCGCCAGCATCAGTGCCTTGTCGTGCGCGTACTTGGGGAAGGTGGCCGAAAAGATTTGGTTGGTGATGCTGACCACGTTGCTGGTGAACAGGTGCGCCAATTGGCTCGCCAGGTTGTAGATGCCCAAGGCTTCCAGCCCGAGGAATTTTGCGAGGATGATTTTGTCGCCGTCGTCCGTGATTTTGGTCAAAAGCGTGGCACCGATCAAGTGCTTTGAAAACCCGTAAATCTCTTTCCAACGGTGCGCCAGCAGCGAAATCTGAAACTTCCAATGCACCGCCCGGTAAAAAAGGAAGGTTTGCACGATGCCAAAAAAGAGCGTGGGAAGCAGCAGGCTGTATACCCCAAAGCCGAGGTACGCGCAGGCGATTTTGCCGATGGGGGTGAGGATGATGAACGGGTTTTGCAGGCGGGTCTGTGTTTCAAAATCGAGGCGGTGCGACAGGATTGACTTGGGCAGGATTTGGAGGCAACTCACCAAAAAAATCCCAGCTACCAAATAGCCCAGCGACACAATCCGCCCGTCACCCTGACTTTCGGCCCAAAACGGTGCGGCTATCAGCACAAGGGCGACAATGGCTACACCTGCAACGATGTTGAACCAAAACGCCGACTGGTTCATCTCCTCGCGGTCTTCCCCTTGGTAACTGACCAAGAATTCAAAGACCCCCGTGACCCCGAATACCGCGATGACATTCAGCAGCACTTCCGTGATGCTCACCAAGCCAAAATCCGAAGGGCTGAGCACCCGCGCCAAAACTACCATGGACACCAGCCCCATGATGCGGGCGATGACGTTGCGGGTCAAGATGCTGAAAAAACCCTTCGCTGCTTTTTGTCCGATATCCAATTTGATGCCCTGTATGCAATGTTTTTTTACAAAATACTAAGCCTATCCGATAACCTCTGAACAACTGACGGAGCCACGTTTACTAAACCTTCAAGGTTTAGTAAACGTACCGTCGAGCTAAATGCCGCCCCCAATTCGCTCCTCTCTGGAAAATTCACCAGCACGCCGCAGCCTTTTTTTTGATAGACCACCATGCTGCCCAGCGCCACGGCGGAAGCGTGGCCTTCGCGCACCGCCGCGCCAATGTGCGCCACACAGCCCGCGCCGCCGTTGGCGATGACCGGGATTCCCACCGAGTCGGCCACCCGCCGCGTGATGTCGAGGTCGAAGCCTTCCCAAGTGCCGTCGCGGTCAATCGAAGTCAGCAACAGCTCGCCCGCGCCAAGCGATTCGAGTTCCTGCGCCCAAGCCACGGCGTCGAGCGCGGTGGGTTTCGTGCCGTCGTTCGTGATGACTTGGTATTTCCCAAAAGAATTTTTCCGCACGTCAATGGAGCCGACGATGGCTTGTGCGCCAAAGTGCTCGGAGAGTTTCGTCACCAAAGATTTGTCGTGGAGCGTGGGGTGCGTGTTCAGCACCAACTTTTCAAAACCGATGGAGAGTATCTGCTTTCCCACCTCGAAACTGCGGATTCCGCCGCCGTAGGAAAGTGGCATAAAGCACTCGTCGGCAATGTCGCGCAGGATTTGGAGGTTTGGCTCGCGGCCTTCCAGCGAGGCGCGGATGTCGAGGAAGCACAGCTCGTCCACTTCCAGTTCGTTGAAAATCCTGACCGTGTTGCAAGGGTCGCCGATGTAATCGTATTTGCCAAAGCGCACGGTTTTGACGAGGCTTTCGTCAATCAGTTGGAGACAGGGAATGATGCGGGCGGCGAGCAAGGGGGTCAGATTTTGGAAAAATTCTCCAACAGGTTCATGCCAAACTTGTGGCTCTTTTCGGGGTGGAATTGTGCGCCGAAAACATTGTCGCGCTGTATCATGCTGCAAAAATCGTGGCCGTAGCGCGTGGTGGCGAGCACATCGGAAGCGTGGTCGCAGCGGACGAAGTAGGAATGGACAAAGTAAAACCTCGATTCGCCGGGCGGCAGCAGGGGATGCTGTTTTTGGGGCGCGATGGCGTTCCAGCCCATGTGCGGGACTTTGAGCGCGGGGTCGTCGAATGCGAAACGGAGCGTGTCGGCCTCTATCCAGCACAATCCTTGGGCATCGGGATTCTCCTCGCTGCCCCGCGTGAGCAGTTGCATCCCGAGGCAGATGCCCAGCACCGGCACTTTTTCTGTGAGGGCTTTTTGGTTCAATACCTCCCGCAAGCCCTTTTCGTCAAGCAGTTTCATGGCATTGCCAAAAGCCCCCACGCCGGGAAGGAGGATTTTTTCGGCGCGGTGGATGGTCTCCAAATCATCGGTAATCTGACAGGCCGCTCCGATGCGCTTGAACATATTGCGCACCGAGCCGAGGTTGCCCATTCCGTAGTTGATGATGGTGACCATGCTATGCTTTGGACTTGCTAAACTTGGAGGGTACTCGTCAGACGACTTTGAGTCGTCAGACGAGGCGGCGCGATGTGGTCTGACGACTCAAAGTCTAATGTCGTCAACTTAGCGAAATGGTATCCGACATCTATCATCTTGTAACCCCTCGTTGAAACGAGGGGTTACAAGATGATAGATGCGCTAAGTTGACGGCATTGGGCTCAAAGTCGTCTGACCACTAATTCTTGGTTCGCCCCGCAAGCGGAAAACAGTATTTCAAATAGAAACTCATCGGCACCAGATTGGCCTTTGCCAGCAAGTAGAACAGGGGGCGCAGCCGCTCGAAGCGTTTTTTGGAAGTGGGGAACTCATGCCACATTCGGGGCGGGCGTACCATTATCTCCTCAAATTCCGCTTCGGAAAGCCGGAGGCGCTTTTTGAAATATTCGAGCAAATCAGGCTCGGCGTAAGGGGGCGTTGCGTATTCGCGCAGGGCTTCTTCCCGCGTCAAGAAACCGGCCCTGGCGGAAGCGGAGAGGCTGTTGTTGCGGTTGTCGAGGTCGAATTTGACGGGGTTGTAGTAGCTGTGGTGCATGGCGGTCATGCGGTTTTCCAAGTGATGGCCGCCGTAGTATTCCCAGCCAAATTCCTGTTCCAGGAAAGCCCGCGCCTCCTCTTTGTTGTATTGGATATACCAGAGGGGGCGCACTTTCCGGATGCGCTTCCACACCACCCATTTCAGGAAAGTCCAGAAAGGCATATTTGGGTAAGTGCGCATGGGGCGGCGGCCAAACTGCCGATGCACGGAGGCGATGTACTTCCCATCCATGTACAGTGTGCCGAGCGCGGAAATGCCTTCTGTGATGTAGGAATGGCCTTCCAAGATGTATTTCAGGCCAAACTTGTCGGCGGCTCGGTAGAGGGTTTCGGCCAGCGCGATGTCCGTAGAGCAATCGAGGTCCCGGACGCTGGCCTTGAAAAAGGACAAAAAAATATCGTCCGCTTCCTTGTTGTCCACCACATGGGTGTAGAGGTCAACGTTGAGTTTTTGCAGCACTTTTCTGATGTTTTGCGTTGCCGTGGCGGTGCTCCAAGTGTTGTCGTAGTAAACGGCAAGCGGGCGCAATCCCCATTCGATTGCTTTGGCCACCATGTAGGATGAATCGGTGCCGCCGCTCACGCCGATGACACAATCGTACTGCTTTCCCTTTCCCGCCTTTTTTATTTTTTCAACCATGTCGAGGAAAGTGCGCTCCCCTTCCGGCTCCCCGGTCTTGTACTGCTTTTTCAAATCGTCTATCATGTGGCAGTAATTGCAAACTCCATCCCCGTCGAACGTGATGTTTATCAGTCGGGTGTCGTAGATGCAGCGGGCACAGATGCGGAACTGGCCGTCCCAGTAATCCACCCCGTCCCTGTTGACTACTCTGGGGTTTGTCAGCATGTTATCATCGGCCATGATGGTGTTCTTCCATTTTTTCTCCCAACAAAAAAATCCTGCACCACCACTCAAAGCACAGGAACGACCAGATGAGCAAGCGGTGGTTCACGTGGTTTTCGATGTGGTCGTCTACGATGTGCTTCACATAATCGTATTGCAGGAATTCGCGGTAGGCGGCTTTTGGGTTGAGCAGCAGTTCGCGGACGTAGGCGGCATTTTCGCCCCGATACCAACTCTCGTCGGGCGCCGAGAAGCCCTGCTTTTTGCGGGCAGCAACGGTGGGCGGCAAGAAACTCGACATGGCGTGGCGCAGCACGTTTTTGCCGCTGTCAAATTCTTGGTAGAGCACGCGCTTGTCGCGGAACTCGTTTTCGTCAATCCGCTTGTGTTTTTCGAGGTTGGCGAGTTTGTGGCGCACGGGGATTTTTTGCGCCAATTGCACCAAATCATTGTCGAGAAATGGGAAACGCTCCTCCAGCCCGTTTGCCATCGAAAGCTTGTCGCCCACAAGCAGCAGCCCCGGCAGGAAGGTTTTTATCTCAAAATAGAGGCTGTTCTGCACGTGCTGCTCCGGCGTGTCGTAGCGCAATTTCGGGTTGAACGTGAACACCCGCTCGAACACCTGCCGAGGTTCGTCAAGGTCAATTTTGCCAAAAACGTCGGGCTGAAAAAGGCGGCCCTTCTCCTCGTTGCCGACGAGCCGCTGCCAGAACTGGTAGTAGTTTTCAAAAAAAGCCTGCTGGTCGAGCGAGTGGGTCACGCGGTAGTACCGCCAGGGGTACCCGCCAAAAAGTTCGTCGCCGCCCGTGCCTTGCAGACACACCTTCACGAATTTGGAAGCCAAGCGGCTGATGTAGTAATTGGGGTAACTCATGCCCACCTTCAGATCTTCCAGATGCCACACCACGCGGGGCAGCGACCAACGGATGTCGCCGGCGTTGAGCACCTGTTCGTAGTGTTCGGTTTGATAGGCGCTTGCCATAAGTTCTGCGTCGCGCCGCTCGTCGTAGTTGGCCTCTACGCCCGTCACCGCGCTCATGTCGAACCCACAAGTGAAGGTAGAAAGCCTCGGAACATGGCTGGCCGCGATGGCTGTAATAGACCCTGAATCCATGCCACCGGACAGGTAACTGCCCACGGGAACGTCGCTCACCATTTGGTTGCGCACCGCCTGCCGCATCAGCCGTTGGGTTTCCGAAGTGGCTTCCTCGAAATCCATGCGCTCGTCGGGCTGCGAAAAATCATAGTCCCACCACGGTTCGTGTTTCACAAAAGTAGAATTGGCCGTCACGCACACCGTGTTGGCGGGCGGCAATAGGTATATCCCCTCGAAAAGTGTGTGGTATCGGAACAGGTTTTGGAAGGTGAAATACTCGTTGAGCGCGGCCATGTTGAGGCTCACGCTGTAATCGGGGTGCGCCAGAATGGCTTTGATTTCGGAAGCGGCCACGAGGGTGGCGCCGTTGAAAAAGTAGTAGAGCGGTTTCACGCCAAAACGGTCGCGCGACAGGTAGAGCGATTGGGTCTTGCTATGCCAGGCGGCTACGGCGAACATCCCGTCCAACTGCTGGAAAAAATCAGGCCCATGCGCTGCCAGCCCTTCTGCGATGACCTCCGTGTCGCCATTTGACTCGAAGCGGTGCCCCCGTTTTTGCAGTTCCTGTCGCAATGCTTTGAAGTTGTAAACGCAGCCGTTGAAAGAAATGACCCACTCGCCATTTTTGGAGCGCATGGGCTGCGCCGCTTTTTCCGAAACGTCCAAAATCGCCAAGCGGCGATGGCCGAGGCCGACGTTTTTTTCCACAAAAAACCCCTCGCCGTCAGGCCCACGGTGCGCCAAGCGGTTTGTCATGCTTTGCAGCACTCCGCGCGACACGGGCTTGTGGTTCAGGTTGAAAATGGCGGTAATGCCGCACATGGATACAATTTGATAATTTGATAATGGGGTAATTTGATAATGGGGTAATTTGATAATGGGGCATGGGCCTTTATCTCCTGCGCTTGGCCCATTTGGCCAGCCTGGCCCAGGGACTTTTTTTGTTGGTTTTTTCCGCTTCGTAATACCCGTAGCCATAGCCATAACCGTAGCCATACCCATAGCCGTAGCCATATTCGTAACTCCCGCCTGCTTTCAGGCCATTGATCACTACGGCGAGGTTGCGGAGTTTTTTGTCTTGGTAGATGTCGGCGAGGGTTTTTAGCATCCCCTTTTTGGTTTGGCCTTGGCGCACGACGTACAGGGATGCCGATGCAAAACGGTTGAGCAAGAGCGCGTCGGCCACGAGGCCCACGGGCGATGTGTCAATGAGGACAAAATCGAAGTCGGCTTTTAGTTTTTCGAAGAGCAGGTCGAGCGAGCCGTACATGATCAGTTCGGCGGGATTGGGCGGCACGGGGCCGCAGGGGATGTAGAAAAGGTTGTCGTGCGCCGAGGAAGGGCGGACGATTTCTTCGATTTTGGCTTGGCCGAGCAGGTAGTTGGTGATGCCTTTTTCGCTGCTGGAGGAGCCGAGGTAGCGGGCCAATTTGGGTTTGCGCAAGTCAAGTTCCATCAGCACGGTCTTCTTGCCAGAGATGGCGAACGCCACGCCGAGGTTGGCGGTCACGAAGGTTTTGCCGTCGCCGCTGGCGCTGGAAGTGACGAGTATGGTTTGGCCTTTTTCAATGGTCGGGGGCAGCATGAACTGGATGTTGGTGCGCAACAGGCGGAACATCTCGGCCACAGCGGAGCGGCTCTTGCTGTCCACTACGATGTTTCTGCCGCTCCGGCTGAACGCGATGCCGCCGAGCAGGGGCGCGTCGCTTGCTTTTTTGATGTCGCTTTCGCCTTGCACCGTGTCGTTCAGCAAGTCTTTCAGCAAAATGAAGAGGGCTGGAAGTGCCAAGCCGAACAGTATCGAAAGGATGTAAACCAGTCTTTTTTGGGGTTTTACGGGGGTGTTGTTGGGCCGGGCGGGATCCACCACGCGGGAGTTGGCGGTGGTGCTGGCAAGCGCGAGGAGGGTTTCTTCCCTTTTTTGGAGCAGGAAGAGGTAGAGGTTTTGCTTGATGGTTTGTTGGCGCATGATCTCCTGCAACTCGCGCTCCATGCGCGGCACTTCGCGCACTTTGCCGGTGAGCGCGCCGCGTTTGGCGCGGGCTTGTGCGAGGATGGTTTCGCTGCGCTTCACCACCTTTCGGAGGGTTTCGAGCACGTTGGCGTGGAGGCTCTGGAGCTCTTGGTGGATGCTGATGAGAGCGGGGTTGTCGGGCTTGGCGGTTTGCGCGAGGCGGTCGCGGTCAAGCACTTTCTCGTTGTAGCGGATGAGGAGTTGGGCGAGCGATTCGTCGTCGGTGTTGAGGCTGGCCGGGATGAGTTGGTAGCGCCCGCCGGTCATGTTGGCGAGGTAGGCTTCCATGCTTTGCAGTACGCTGCGCTGCACTTCTTGGCGCGATATCTCGTTGTCGAACTGCGACATTTCTTCCAGCACGATGCCCATGCCCGATTCGATGCTGGTGGCTATCTGGTTGCGCTGTTTGTACTGTTGCACGCCGCCTTCCACCGTGGAGAGTTCTTCCGTGAGGTACAGGAGGCGTTGGTCAATAAACTCGACCGTGTTTTCGCTCACCTTGTTTTTGTCTTCTACGGCGGCTTGGTTGTACACTTCCACCAATTTGTTCAGCACATCGGCGGCGCGGCGGGCTATCGGCTCGCGCAGTTTCATTTCGAGCACACTCGAATAGTAGCTCGTGGGCTTCACCAGCAAGCCGTTGCTGTAAGATCGGGCAAGGCTCTCGGGGTTCTGGATTTGAATGATGACATGGCCTTGGTCCAAGATGCGGTTTGCTGTGTCCCGCGTGATCAGGAATGTCCCTTGGCTGTTCTCAAACCATTTTCCAAACACTTGAGCGGAGCGGCTTTCGCCTTCTATCAGCTCAAAACGGAGGCTATCGGTGTATTGAATGTCGAGGCTTGCGGCTTCTCCCTTGCGCAGCCGGAACGAATCGAGTTTGATGTAACTGTTGGCATACATCTCCTCGTTCTTTACCCTCCCAACGGCAAAATACTTCACCCCGAGGTTCAGATCGCGCACCACCTCCTCCATCAGCGTCTGCGATTTTAGGATTTGCACTTCATTCTCCACGTTCTTGGTCTCCTGTATCGCGCCCAGTTCTTGGAGCAGGGCCGTCTCCGAAAGCCCGCTCCCTTTTTGCTCGTCTTTTATCAGCAGCGAACATTTCACCTCATATTCCGTCACCGTGTAGCGCAGATAGACCCATGCGCTGAAATACCCGATGGCGGGCAAAAGCAGGTACAAGTACCAATAGCGCAGCACATAGTGGTACAAAAAAGACTTCAGGTCAAAAGCCTTCTCTTTGGAAGAGAAAAAGTCGGGCAGGTTGTCAGCGTTTGTCAAATCTGAAAGGGGGAGATTGGAGCGGGACTTTCCGAGTTTTAAAAACTTGGAAAGTCTGAGCGTGGAAAGTTATCGGAAAATCAGGATGAAAATATTTGCCACAATAGCCCCTGCCGAAATCCAGGGAAGCACTTTGGTGGCTTGGTCGCTCACCACACTGGTCTTCTGCTTGAGCGGCTCCACATACACCACATCGTTCTGTTTCAGATAGAAATAGGGCGAATTGAAAACGCCCCGG
This sequence comes from Saprospiraceae bacterium, assembly GCA_046155725.1. Lineage (GTDB taxonomy): Bacteria > Bacteroidota > Bacteroidia > Chitinophagales > Saprospiraceae > M3007. The sequence continues at coordinate 9,259 of JBJXFT010000003.1, forward strand.
TCTTGCAAATTCACCCGCCCAAACTCCCGCTTCCCGTCTTGCTCTCGGATGACGAGTATGTTTTTTCGGTTGCCGTAGTTCGTCAGATCGCCCGCCAGCCCTACCGCTTCCAGCACCGTCACACTGCGTTCCGGCACGGTGTAAGTGGCCGGCTGGTTCACCTCGCCCAGCACCGTGAACTTGAAATTCAGCCAGCGCACATTGACAATCGGGTTGGCGATGTATCGGGTCAGTTTCTGTTTGAACGTGTCGCGGGCCTGCTCCACCGTCAGGCCGCTGAGGTGCATTTTTCCGAGTACCGGAAATTCGATATCGCCCGCCTGGTCCACCAGGAAATTGTTGCCCGCCACATTGTTCTCCTCCTTTGTTCGCGCCCCAACGCCCTGCAAAGTGAACGGCGCCACCGCCGCAGGGTCTTCCGCATACACCCCGATTTCCAGCAA
>JBJXFT010000422.1:0-17138 GCA_046155725.1 Saprospiraceae bacterium
AAAGTTCGCGCATGAGCGCGTAATGCTGTTCTTTGAAAGCGTCGTACAGCGTTTGGGCTTCGCCCGTTTGTTTGGCGTGGGCATCTATCACGGCTTCGAGGGCGTTGGTGGTCTTTCCCATCGCCGATACGATGATGACGAGCGATTGATGCTGATAACCTTGCAAAATGGAAGAGACGTTTTTCACGCCCGCCGCGTCTTTGAGGCTCGCGCCGCCGAATTTGAAAACCTGCATTTTTGACTGTTGACTGTTGACCGTTGACTTTTGACCGTTGACCGTTGAGTGTGGACTTTTGACTGTTGGCTTTTATTTTTTCAGACCAACATTGTCAAAATTGATGGGCAAATGTAGCAGGAATAGGGAAACTTGAACAGCCAACGGCAACAGTCAACGGTCAACGTTTGAGAGGGATTTGCCCCAGTCGGGTGATTGCTACCTTTCCGGCATGAGCCAGCCATCGCAAACTTATTCTAAGCTCTAACCCCCTCCCACAAAATCCCCGCCCCCACAAAGCGGGGATTTTGCATTTTTGCACCCACCAATGAGCACCCCCGCCCACATCTACCTTTCCTTCGACCCTGCCGATGCCCGCACCGCAGCAGATTTGCAGCGCCATCTCGCGCTGGCTTTGCAGCCGTGACAAGGTGGGCGACCTTTCCAAGCAACACCATTTTCCCCGTCAACTACCGCCTAAATGCCGCCAACGGCAAAAATCAGCACTTGCTGTCTTTGCCTTTTCCATAAACTTGCAAATCGAAATACAGGGCTTTATGGAACACAGCCACTTCACTTATTGGGTTTTCTACAAAATACCGAGCCTCCTTTTAGGAGATGCTTACGCTGTTTGGCAGACCATTTCTGGGTGGTGGTTAAGATGCCTTGATTGGTTTGAAAACGCAGATTTTTTTGTTTTTCACGCCTCCTTTTTGAGTGTTCTACTGTTTGCCGCTCTTTTTTTCTGGATGCGCTATCGGCAAAGCCGGCACAAGGAATACTTCTATTACACGCTCTATCTGCTGATTATCTGGCTTTACATTCTTAGGACGCAGCCTGGATATTTTTCTTTTTTGATGTCCGATGATGTATTGGCAGGTCTGTCGAATTTCCTGAAAAAGGGTTCTGAAAGTTTTAATAGTAAGAGCGAACTGATCTTTTCCAATGCGATACAGATTCTGTACTTGTTGTTTATCCGGGAAATTTTCAATTACCGACAAACAGCTCCGTCGCTGTATCGCTTTGCCACTTTCCTTATTCGCTTTCAAACGGTTGCCCTGCTCCTTCAAATTTTTGTCCTCATAGTGACATGGAAGTGTATCTCCAGTGATCTCGGCACAGTATTCAAATTGGTTTTTCTTGCCCCTTGCATTTATCTCTTGGTCAAATCCTACTATCAAAAAATTCCAACCTATCGCAACATCATTTGGGGTTCGATGGCACTAATTTCAGGTGCGCTAATAGCTGCAGTATTGCACATGACGGACTACAGTAAAAACAATATAGCCTTGTTCGAGCTGGGCGTTTTGTTGGAAATTTTCTTCTTCAATACAGCATTGGGTCAAAAAGAGAAATTCTTGGAAGACGAAAAACGAGCAGTAGAAAACAAACTCTTAGAACTTGAAAAAGAAAAATTGGAGTCCGACTTTAATGTCCTAAAATCCCAGATAAATCCCCACTTCGTTTCCAATTGCCTCAACTCCATCAAGCAACTCGTCAACGAAAACAAGCGCGAGGAGGCGATCCTCTACTTAGTGCGTTTTTCCGATTTGATGCGGTACTCTACGGATTACATTACGAGACCCGACATCTCATTAGAAGAAGAACTCGCCATAAGCAGCCTCTATTTGCAAATGGAATCACTGCGATTTGGCGAGGCTTTTTCCTGGCAAATAGAAATCGAAGAAGGCCTTGACGCGAGTTTCATCAAAGTGCCGCCTTTTGTCCTCCAGCCTTTTTTGGAAAACGCGATTTGGCACGGCCTTCTGCCAAAAGAATCAAACAGGGTGTTGAAAATCACTTTGGAAAATAGCCCTCAATCTGTGAACTGTGTGATTGATGACAATGGCATGGGCCGCGAAAGAGCCGGTGCCTTGCCAATGCACGGGCTGAAAAAAGGCAAGAGTTCAATCGGCATCATCAACACCCAAGAGCGCTTGCGCATCTTCCGCCAATTGCAAAAAATCCAGATTGACCTGCACATCATTGACAAACACGACGGACAGGGCAATGATACTGGCACACGGGTAGAGCTGGTTTTCCCTGTTTGATCAATCATTCTCAAAAACTTGCACTCATGCTGAAATCCATTCTCATAGACGACGAACCCCTGGCATTGCGAGCCTTGGAAAACGATTTGAAAAAATACTGCGCTATGGATGTCGAAATTTTGGCTGCATGCCAAAGCCCGCTGGAGGGCTTGAAGGCCATTCGGAAATACAAGCCCGACTTGGTTTTTCTCGATGTGGTGATGCCCGGCATGAACGCTTTTGAACTCTTGGAGGTGCTGGGCGACGTTTCGTTCGACATTATTTTCGTCAGTGCATACAACGAGTACGCAGTAGATGCTTTCAAGGTCAGCGCGGTACATTACCTGCTCAAACCAATTAACCCGGAACTATTGGTGGAAGCAATAGCACGGGTGAAGTCGAAGGACAATCTGCCCCTTACCAAAAAACACTTGGAACATTTGTTTGAAAACATTAACCAGACGACCGCCTATTCCCAAAGGATCGGTTTGCCGACTTCACACGGTGTTGATTTTGTGGCAATCAAAGACATCATGTACTGCGTGGCCGAGGGCAATTTTACCTCTGTTTACATCAAAGACAAAAAACGCCTTCTCGTCAATCGAGCCTTGAAAGAGTTGGAGTCACTGTTGCCGAAGGATTATTTTTTCCGCATCCACATTTCGCACATTGTTGGCAAGAAACACATCGAACGCTATGAACGGGGAGACGGCGGTACTGCGGTGATGCACGACGGGAAAACACTCGGCGTGGCGCGCCAGAAAAAGGAAAGTTTCCTTCATTGGCTTGGTTTGAAGGATGCTTAGCAGGTTTTTGAGGATGAGTTTCAATTGCCCCTTCTTTTGAATGCCCAGGGTACTCGCTCGTTTGGGCAAATCGTTTTTCCCACCTCTTATCACTTATTTTTTGCAGGTCGTAATTCTGTCAAGTGGAGACGTGATCTCCGCGCTGACCTTTGTCGTATTCCAACGCCTGGAATTTTGAAGCCATTTTTTTCACACTTAAACTTTCACTATGGGACTTAAACAAGTCAAAAGTTTATTTCAAGTTAGCACTATCCCGTATTTTTCGGGAGGAGATACTGAAGTAAACACGCGCCCTGGTCGAACAACCCAGGTAAAACTGAAAGTTGACAACATCAGAATTTCAAACGACAAGAGAAATGTTCTGGTGGGCGTTGACTTTCACATCATCGAAGTCGCAAGCAATCACACGCATTTGCGGTTTCTTGGAGAACATCGGATTCCCCTGCCTAACAGTTGGAAGCACAAAAACGTTAAAATCGGAGGTGAAGCAAGAGGTCTAAACCTGACACAGAGTATTGCCGGCAAACAACATAACTGGATTGACATCGCTATTGACGACGAAGAAACAGTGGTGGAGGACGCGATGATAAAAATCGACGGTCCTGGCAATAACGATGATGAGAATGCTGAACTTGAATTAATTTTCAAAATCCCAATAGTAGTCACTTGAAAGGCTGCGATTTGGCGAAAGAAAGTAGTTTCTTCTTGAAATCGTTTTGAGGTGTTTACCTCTTACGCAAAATCCCCGCCCCCACCAAGCGGGGATTTTGCATTTTTGCCCCGTCCAATGACAACCCCCGCACACATCTACCTCTCCCACGACCCTGCCGACGTACGCACGGCGGCGGACTTGCAGCGGCAACTCGCGCCGAAAATGGTAGAGCAGCCAGACCGACAGATGTGATGGGGCTAATCCGATTGAATTTGTACTTTTGTCTCCTAAACATTGGGCAATTATGACCACATTACTTGAAACCCCACTGCGGGAGGTCTCGACTTCGGCCATTCAAGCACTGAAATTAAAGTATCCCGAAGCAATGCTCCGGGTCGAGGCGGAAGACTGGCTTCATAGCGGAGGCATGGACGAGGCTCAGTTTTGGGCACTTATTGACTTGCTCGATTGGCGGACGCTGGATGCGGATTCGATTACAGACCCTACAATAGAAGCATTGAGCCGTTTTTCAAAGGACGACATCCATGCTTTCCACGACCTGATGAATGAAAAACTGTACAGCCTGGACGGTCGCCGTTTTGCTGAACAATTGGGCAGCAATCATTACCCCCCAACAGAAGGCAAGCATTTTTCGGTGGACGGATTTCTGTATGCCCGGTGCTGCGTGGTAGCCAATGGCAAAACCTTTTACGAGTCTGTATTGGCCGACCCCTCTAAAATGCCCAAAGAATATGGGTTTGAATCCCTGCTTTACTTGCCCAAAAAAGCATGGGCGCTGAAAACTGGCCGAGACAACTACGGCTATTTCCCAAAGACTTGGAACGAGACTTTCAGCAACCCTGCCGGCTGGCCCGGAATGATCCCGCTTAAAGATCGGCTTGCTGCAATTTCATGAAGCCACACGCCAATTCACACGAAAACAATGCGGAGCATCACCTCTACGAGATTTTTGATGCCGAGCGCAACGATACTTGCAAGTACGGGATTTGTGGCAAACCCCTCAACCCGGATGGCTCTTCTCCACGCGCCAACGAGCAAGTTTCTCTTTTCAATCGGGTAGTGGGCATGGCGCGGTTTTTTGCGCGGGTAATATTGGTCAATATACCTGGCCGAAAGATTGCGGAAGAATTGGAGAGCGAACATATTGACGCATATCGGAACAAACACGGTAGTAACCCTCCGGGAAACTTGTAGGAATAAACTGCCCCCTCAAAATCCCCGCCCCAACACGGCGGGGATTTTGCATTTTTGCCCCGTCCAATGACAACTCCCGCACACATCTACCTCTCCTTCGACTCTGCCGATGCCCGCACCGCAGCAGATTTGCAGCGCCAACTCGCACTGGCCTTGCAGCCACGCCCCATCGTTTTCTTTAATCAGAAAGCCGTGCCGACCGAAGCCTTCCGCGCAGAAGCTTCTTCCTTTTTGGAAAAAACAGACCTCTTCGTAGCCGTGCTTTCCATGCACTACGAAGACACGCCCGACGTGCGCTGGGAAGCCGCCCAAGCCATCCTCACCCAGCGCAGCCGCCCGGCCCTTCAAATCTTGACCGCGCAGGCGCGGAGCGCGACCATACCAACGGCACTCCTCCCTTACCCCAACGCCCTGCCGCCGGGCGAAACCATTGAGAACGACGGCATCGCCCGCGACCGCCAACTGCTCCGTGTTACTGCCTCTGCTACTGCCGTACTGTCCGCCGCGCCCCGCAGCAACGACATCGGCATCGGCCACATCTCGCTCCCGCTGGGCATCGAGGACTTGCGCGAACGATTGCTGGCACAGACCGACCGCATCAACCACGCCCCGCTTTTAGCGATTTTGAAACGCCTCATCCGCGACGTGCAGGTGAAACGCGGCGTACTCGACGTGCAGGAATCCTTCAAGCAGTTGCGCGAAAAAACCCGCCTTTCTCAAATCAGCATCGCCGAACTGGAACAAAAGGCTGCGCCCATCCAAAAGGATTTGTACAACCTCATCGAGCGTTTGCAAGAGGAAGACTTGGGGGTCGAATGGCGGCAGATTTTTATCCGAGACTACTACCGTTTTGTGGCCGACAGCCGCGAAGACAGCACCGTGCCGCCGTTTTTTGTCCCCGTGGACGAGATTGCCATCCCAGAAAGTTTGAACCTGCCCGTCGGCCCGCGAGCACAAGAGTCCTTGGAGCAAATCGGCCTCCTCTCCTTCGAGCAAAAAACAGATTTCCGCCGCAGCCTCCTTTTGGCAAAAGACGCGATGGCGGTAAAAAACTACGCCCAAGCCTACGCGCACTGCGACCATGTGCGCACCAAGGTGGACCCCCAATCCGCCCAACTATACGAGTACCTGCTCATCACGTTTTTGCAAAAAGAAACCGCGCTCCGCGCCATGCAAAACGCGGTGGACGGCAACGACCGCTTGCTGCAGCACATCCTGCTTTTTGCCAGCCGGCTGCGCGACTACGAGCGCGAGGGCAAATGCCGCTCCAGTACCTCGCTGCACAATCTTGCCATCGCATCGGAGGGCATTTCAGACGCGGCGCTGCGGCTCTACCACGCATTGCCCAACGACCCGCTGCGCCACACGGGCAAACACGCCGATGCGGTGCCAGACAATCGCCGACCCTTGCGCGTCATTTTGGGAAACACCTTGAAAGTGTGCCGATTGGTGCACCCCTCGGAAGAACTGCTGGAGGCCGCCGTCATCGAATGTAGTGGCGGCGGAAAGTGCCACTGGATAGAACGGGTGGACGTGGTGAACGGGCGTTTCCAATTTGTGCCAAACGGCCATTTCGACCTGCTCGGCGAAATCCACGAACTGCTCACGATGCTCCGCGACATGGAGGCTGCCGACCAAAACAAGATTGTGAAAGGCCAAGGGCTGCTCCGCGAAGACCTTTATTTCAGCCTGCTGGCAAAACGCCAGGCCCTCGCCAACCAAATCGCCGAAGACCAGAAACGCCGCCGCCCGTTCACCGACGTGCGCGAATCGGTGGTGCGTTTCACCTACGCTTGCCTGTTGGGGGCGGAGATTTTCACCGATGTGGACGAGCGCGGCCGGGGCAATTCGTTCTACCGCCTCGCGCTGGAATACTTGCTGCCCGGGCTGCTCGCGGCACCTGTTGCAGTAGGCGGTGCGCGTTTGGCTTGGTTCACGCTCGATGCGCAGGGCGAGGTGATGGCGCACCCCGATTGTGCGAAATATGGCTTTGAAGTGCAGGCCATTGTAGAAAAAATAGTACGTGACCACGCGGGCCAAGCGGGCTGGCTGCGGGTGCAGCCGAACATAAAGGAAAGCGTGTACCTCCAATTCGTGGCTGACACGCAAGCCGAATGGGAGGAGCTGAAAAGCAATCTCGCGCACACGGATTTCCGCCGGATGGACGACTTGGACGCACGCCGAAAACTCATCTCCTGCCTGCAGCGTTGGCGCACGGCCTACCGCGCTTTCCCGGAAAAATCGGGGCAAGATTTTCTGGACAACTGCATCCGCGAAATCGTGGGCGAAGGCTCGCTGGGTTGGCTGCAATTCGACGGATCGGGCCAATTGGCCACGCTCCCCGAAAGCCTCGCGCTGGGCTACGACGCGCAAGCGGAATTGCGCGAATTGGTAGCCGAGTCAACGCGCTACACGGAGGAGGATTTGCGGACGGCGATTTCGGAGAATATTTTTCAAAAACAAATCTGGCCCGAATACGAAAAGATAAAAACGGGCGACGAAAGCCAGCGCGAAGCCTGCGCCCGCTTGTTGCTCGCCGCGCTTTGCACCTACAAACTCCACCAAGACCTGCGCTTTTTGGACTTTGTGTGGCGCGAACTTTCGGAGGAAATCAAATTCCGTTGGGTGGACGTGACGAACGAGGGGACGGAAACCGCTTACAGAAGTACGCCGGGCTTCGACCCGCTGGCCGTACTGCGCGAACTGACCGAAATACTGCCCCGGCGATTTCGCCTCTACGAACTCCGCGAGCGCGTGGCCACCCGCCGCTTGCGCGACCTTAAAGCGCGTTATTTGCGCGACATCAGCGAGTTTCGCCACGAAAACCGTTTGCCCGAACGCCAAGCGGCCGTGGAGATAATCCGAAAATTGAAGGGGCTTTACCTGTATTTCCCGCAAGCGGAATTCCTCCAGTTGCCGATGGACGAACTGCACGGGCGGGGTCGGGTGCGCTGGCACGAGAACTTTGTGGGCCTTTTGCCCACCACTGCCAACCACTACGAGAACGACTATTTCAACTTTGAATACAAGTTCGAGCGCTACGAACTGAAACGCCTTTTGGACAATCAGTTTGGCGAAATGCAGCGGGTGCTGCGCGAAACGGGGGAGTTGTAGGGCGGGCCGCTCACAATTCTTCCAGCGCAGCCTGCCACGGCATCAATTGGCCCAGTTCCAAATCCATGCGCTGCGCACCGGCGTAGACCAAATACTGGAGCGCTGGGGTGCTGCCGCTCAGGTTTTTCCAACTTTGAAGGCCGGAGAGCAGCCGAGGGTTGAACGTCTGGCTGGACTTGATTTCCACCGCCTTTGTTTTTCCGCCTTCTTCGATCAACAGATCCACCTCGTTGTTTTTGTGGTCTTGCCAAAACCAAAAGGATGGCCTTTGGCCCCGGTTGGTGCGCTTTTTATAGAGTTCGGCGATGAGATAGTTTTCCACGACATTCCCAAAATAGTGGTGTGTTTCGAGCTGGCTTGGCGCGCTTATGCCCAAGAGGTGGCACACTAATCCCGTATCGAAGAAGTACATTTTGGGCGATTTGGTCAGGCGCTTGTTGAAGTTGTTGTGGTAGGGCGGGAGCATGAAAATCATGTACGAGGCTTCGAGCACAGAGAGCCATGCCTTGATGGTGTTCACCGCCACGCTTGCATCGGTGGCGAGGTTCGACATATTGAGCGGCTGCCCGATGCGCCCTGCACACAAGCGCATGAAACGGCCAAAAAGAGACAGGTCGCCCACATTTTTGAGGGAACGCACGTCGCGTTCGAGATAGGTCTGGAGGTAATTGTTGAAGAATACATCCTGTGGCACGGTGGAATTGTAGAGCGCAGGATAGCCGCCCCGCCAAACCGATGCCTCCAAACTGGTGTCCACTTTGGCGGCCTGAATTTCAAAGTGCGAAAAGGGGAGGAGGTTCAAAATGCCGACTCTTCCGGCCAGCGACTGGGTTATTTTTTCCATCAAAAGGAAATTCTGGGAGCCGGAAAGCACAAACCGCAGCGACTTGTCTGCGTCAACCTTTGTTTGCAGGTACGAAAACAAGTGCGGCACGCGCTGGGCTTCGTCCAAAATCGCCCCGTTTGGGAAGGCGTTCAAAAAACGGCGCGGGTCTTGGCTGGCCAACAGCTGCACATCGGGGTCTTCCAAACTGGAATATGGAAGCGCAGGGAACAGGTTTTGGAGCAGCGTGGTCTTGCCCGATTGGCGCGGGCCACCGAGGTAAATGATGGGATACCACTGGCTGTGCTCTAAGACGGTACTTTCAATTTGACGTGGGTAAAACATGGCGCGAAGGTACAGATTTGCAATTGGGTTGCAAATCTGTACCAAAGTCCAAGCATAGAAAATGCCCACAGCATTTTGGGGAAACTGATTTGAACCATTGCCGCCACAAAAAAAACCGCCCGTGACTGGTGTCACGGGCGGCCCCATCTTTTCACTAAATTTATCATCTTTCTCAAATTACTCCGAGCCGTCGTTGCGCCCGCGCGTGACGGCGTACTCGGCCACTTTTTTGCCCACTTCCAACCCGACCTCGCAGTCGAAACGGTAGTGGATGCAGCCGTAGACACGCGACTCGGAAGCCTCTTTTGCCATGGCTTGCAACTCGCTGGTGTTGCTCGGGAAGAGGTACGAAAGCACTTCGGCACCCGCCGCAGAGAACGTAGAGTGGCCTGAAGTGTAGGCCGGGAAGTTGGGGATGCCCGTACAGGTGGTCACCTTTGGGTCAGCCTCGGTTGGGCGCGGCAGCAGGTAATAATACTTCGTTTCCCAGCAGCTGATGCCCGCGTCTTGTAGTGCTGTGTTGGTCAGCGCCATGGCGCGGGCCGAACGGATTTCGTTGAACTGGTTTTCGTAGATCAGTTCGCCGGCCTTGCGGTTCCAGTGGCCAGGCGGGGTGTAAGAGCCTGCTCCGTCGGCCCAGTAGGCAGCGATGCGCTGTTGTTCGCGGCTGCGGTTCTTGGAAATCTTGCGGAGTTCGTCAAGGTCGGCCTCGAACAATGCGGAGCCAGGCTGTGGTGGTGCGGCAGGGCGCAGGGCTTTTTTGGTGGCTTCATCGAAATTCCAAGGCTTCACGTTGCCAAAGGCGGGCAGCATGGGCGGACGCACCGGGATGTCGCGGCTCGTCCACTGAACTGTGAAGCCTTTTGCCTTGGCACTGTCGCGCTGGGCCGCGAAACCTGCTTGGTTGTTGGCCATGCCCATTTTGTCTTTTTTTGCCCATTCGTTGATGACGTTGAGCGCTACGATGCGGCCCAGCGAATCGCCCACCGAAAGGTCGCTCTGCACGTTGGCGCCCGCCCAAAGGCGGCTGTTCTTGTGCTCTTCGGCTCGTGCGTTCATGTTCGCCACCTCGCGGGGGAAAATGAACTTGAGGATTTCGCGCGAAGCGGCGGCCACCACGGCGTCTTCCGAAGGATAGGAAGGAAGGTCGTTGCTGGGGATGAGCGGACGGATGTCCGTAGCATTTTTGTACGGTGCGAGTCGGTTGTGCTGGAATTTGCGGTGCCAGCAAGCCACGAGCGCGTCGTATTGCGCCACGGCCAGCAGCGCGAACATCCGCGAAGCGATGGGCGGGTTGGTGAACGGCACGCGCGGGTAGGCATCGGGGTTGGCGGGGTCGAACACGAGCGGTGGGTACACGGCCGCGCCCGTGGAGTCGTACACATAGTCGGGCGGCACGTTGTAGTTGGCGGCCAGTTCGCGGGCTATTTCGTGCCAGCGCAGCACGCCATTGCTTCCCCACCAAAGGGCGAGTTCTTTTTCCTCGGCGGTGGCGGATGACATTTTTGCGCGCAGGCCATCCAATTCGAGCAAATAGGCCGCGGAGCCAGCAGCCTCTGGCACCGGCACGGCAGCAGCGGTTTTGTTGCTGTCGAGGGGCAGGTACGTTTTCCAATTGCCCGCATTTGCGTCGAGGCTGGTTTCGGCGTATGGCTCGAGGGCAGGGTTTTCGGGCGGATTTTTGTCGCACTGGATGAAGGCGAACGAAAGGCCGAGCAGCGCGGCCACGAAGTAGGCGATGTTTATCTTTTTCATTGAAAATGAATGTTTGTGTGATGGCAGAGGAATGCGGAATACAGAATTCGGAATAGGCGGAATACGGAATTATGCACTCAGCAGGGCCAAAAAAATTCCGCATTCCGCATTCCGAATTCCTATTTCCCCACTTCCTCTTCTCCTTTTTTGTTGACGTCCAAGAAATAAGTGGCTCCAACGGTCCAAGTCAAAGCCTTGCCTACATTGCGCCCGCTGAGCACTTGGCTCACGCTGGCTTGGATACCGAGGCGCTTGATCACGAAGTATTTGGCAAAAACGCCTGCTTGCCCGGCAGCCATTTTGTTGGTGGCCTGCGGGCCTTCGTTGTAGCGGATGTCGTCGCCCGAAAGCCCGGTGAACGAATCGTACCAGACTTCTGCTTGGAAGCGCGGCTTGATAAAGCCGAGGCGGGCAGAGTAGTCGAACACGTTTGGCACCGGCATCTCGTCGCTGTAGATCAGTTCGTTGTCAAAAAGGTACGAGTCGCGGTCAGAATGTGCGTGGTCGCGCCAAGTGTGCCCTGCTTGTGCCGTGACGTACCCGCCGAAATCGGCGGTGTAGTTCAGGATAGCGCGGAGCGAAGCGGTTTTGCTATGCAAGCCGATGCTGAACGGCAGGAAATCGCCCGTGTAATTTGAAACTGGCGTGGAAAGCCCGCCCGTAGCCTGCACCTTAAATTTGCCCCCGGCGGCGGCCATTTCCAAAGCCTGATATTTCAGGAAAACGGAAAGGTCTTGCAAGCCGCTTTCGCCTTGGAGGTAGCTCACGCTCGCGTCCGTCCAGATGTAGGGCACGCCAATCATGGCGTTCAGGTTTTTGGTGATGCCGTAGTTGGCCATGAGCATCGCGCTTTGAGTGGTCACAGTGCCGAGGTTGAGGTTGGAGCGTTTGGTTTCGCCCTGCCAGTAGTCCTCCCATTCGCTGTTGGAATACTGGCCGAGGATACAGAGTTGGCCTTGGGGCATCATCAGCCCGTCGTTGGGCGATTGGCCAAAGGCCGTCCCGCATAAGAAAAGCAGGAAGATAGAATGATAGAAGTGTCGCATGAGCGTCGGGTTTTGTTCAAAAAATAACGCCGCAAACGTAGAGCCATCGTGCTAAGGGTGCCCTTAGAATCGGATTAGAATTACCTTCGCCCCATGAAAATAGACGCTCCCAACGCCCCCAAGCCCGTCGGCCTTTATCCCCACGCCCGCCGTGTGGGCAATCTGCTGTTCCTTTCCGGCATCGGCCCGCGCGACCCGGGCACGGACGGTGTGCCGGGCTTGGCCCGTTCGCTCTCAGGAAATTATACCGAGTTTGACTTTGAGGCGCAGGTGCATTCCGTGTTCCAAAACGTCCGCACGGTGCTGGAAGCCAGCGGCGCAAAATGGGAAGACCTCGTGGACGTGACGGTGTTTCTCGTGAACATGGAGCGCGATTTCTACACGTTCAACCGCATCTACGCTGAATATTTCAAAGACAACCAGCCTTGCCGCACCACGGTGGGCATTGACCGGCTGCCCACGCCCATCGCCATCGAATTGAAATGCATGGCGGTGGTGGAGGGGTAGGCAGTGGCAGTGGGCAGTGGCAGTAGGCAGCGGCAGTTTTACCCGCCGTAATCTTGACGAAGGAGGGGGCAGCGGGCACTTAGAAAAGCGCCTTTTCCACATATTGGCAAATGATGTGGCCGAGCAAGATGTGCGCTTCTTGGATGCGCGGCGTATCGGCAGAAGGGACGTTGAGCAGCACGTCGCAAAGCGTGGCCATTTTGCCGCCCGACGCGCCCGTGAGGCCGACGACGGTCATGCTTTTTTCTTTAGCGGTTTGGATGGCTTTCAGGATGTTTGGCGAATTGCCGGAAGTGCTGAGCGCCACGAGGACATCGCCCGGTTGGCCGGCGGCCTGTACCATTCGGGCGAACACGGCATCGAAGCCGTAGTCGTTCGCCACTGCGGTGAGGTAGGAAGTGTTGACGTGAAGGGCTTCGGCGTAGAGCGGTGGCCGGTCAGCGTAAAAACGGCCCGACAGTTCTGCCGCGATGTGCTGGGCATCTGCCGCGCTGCCGCCGTTTCCGCAGAAAAGGGCTTTGCCGCCGTTGCGGAAAGTGTTGGTGAGGGTTTGCGCGGCCAGTTCTATTTTTTGCAAAAAAGCATTGTCGGCCAAGATGGCCTGCTTGAGGGCGATGCTGTCTCGGATGGAGTTTTGAATTAAGTTGTTCATTGTACTGTAAACGCAGTTTTTTGTTGAAAACACTAAGGTGCTAAGAAGCGCTAAGGCTAAGAGGGGTTTTGAAAAAATTTTTGGAAACTTGCTCCCGCCATGCTGCAAACCGAACGCCTTTTTCTCGTCCCCGCCAACCTGCCGATGCTCGAAGCCATCGCCGAGGAGGATTGGCCCGCGCTCTCTGGGCTGCTGGGCGGGGTTGATTTTGCCGAACACTGGCTGCACTTCCCGGAGGCTATGATCTGGATGCGCGATTTTTTGCGCGAGCACGAGGCCGACCTTGGCTGGTGGAACTTCCTCGTCGTGCACCGGCGCGATGTGCGGCTCATCGGCACTTGCGGCTACAAAGGTACGCCGAGCATCGGGGGCGAAGTCGAAATCGGCTACGAGATTGCCGAAGCCTACCAAGGCCAAGGCTTGGCGACCGAGGCGGCCCGTGCCTTGGTGGAAAATGCCTTTGCGCACGAGGCGGTGAAACTGGTGACAGCGCACACGCTGGCCGAAAAAAACGCTTCCAACCATTTGCTCCAAAACCTTGGGTTTCAGTTCATGGGCGAGCACGTTGACATCGAAGATGGAAAGATTTGGGAATGGCAGATGCGGCGGCGGCCCCCTTTGTAGGAGGAATGCCCCGGCTTTTTTACACTTTTTTATCCTTGTTGCACCTTGGTTAAAATATGCCCCACTGCTTTCAGCCCGACCTTTGCCTTAAACAAACTAACAATTCTATATGGCACAGAAAAAGATATTCCTGAACGAATCGGAAATCCCCACGCACTGGTACAATGTGGTGGCTGATATGCCGAACAAACCCCTGCCCCCTCTACACCCTGGCACCAAACAACCGGTTGGCCCGGAAGATTTGGCCCCGCTTTTCCCCATGGAGCTGATCTTACAAGAAGTAAGTGCCGAGCGCTTCATCGAAATCCCTGACCAAGTGCGCGACATCTACCGCATTTGGCGGCCATCGCCCCTTTACCGCGCCACGGGGCTGGAAAAAATGCTTGATGCGCCCGTAAAAATTTATTACAAATACGAAGGCGTAAGCCCCAGCGGGTCGCACAAGCCCAACACGGCGGTGGCACAAGCATACTACAACCACCAAGAAGGCGTGAAGCGAATCACCACCGAAACGGGTGCCGGGCAATGGGGCACAGCCTTGAGCTTTGCGTGCGCACAATTTGGCATCCAATGCGAGGTGTACATGGTGCGCATCAGCTTCGACCAAAAGCCTTACCGAAAGATCATGATGAATACTTTTGGAGCCACTGTGCACGCTTCGCCGAGCGACCGCACTCAAGCTGGGCGCAACGTCCTTGCGGCCGACCCCAACTCTACCGGCAGCCTCGGCATCGCCATCTCGGAAGCCATCGAAGTGGCTGCCAGCGACCCAAACACCAAGTACTCGCTCGGATCGGTGCTCAACCATGTGCTGACGCACCAGACCATCATCGGCCAAGAAGCACTCAAGCAGTTGGAATATGCGGGCGATTATCCCGATGTAATCATTGCCCCGCTGGGCGGCGGGTCCAATTTCGCAGGCATTGCCTTCCCGTTTTTGCGCCACAAATTAGTGGAAGGCCGCAACGTGCGCTGTGTGGCCGTGGAACCAGCGTCTTGTCCCAAGCTCACCAAGGGCGAGTTTATGTACGATTTTGGCGACACGGCAGGCTATACCCCTTTGCTGCCCATGTACACGCTGGGGCACAATTTCAAACCTGCCGCCATCCATGCTGGAGGCTTGCGCTATCATGGCGCAAGCGTCATTTGCAGCCAATTGCTCAGAGACGGGCTTATCGAAGCGCAAGCACTTCAGCAACTGGAATGCTTCGAGGCTGGGGTGAAATTTGCCAAAGCCGAGGGGATTATCCCTGCCCCAGAAGCCACTCATGCCATCGCGCAGGTATTCCGGGAAGCTGAAGAGGCCAAGCGTGAGGGCAAGCAGCGCACCATTCTATTCAACCTCTGTGGCCATGGGTTTGTGGATATGCAGGCTTATGACGACTATTTCAAAGGCAAACTGACCGACCATTACTTCACCGATGCCGAACTTTATTCGAATATGGCGGAGTTGAAAAGCTTGCAACCAACAGCGTAGGCGGTTCAGGCACTGCAAAAGGAAAAGGGCGACATATCTTCGTGGTATGCCGCCCTTTGTTTTTACCTTGCACAGCAAAATCTTGTTCAATATGTCACCATACCTCTCTCTCCTCGCCCTCGCGCTCCCCTGCGCCCTCGCCGCCCAAAACATCAATGTAGAATATCAAGGCAAACTCACCTACCCCGGCCAAGTGCTCGCCAATGTGTGGGGCTATGCTTCGGGCGGCAGCGAGTACGCGCTCGTGGGGGCTCAAAACGGCCTCAGCATCGTAGACGTGACCGACCCTGCTTCGCCTTCCGAGATTGTCCAGATTGCGGGGACTTCCAGCAGCTGGCGCGAAATAAAAACCTATCAGCACTATGCGTACCTCGTTTCAGAGGGCGGCGGCGGTGTTTTTATCGTGGATTTGAACAGTCTGCCCGATGTGCCAGCCCCTGCCGATTATCACAATTATTTTGGCGATGGCGCCATAGATGGCCTTTTGACAAAAGGCCACGCCCTGCACATTGACGAATCGGAGGGCTTCCTCTATGTGTACGGCAGCCACCTGAGCAACGGCAGCAATGCCGGCAAGCCTTTGGTTTTTAACCTTGACGACCCTTTCAACCCAGAATATGAAGGCGTGTACAATCCGCCCTTCATGCCAAAGTACGCGCACGATGGATTTGTGGACAACGACATCATGTACTCCGCTCACATCAACGCAGGCAAAGTCGCCATCGTGGACATGTCAGACAAGGACAGCCCCAACACGCTTGCCACTTTTACCACCCCCGGCGCATTCACCCACAACACTTGGCTGAGCGGCAGCACGCTCTTCACGACCGACGAGGTGAACGGCTCCTTCTTGACGGCCTACAACATCTCGGACCTGGACAACATCTCGGAGGCCGACCGCATCCAAAGCAACCCCGGCTCGAACTCCATCGTACACAACACGCACATCTTGAACGATTATGCCGTCACGTCTTGGTACAAAGACGGCTTTACCATCGTGGACGGGTCGCGCCCCAGCAACCTCATCCAAGTGGGCAACTACGACACTTACCCCAATGGCGCGGGCAGTGGTTTTGAAGGCTGCTGGGGCGTGTACCCCTATCTCCCGTCGGGCAATATCCTGGCGAGCAACATCAAAAAACTTGGCACTACGGACGGAGAACTTTGGGTGCTCACCCCCACTTATGTGCGCGGCTGCTATCTGGAAGGGAAAATCACCCAAGCATCGAACGGGCAAGCCATCGTGGGCGCGCTGGTAGAAATACTCACCACCACGGCCAGCGACAACAGCAAGACTGGCGGCTTTTACAAAACGGGCTATCACACAAGCGGCACTTACGATGTGCGGGTGAGCAAAACGGGATATCAAACTTGGAACGGCTCTGCGGCCCTCGACAATGGCGTGCTCACCACGCTCAACGTGGCGCTCCTGCTGCCGGCTGCTGTCGAAATGCTCCGGTTCGATGTTGCCCCCGAAGGCTCGGGCGGGCTGCTGACCTGGGCCACGGCCGTGGAGCGCGACAACTCGGGCTTCGAGGTGCAGCACAGCATCGGCACTACGGGGCATTGGAAGGCGGCGGGTTTTGTGGCGGGGAGGGGCGATTCTGACCTGCTGGCCGAATACAGTTTCAGCATACAAGACCTCCCCCCGGGGCGGCACTTTTTCCGCCTGCGGCAAATAGACTTTGATGGGAAAGAAACCTACACCGACGCAAAAACCCTGCAAATCAGGAACCGCGCTTTCCAAGCCGAAATGCTCCCCAACGCCACTTCCGGCCAATGCACGCTCCGCATTTTTTCGGAAAAACCACAGCGCGTCACCGTAGAAATCCTCGACGCGACGGGCTACCAAATGGGCATCTCTTGGGCTTTTGAAAT
>JBJXFT010000426.1:0-17933 GCA_046155725.1 Saprospiraceae bacterium
TGGATTACCGTGATTCATGGAGGTACTGCAAAACTGCTGCCTCCGACCCCTTTGCGTCACTTTGATACTTACCAATCATAGGGAAGACTGCCGCCAAGGGCATACCCTTAAATTTAAACTCCTCCCAGGTTTTTGCAGTGGTTTCGGTGGGCAATGCCTCCGTTTGCAAGATAATCCGAGGTGTGAAATATGAGTTCCCTTGAATGACTTTTAGATACTCGGCCCGCTGAGCGTCAACTTTTGATTTGAGAGCAAGCCCTCGTTTTTCTTCGATAAAAAACACAGTCGGCACTTTTTTGTCCCAGATGCGGCTGGATTCACCATTGGCATCCAAGCTGCCCCTCCGAGCGAGCAATTCCGTTTTGATGGATTCACAATACTGCAGAAACTGGTCGGTGGAAGATATGACCATCAAGGCAATAGCATATTTTTCTTCCGACTTGAGTTTGATTTGCGGCAGGAGTTTGGCCTGTAATTCTTCGCGGCTGTAAATTGGGTTTTCTCCGAACTTTGGAGATTCCAGAGATTCTGTTAAGCGCAGGAAGGGAGATGTTTGGCACTTTTGGAGTTCGAGGCGCAGAGAGTCGTTTTCATTTTGGAGTAGCTTCAGCCGCTTTCTTATGCTTTGGGCTGGGAGGGCGGTAACGAAAAGAAGAAGCAAAAGGAGTATCCTGATGAGTGCCTTGCCCATTCTCTGAAGCTTCTTATTTTCCATAAATCTCCCCCCTACAAGCCTTCAAAGTATTCATCATCAACGCCACCACCGTCATCAAACCAACCCCGCCCGGCACAGGCGTGATGTAACTGCAGCGCGGCGCAACACTTTCAAACTCCACATCGCCCGCGATACGGAAACCAGATTTTTTGCTTTCGTCAGGGATGCGGTTGATGCCCACGTCAATCACCACTGCGCCTTCTTTTACCCAATCGCCTTTCACGAATTCGGGGATTCCGATGGCCGCTACCACGATGTCGGCGCGGCGCACTTCGGCGGGCAAATCCTTCGTGCGCGAGTGCGTGAGCGTCACGGTGCAGTCGCCAGGATAGCCCTTGCGCGAGAGCAGGATGCTGATGGGCGTACCGACGATGTTGCTGCGGCCCAGCACCACGCAGTGCTTCCCGGAGGTCTCGATTTTGTAGCGGCGCAGGATTTCGAGAATGCCCATCGGCGTGGCGGGCAGGAATGCCGGAAGCCCCTGCGCCATGCGCCCGAAGTTGACCGGATGAAAACCGTCCACGTCCTTGTGCGGCGCAATGGCGAGCGTAACGGCCTCTTCGTCAATATGCTTGGGCAGGGGGAGTTGCACGATGAAGCCGTCCACGTCGGGGTCGTCGTTGAGTTTTTGGACAATACTCATCAATTCTTCTTGGGTGATATCGGCCTCGCAACGAACGAGGGAGCTCTTGAAACCCACTTGTTCGCAAGACCTGATTTTGGAAGCCACATACACTTGGCTGGCAGGGTTTTCGCCGACGATGATGGCCGCCAAATGCGGGATTTTGCCGCCTTGCATTTTGATCTGCTCGACTTCGGCAGCGAGTTCGGCTTTGATTTGTTCTGAAAGGAGTTTCCCGTCGAGAATTACCATAGAGTAGTGAAATGATGAAGTGGTTTTATGAGGTGACGAATCTTCGAATTGTACGGAATTGGGGCTTTTCAAAAAACGCTTTTGGCAAATTCTGATTGGTTGAGAGGATTTTCGTTTTCGAGATCATTTTGAAAAACACCAGTCTCTGCAATTGCCTTTCCAAGCATCTGGACGACCGGGACGGAAACGCTGTTGCCCAAAAGTTTCATCCAACGCGCCCGCGAATCGGGCAACAAGAAGCCTTTTGGGAAACCTTGTGCCATGCAAGCCTCCTGCTTGGTTATCTTTCTGAACAAGCCCGGTTTATAGATTTGCTCAATAAAGTTGTGCTTAAAAGCGGTCACGTCGGGCGCGTTCACATCGCGTAAAGCAACAAAGTCATTGGAATCGCTGGCGACGAGCGTCGGGAAGATATTGGAACTGGGCAAGAAGACCCGGTTGATACCATTCAATCCGGTGCTGATTTTGGTGTTTTTGAAATCATACCTGATTTCGGAACAAACAAGGATGCCTTTCTCACTCAAACTGTTTATTGATTTGGCGATGTTCACTTTGTTCAATTTTAGGCTTCTGTTGCTTTTCAATAAATCAATGTTCAATTGATTGTCAATTGCGCAATTCAATAAAGTCAGCTCATCATTGCCCAATCCCGCCCAGTCAAAATTGCTTATTGAAAAGGCATAGTTCTCTTCCGATAAAATTCTCAACTTTACCAACTCATCCAATTCAGGCTGTTCGATGCTTTTATCCAAAGCCTGAAAATGTTTCAGGGACAAGGGGTTTCCATCCAAATGCCCATAAGCCGATTTTCTTCTGTTCTTCAGCAGAAGGTAACAAATCGCTTTTTGCCGGTCGGTTGTTTCAAAGATGTCCCATGAATGGACAGTTGAATGTCCGTTCCTCAAATCATTGAACAGAAAATAATCATTGAAGCCTTTGTTGTTTGACAAGCTCATGTTCCTGGCCAAAACAGGTTGGTCAAATAGGTCTTTTTGCAAAACTCGAATATCGAAGGGTTCATTCAACTCAGCATCAGCGATAATATCCGCCAACCTGATTTTTTCTTTAACAGCTTTTGCAACCTTGAATTTGAGGTAAAATTTTTCCTCCAAAAAACCGACTATGTAAATCCTTACCCGATTTTGTGGAACACCATAGTCAAATGAATTGAGTACATAAAAGCCCGCATAATAGCCAGCCGCTTTTATCCTATTTAAAATATACCTCAAAGCCTCCTTATTTCTGGGGTCGGCCAAGCCTTTTACATTCTCAAAGATGAATGCTTTTGGCCGCGATTTATGGAGCAAATAAATAGTATCGTTCCACAATTGCCCACGGTCGTCATCAAATCCCAGGTTTCTGCCGGCAATCGACCAGCTTTGGCACGGTACGCCAGCGGTCAATAAATCATGTTTCGGCAGGTTTCTAATTTTGGTGATATCGCCGAGGTTGTAACCGCTGTCCTCATTGAAATTCGTGCAATAGGTATTGATTGCGTCCTTATTGATTTCACTAAAATTAAGGCAGGCACCGCCGAGGTTGTTCAATGCCAAACGGAAGCCGCCAATCCCCGAAAAGAGATCGATAAAAGTAAATATCGGTTGCTGTGCCTTCATTTCTTCGAGCTATTTCAACAGGTTGATTTCCGCATTCGATGGTGGTTCTATTTCCAAAAACTCTCGGTAGATGCGGTCGCGGTACTCATTGCCCAGCAAATTGATTTCCTTTATGAAATTGGCATAAGTGCCTGTGCCGCCGATGAAATCCCAAAACTCATCGCCAATCAGGACTGATTTGTCCGAGTGCATATTGAACCACCGCATGGGGAAGCCCCACCTGTAGTCCGCTTTTTTCCCATACGGATTGTATGGTAGCGCATAAAATGCGCCGTTCACCTGGACTGGCTCCATCGCCAGCAACTTGAACATTTTCTCTTTGCTCACTTTCGTCTGGTCGCTGTTGGGCAAAGGCCCCTTCAGTTCAAAAGCGAACTGTTCACCGCGCTCCAAATTGCTGATAAAAATATCGCAGGTCACCGAGACCGGGATTGGCTCTCCTTTCCCGGCCAAAATATAGGTCAACTCGGCGGCCCAATCGGGTTTTGCTTTCGCCGCACTTCCTGTCGAATGCTCCAACCGGTTCAGGGTTTCTTGAATCCTTTTCAACCGCTCGCTGCCGATATTTCCAGAAACCGTGCGGTTCATTTCACATTGCCCATGTGCTTCGATGGCTACAACTTTTGCCAAATTCTCCCAAACACGGCCAAAAGGCGTGACAAACCGCCGTTCAAAATGCGACCCTTTGAAAATTTCATCCGGCACGAGTGCGGCATAAAGCGGCTTGCTCGCAAGGTGTTTCTCTTTGACAAATGGGTCGTTTATCAGCACATTTTCCATCACCCTGTCCATCATCGCGGTCACAACCTGTTTGATTGCCGCAGCAACCCGTTTCTGTTTGTTCATGATGGGCAATTTTTTTCTCGTCCTGAAATATGTTTCGTCTTGTATTGTCGGGGTGACTTCAAGTCACCCCGACAATATTTTTCAATACTTCGGCCATTTCCCCTGCAATTTCATCACTTTTTCCAGCACATCGCGGACGCAGCCTGCGCCGCCAGGCAAGGGAGAAATGTAATCGCAAGCGGCGACGACTTCCGGCACAGCATCGGCGGGGCAGCAGGCGAGCGCAGATTTTCGGAGCGGAGGCAGGTCGGGCAGGTCGTCGCCCATGTAGCAGATTTCGGTGGACTGGATGCCCGTGCGCTGCATGAACGATTGAAAGGCAACGGCTTTGTCCTTCACGCCAGAGTAGTATTCCGAAATGCCGAGGTGCTGCACGAAGCGTTTTTTCACCCCTTCAGAAGTGCCGCCCGTGATGATGCCGATGGGATAGCCGGCATCCACCGCCCAGCGCAGGGCTTGGCCGTCGCGCACATTCATGGTGCGGAGGTATTCGCCCGCTTCCGTCACCAAGAGGTCATTGTTGGTCAGCACCCCGTCCACATCAAAGACAAAAGCCCGCACGGCTTTCATCTTGTCGAACACGTGCTCCAACTCAAACTTGACCGTCAATTCGTTTTCAACGCCAACGGTCAAGCCGCCCGTCACCGAAGGGATTCCAGCGGGCGGCAATGGCTGCGGCGTGGCCGGGGCGACTGCCCCAGCTCCCTGAGTTACTTGTTGTTTGCTCTCCATTCGTACACCCATTTGGCTTGTATCTGTTCCAGGTGGCCTTCGCTGCTGTCCTCGCGCGTTCCTTCAAAATGCGGGATTTCCAGCACCCATTGGAGCAGTTCGGTGAATCGGATGCGGTATATTTTGCTCTCGTCGAAGTCGCTGCCAAAACGCTCGTAGAGCGCCATCGCTACATCCTCGTGGTCGGCCCAAGAAATGGGCATATTGTCAAAGTCGTGAAAAGCCATGCTTAATGTGATAATTTGATAATGAGGTAATTTGATAATGAGGGGGAATTTGGGGCATTATCAAATTATCCCATTCCCTCATTATCAAATTAATGTTCGTGCCCGATGATCCGTTTTTGGTCGGGGATCGTGACCGTGATTTGGGCGGCGTTGTCGAGGATAATGCACTGACAGGCAAGGCGGCTCTCGATGCGCGGGTTGATCGCGCGGTCAATAAAGTCTTCCTCCTTGTCGGAGATTCCTTCCAAAAAATCCTCGCCTTTTTCCACATACACGTGGCAAGTGGAGCAGGCGCAAACCCCGCCGCAGTTGTGGTTGAGGTGCACGTCGTACTCCTCAGTAAGTTCGAGGATGGACATATCTTCAAAATTGCCTTCCACGGTCTTGGGGGCAATGCTCGTATCTACAAATCGAAAGTGGATGACAGCCATAAAATTGGGTGGGCGCGAAATTCATTTTGCAGTTTCGCGGTGTAAAAAGGACGCAAAGATAGATTTTGCTTTGAGGAAAAATGCTGTAGCGAAAAAGCCTTTTTCTCACCCCCCACAAACAAGGAAAGGGTGGGGATGTTTCGGGAAACTGCCACCTTTGGTCTTGCTAAATTTTGAGTTTGCCATGAAAAATCTGCTCCTTTCCTTCGCCCTACTCCTCGCCCTCCGCCTTTCTGGGCAAGATGCTTACCACAATGCCCTCAACACCCAATTGCAGACCGATTACGGTTTGCCCGCCATCGCGCAATGGGTTTTGCCAAACACCGAAACGGCCACGCTGAATGGGGCGGCCAACTACGGGTCTGCGGTCACAGCCTTCACGCCGACCGGGCAAATTTTTTCCCAGGCCCGCCAATTGGTGGTAACGCAGGGCAACAACGCCTGGGATGCGGGCCACCTTTACAAAAACACCACGGCCATCGCCAGCGGCGACAAATGCATATTGGTCATCTGGCTGCGCAGCCCGACACCCAACGCCAAAGTGAATATTTTTGCAGAAAACAGCACCACCTACGAAAAGGAAGCCTTCGCCACAGTCAACCTTTCCTCCGAATGGAAAATGTACGCCGTGCCGTTCGAGTCTGCCGCATACGCCGTGAACACGCTCAACATCGGCCTCCATTTGGCCTATTTCAACCAAACGGTGGAAGTGGGCGGCGCGGCTTGCCCCAACTACAAAAACACCGTGCAGATTTCCCAGCTCCCGGTTTTATTGAACAACGACAGCTACCCCGGCATGGAACCCGACGCGCCGTGGCGGACCGAAGCCGCCGCCAGCATTGAGCAAATCCGCAAGGCAAACCTTACCGTGGAAGTGCGCGGCCCCAACGGCAACCCGCTCCCAAACGCCAACATTTATCTCGAAATGCAGCAGCACGAATTCAAATTCGGCACCGCCGTGGTCAGCAGTTTGTTCAATGGCGGCAACGGGCAGAACGACCTCTACCAACAAAAACTCCTCAACCTCGATGGCGCAGGGCATGGGTTCAACGAACTCGTTTTTGAAAACGACCTGAAATGGCCGGCTTGGGAACAGCATTGGTTCAGCTCTTGGGCGGAGATTGCCGACGACGTGCAATGGCTTCACGACCACGACATCAGCATACGCGGGCACAACCTCGTGTGGCCTGGCTGGGGATATTCGCCGCCCGACCTCGAACCCAACCAGAACAACCCCGCCTACCTCCGAAACCGCATCCGCAACCACCTCCAGAGCATACTCGGCTACCCCGGCATCGGCACCGAAATGGCCGATTGGGATGTGCTGAACGAAATCACCCAAAACACTGACTACGCCGATGCGCTCGCCGGAACGCCCGGCTACACCACTGGGCGCGAGCTCTACGCACAGATTTTCAAGCAAGCCGATTCGCTCGCGCCCAACTCGGTGCTGTACCTCAACGACTACGTTGCCATCGAGCAGGGCGACTCGCCGACCAACGGCATCGCGCTCTGGAAAAGCCGTTTGGACGAACTCATGGCGGCCGGCGCGGCCGTGGAAGGCATCGGCTTTCAGGGGCATTTCGGCACCTCGCCCACGGGCATCCCGCGCGTGAAAGAAATCTACGACGACTTCTGGAACACTTATGGCCTCGAAGCAAAAGTGACGGAGTACGACATCAGCAACCTTGTGCCGCCACAGACGCAAGCGCAATATATGCGCGACATCCTCAGCATTTCCTTTGCCCATCCCAGCCTGAAGGGGTTCCTGATGTGGGGCTTCTGGGACGGTGCGCATTGGGAATCAAATGCTCCCATTTTCAACGAAGATTGGACTTTGAAACCCAGTGGCGAGGCGTTCATTGAGCAGGTTTTCCAGCAATGGTGGACAAACGATTCCATTCAAACACCCGCCTCCGGCGACGCGACGCTGCGCGGATTTCGGGGAAAATACCGCCTCCGCGTGGCCTGCGGCAATGCCATTCAGGAACAAGACTTGGTGCTTGATGGGGATAGAACCGTGACCGTCACGCTCAATTGTACCACCCGCACCCACGATGCGGGCGAAGAACCGGGCTTTTTTGCCCACCCAAATCTGGTGGGCAATCAGCTCTCGCTCCGTTGGGAATCGCCGCGCGCGCCACACACGTTGCAAGTGTTCAACTCCATCGGCCAATTGGCCGCGAGTGCGCAAGACCCTGCGGGGAATGCGCACATTTTCGAGACAGCCAATTGGCCGAACGGGGTCTATTTCGTTCGCGGGGATTTTGTCGGCAAATCAGTTTGGCGGACCGTTTTGGTGCATAAATAAGAAATGGGGCAATCTCGAACGTTCGTTCGAGATTGCCCCATTTCTTAAAACCTCAAACCTTGCAATCACTTTTCTCCCACCAATTTCTCCAGCCGCAACAGCCGCGCTTCCAGCGATTCTGATTTTGCGCGCAGCGCGGCGTTCTCTTTTTGCAACGCCTCGATTTCGGTCTGCTGCTCTTGGATGGCCTTCACGGCCAACACGCCAAAGCCTCCATAATTGATAGATAGGTAACCTTTTTTCCCGGCTTTGTCCACGCTTTGGCCCACCAGTTCGGGGAACAGCGCCTGCACGTCTTGCGCCAAAAAGCCGAGCGAATGCTTGGCATTCGATTCCTCTGCTTTGTAGCGGTAAGTCATGGGCTGTAGTTGCAGCAATTTTGCCAAAATGCCCGT
Source organism: Saprospiraceae bacterium (assembly GCA_046155725.1). Lineage (GTDB taxonomy): Bacteria > Bacteroidota > Bacteroidia > Chitinophagales > Saprospiraceae > M3007. The sequence goes on from JBJXFT010000426.1 coordinate 8,148, forward strand.
CGAGAGCGCGGCAATGTCCGTTTTCAGGCGGCGGTCAGAAGGCACATAAAGCCCGGCGGCCGTGAAAGTGCCCGCCGGGAAAGCCCCACCGAGCGTGCTGTTGAAGAGGTTGAGGCTGCCGTCAATGGGGCTGGCCGAGAATTCCCAAAAATTGTTGTTCGCCTCGTTTTCGAGCAGGATGCCGCCCTCTTTTTGCGAAACGCGCAAGCGTGCGTCGGTAAGGTTTTTGTCGCCGAGGCCCACATAGCCGTTAGAGCCGTTGGCAACGAGGGCCAGATTGTCGTTGGGCGAAAGTATCACGTCGGCGGAGTCTCGGGTGCCGAAGATAAATTTTTTCTCAAAAAAGCGAATGTACCCCGGCGGAGCGGCTGCTGCCGTTGCAGTGGGCATAAAAGTCATGAGCGGAGCGTCGCTCTGCAAACGGATGGATTCGCCAACCCCGATGATGTGCAGCCGTGCAATGGGCAGATTGACGCCGATGCCTACATTGCCTGCGCCCGTGGTGAGCGCAGGGCCGGCGATAGAGGTGAAAAAGCCGCCAGGGCCGGCATTCGATTCGCCATAAACTGCTGCTTTTGGGCCCATAACTTGCAAAAAGCGACCTGCTTCGTTGACTGGGTTGGCATTCACAACTTGGAGTTTTCCAGAGTTGTTGATGTTGGTGCCGATGAGCACATTGCCGGCGTTGGAGTTGAAAATATGGTTGGCCACGTTGCCCCAGTTGTTGCCGGCGCCGCCGAGCAGCGGGGCGAGGTCTACGTTGTTACCATTCGAAATGCTGAGCACCGACCCCGCGAGGCCAAGATTCTGGAGTTCGTTGGTATTGCTCAAATCGCCCGAGTTGACAATCGTAAAATTGGGCGCAGCCCCCGTGATATCAATGCCCGCTCCTTCGGCATAATTGTTCCCAGCGGGCAGGTTCACCATGTTGCCATTGGAAATACTGAGCACATTGCCTGCGATGGCAAGGTTTTGCAGTTCATTGGTATTGCTCAAATCGCCGGCATTGTTGATGGTAAAGTTTGGCGCGTTGCCCGTGATGTCAATCCCCGTTCCTTCAGCATAATTGTTGCCGCCGCCGGCGGGGAGCGTCACAGTGCCGCCGCCATCGGAAAGCGTCAGTTCATTGCCAGCAAGGGAGATGGTCTGGAGTTCGTTGGCAGGGTCGTCGTCGCCGTCGCCCGTGTTGGTGATGACAAAATTGGGCGATGCGCCGGTGACGCTGATGCCAGGGCCGGCAGAATAGGTGTCGCCCGTGCCGCCACTGTTGTCGGCAGAAGGTTGCCATTCTGCGCCGTTCCATTTGAGCACTTCGCCGATGGCTGCGCCTTGCGGGGCAAGGTTGAGCGGGCTGGCGCCGGTGCCGTCGCCTTCGAGGGCATTGCCTACTTCTGCGACCTGTACGCCCCAGTCGTCGCCGGGAGCAACAGGGATATTTGCGGGCGCCCAAGTGAGGCCGTTCCAGATGAGGGCTTGCCCATTGAGGGCACCTTGCTTCGCAATGCGGAGCGTGTTGCCTGCCGTTCCGTTGCCTGTTAGCGTTGCATTGGTCTGCACGGTTTGCGCGCCCCAGTCGTCGCCAACAGGAGCGGGGAGGTCGGCCGGCCCCCAAGCAGCGTTGTTCCATTGCAGGATTTGGCCGTTTATGGCGCCTTGTTGGGCGAGGTTGAGCGGCGAGGCGGCGGTGCCGTCGCCGGTGAGTGCGTTGCCGACTTCTGCGGTTTGTGTGCCCCAGTCATCGCCAGCCACAGCCGGGAGCGTCACGGGTGCCCAAACCATGCCGTTGTATCGAAGCACTTGGCCGGCCGCTGCGCCCATGTTGTTGAGTTTGACTGCTGTGACCGCGCCGTTGATGAGGTTGTTGGTGCCGATGGCGTTGGCGGCCATTTCGGCATTGGTGACGATGGCGGGTTTGAGTTGTAGGTTGTTGGAAGTCCCCGTCACGTCGCCATTGAAAATGGTGGCGTTGGTGAGGTCGTCCGTGTCATCGAGGTCGCCCGTATTGATGACGATAAACGTGTTGCCCGAAGGGGTCACGTCAATGCCTGCACCGGGAAGCACATTGAAGTTGCCGCCATCATCGGCGGCGGGTGCCCAAGCGGTGCCGTTCCATTTTATCACTTCACCGTTGGCGGCGCCCATGTCGTCCAGTTTTGCAGCGGTTACTGCACCATTGGATATCTCGCTGGTGTTCACCGCGCCGTCGGCTATTTTGGCGGAAGTGACCGAGTTGGCGGCAAGGTCGGCGGCAGCCACCGAGCCGTCGGTGATTTCGGAAGAGCCTACGGCGTTGTCGGCGATTTCGGCACCCGTCACGACATTCGCCTTTATTTGCAAATTGCTGAACGGGCCGCTCACGTCGCCGTTGGCTTGGGTAGTGGTGGTGAGGTCGTCGGCGGCATTCGTGTCGCCCGTGTTGGTGATGGTGAAGTTGGGCGAATTGCCCGTGATGTCAATGCCCGCGCCTTCGGTCAGGGCAACGGTTCCTTCCACGTCGGCAGAAGGCACCCAAGCGGTGCCGTTCCATTTCAAGACTTGGCCGTTGGCCGCGCCCATTTGAGCGAGTTTGGCGGCGGTGACTGCGCCGTTGTTGAGTTCGTTGGAGGTCACCACGTTGGCTTTCAGCTGGAGGTTGTTGTACACGCCGTTCACGTCGCCGTCGTGGGCCGAGGTGGTGGTAACGTCGTCGCTGGCATTCACGTCGCCGGTGTTGGTTATGGTGAACACGTTGAAAAGAGGATTCGCCACATTAATCCCTGCTCCGCCTGTTATCCCGACTTCGCCGGGCTGAACCAATTTTTTGTCTACGTTCGTGATTCGGCCTTGTGCATCCACCGTTATCACGGGGATTTCCGTCGCGCTGCCGTGTATTCCCGCCTGAACGCCTGTATTGGTCAAACTGATTGTGCCTGTGTTTGTAATAGGGCCACCTTGCAACCCTGTGCCTGTATTTACCTGCGTCACCGTGCCGCCGCCGCCGCCGCCGCCCTGCAAATCGTCGGCGGGCGCCCAAGCGGTGCCGTTCCATTTCAGGACTTGGCCGCTTTGTGCGCCTTGTGGGGCGAGGCCGATGGGGTTGTTTGCCAATCCGTTGCCGCTGAGGCCGTTGTTGGTGAATGCCGTTTGGCTGCCCCAATTGTCGCCGTTGCCGCCACCGCCACCGTTGACTGCGTTTTGGGCGTACAGCGCGTAAGGCACGCTGAGGAGTTCGGAGCTGCCCACTTCGTCAAAGTTGTTGGGGGAAGTTTCCAGCGAAATGGTCATGAATTTTGCGCTCGCGCCCCAGGCAATTCCCGGAAAATCGCCCATCAGGGCTTGCCCGCGCCCCAGCACGAGGTTCACGAGGCCAAATTCGTTGCTGGACGAAACGTGCTTTTCGGTGTATTCGACCTGCCCGCTTGCGCTGCCGCTCCGGACGGAAATGAGGAGCGTGACGGTTTGGTTGGTGATGGGCGCGCCGCTTTGGTTGTCGCGCACGATGCACTGGTAGTTGATGCCCTGAGGCACATTTTGCGCCACCAAGGGAAGGGCTGCAATTGCTGCAAACAACAGGGAAAAGAGAAAACGCTGTTTCATAATTATTTAAATCGTTGTTGGAATGAGAGATGGTTTAGAAGGGTTTGATGGTTTAGAGGGGTTTGATGGTTTAGAGGGGTTTGATGGTTTAGTGCGCGTTTGTTCTAAACCATCTAAACCATTCTAAACCATCAAACCATATTAAAGGCGCACGATGCGCAAAGTGGCGGATGCCTTGGAGTTGGGGTCTTGGAGGAGGAGGAAATACACGCCGGCGGGCCAAGCCGTGGCATCAATTTTCGACCCCTCTGGCGCGGCAAGGGTTTGGTTTTCAAACATCGGCCGGCCCAAGATGTCGAACGCGGAGGCCACGAGATGCCCTTTTTTCTCCACCGAGTAGCGCACTGCGAGCAAGCCGTCGGTGGGGTTGGGAAACAGGTGCAGGCCCCAATCGGCGAGCTGGTTGTTGCCGACAAATTCGAGCCCGCAAGGGTCGGGCTGATGGAAGCCCTGGGTAAAAGTGTAAGGCCCGTACAGGGTTTGCACCAACGGCTCGCCCACCGTCCAAGCGATGTAGCGGTTGGCTTGGAAGCCGTAGCCGCCAGAGGAAGCCACCACATCCATGCAAATGCCGAACTGTTGGGCTGCGCAGGAAAAACTAAGGGAAAAGAAAAGAGTGAGGAATGATAGAAATCGGTTCATGTACAATCAGTTTAGTGATTAGCGTGTCCGCGAAATCCGTTTCACGGAAAGCAAGGCCAGAAAGAAAGCAAACCATCAAAAATCCGGCCAGAAAACTTGGGTAGAATGTCGGGCTGTTGTCATTGCAAAGCATTGGCTCGCGGAGGCGGAAATGCTGCACGGATAGAACTGATTTGAGGAAAAAAACGGAGATTGGCAAATCCGCGTCAACCTGTGCAAAGCCGCGTTGCTACATTTGAGGCTACATTACAAACGCTCCCTGCGATGGTCGCTTCCAGAAATTTTTTCCTCAGCTTGTTGCTGTTTTTCGCCACTTCGGGGCTGAACGCCCAAACGAAAAATGCCCAAACGGTGCTGGCTGTCGAAGCCCGCCGATTTGAAGCCATGACCCGCGCCGACACCGCCGCGCTGCGCCCGATGCTGGCCGACGAGTTGGTGTACGTCCATTCCAATGCGTTGGAAGAAAACAAGGAGGCGCATTTGGCTGCCATCGCGTCGCGCAAATTGGTGTACGAAAAGATGGAGCGGGAGGAAGCCGATGTGCGCTTTTATGGCAAAACCGCGCTGGTGAACGGGGCGGTGAAAGTGCGCGGGGTGCTGAACGGCAATGCGTTTGAAGTGCGGTTGGTTTACTCGGCGGTGTATCGGAAAAAGCGGGGTGAGTGGGTTTTGGTGAATTGGCAAAGCACACGGATGCCCTGATGTTTGGGCGACGAGACAGCCTCGTCCTCTCGAATTTGTTGGCGGCAAGTGCAGAACCTCGCGGCGCCCTCTTATGGTGCCCACGCCTGCCGGACGCCAACCCTCCCCCAGGGCAGACGCATTAAAATCGTACTGACCTCACCCCACCCCTTTCCCAGGATTCAAAATACCCAGCGGATCGAACACCTTTTTGATCTCCCGCATCAGCCGAAGCTCCACTTCCGAAAACACGATGTCCAGATAAGGCCGCTGCACAAGGCCAATGCCATGCTCCCCGGAGAGCGTTCCGCCCACACTCTTCACGAACTGAAAAATCTCGCGGATGCCCTTGGGCACGTCCTCGTTCCATGCCGTTTCGGAAAGCGCGCCGCGCAGAATGTTGACGTGCAAGTTGCCGTCGCCCGCATGGCCGTAGCACACGGATTCAAAACCATACGCCGCGCCCACGTCCTTTACCTTTTTGAGCAAATGCGGCAATTCCGCGCGCGGCACCACCGTGTCTTCCTCCTTGTAAATCGAATTGCGTTTCACGGCGTGGGCCACGTTGCGGCGGAGTTTCCAGAGCGCGGTTTTGGTGGCATCGTCGTCGGCGAAAAAGATTTCCCCGCAGTCGTATCCTTCCAGGACCGTCGTGATGGTCTCGCAATCGGCCACCAGGCTGGCGATATGAAAACCGTCCACCTCGATGAGCAGGTGCGCCGCATCTTCCTCGCCAATCGGCACGGGCGTTTCGCCCACATAGCGCACCGCCCAGTCAATGGCGTTGCGCTCCATGAATTCCAGCGCGCTGGGAGTCACGCCTGCCTGAAAAATGGCCGCTACCGCCGCGCACGCGCTTTCCGCCGAGCGGAACGGCACGAGCATCAGCAGGTTTTGGGTAGGGTAAGGCTGGAGTTTTAGCACGATTTTGGTCACGATGCCAAGTGTGCCTTCGCTGCCCACGATGAGTTGGGTGAGGTTGTAGCCTGTAGAGTTTTTCAGCGTGTTCGCGCCCGTCCAGATGATTTCGCCGCTCGGCAGCACGACTTCGAGGTTCAAAACATGGTCGCGTACCACGCCGTATTTCACCGCTTTTGGGCCGCCCGCGTTGGTGCTCACGTTGCCGCCGATGAAACTCCAGCCCCGGCTGCTGGGGTCGGGCGGGTAAAACAAGCCCATCACCCGCAGCGTGTTTTGCAGGGTTTCGGTAATGACCCCCGGCTCTACGGTGACTTGGAAATTCCGCTCGTCAATCTTCAAAATTTGGTCGAATCGCTTCATCGAAATCAGCAGCCCGCCATGCGTGGGCAACGCTCCGCCAGCCAAACCGGAGCCTCCGCCGCGCACGGTGACGGGGATGCGCTCGCGGGAACAAACGCGCATGATTCGGCTGATCTGCTCCGTGTCGGCAGGCTCGGCCACGGCTTGGGGCAGGTAGAGCAAATCTTCCGTTTCGTCGTGCCCGTGGTCGTGGCGGGCGGTTTCGTCCGTCAGGAGGTAGCGTTCGCTCACTATGCTTTTCAATTCGGCGAGCACAGCAGCAGAGATGGGTGGGAGGGCGTTACTTTTGCGCATATTTTTTTCACTTACCACATTGGTGATTTTTGAAAACACTAAGGAACTAAGGGACACTAAGGGCTATCCCCTATCGCACCCCTCTCAGCCTTAGTGTCCCTTAGTTCCTTAGTGTTTTAAAATTAGAAACCCGATGTGCTGAATTATTCAGGTCTGATGTTTCAAAAACTACTTCCCCTTTTTTTTACAGCGTTTTTTGCTTCCACGCTTTTTGCCCAAAATTCCCCCGAAGGGGCAAAGCCGGCAAAAGCGGGCAAAAGTAACGGAGTGCTGGCGCATTTCGCGCTGGGCGGGCATTTGCCTGCGGGCGACTTGGCCGAGCGCTTTGGCGTGAACGGCTCGTTGGGCGCAGGCGCAGAATTCATCACTTCCCAAAATTGGGTTTTTGGACTCGAAGGGGCGTTCCTTTTTGGCAGCAAAGTCAAGGAAGACCCGCTCGACATTCTCCGAACTCCAGAGGGCGACATCATCGGAAACGACCGCGCCATCGCTACCCTGCGCTTGCAAGAACGCGGAATGTATGTGGGCGCAACGGTGGGCAAACTCCTGACTTTCAACGAAACGCGCCAAGGGCTTCGCCTCACGCTGGGCGGCGGCTGGGCGCAGCACCGCATCAGGGTGCTGGACGATTCGCGCACGGTGGCGCAACTGACGGGCGATTACAAAAAGGGCTACGACCGCCTTACGGGGGGGCCTGCGCTCCAACAATTTGTGGGCTGGCAACACGTCGGCCAGGGCCGCGACCTGAGTTGGCTGGCAGGTTTTGAGTTCAACCAAGCCTTCACCCAAACCCGCCGCGACTGGGATTTTTCTCAAATGAAAAAACTCGAAGGCAATCGCCTCGACCTGCGCTTTGGATTTCGGGTGGCTTTGACGCTGCCGTTTTACACAGGCAATGCGGAGGATATTTATTACTAACTCACATTACGCAAGCGGCGTAGCCGCGCAATATTTGTAGATTGGAATGCCCCCTTTTGGTGGAGGTGCGTAGCACCGAAATATTCTCCGTTCCATGATATTCCGGTGCTACGCACCTTCAAGAAAGAAATGGCGGTTGGCTACAAATATTGAGGCGCGCTGCACCCGCTGCGTAATGTGAGTTACTAATTCCGCACTGCTTCCTTTTTCGCGTATTTCTCCCGAAGGGCCTGTGCCCGCACGTCCGTTCGGAAACGGTCGTAAGGCGGGTCAGACCAATCCACCATTTCGGGGCGCATTCCCAAGCGGAAGGCTTTTTCCAGATTTTCGTAGAACAGTTGCTTTTTGCCCACAAAAGCGTAGGTCTCGGCGAGCGTGGAGTAAGGTGTGCCGTAGAGCGTGTCTTGTGCAATGGTGCGGCGGATGACGGCAAAAGCCGAATCGTGCTGGCCAAGGAAGTTGTGCGACATGGCGCTGAGGTTGAAGATTTCGGTGGCCATGCTCATCTGCCAAGCCTTGAATTTTACCCCTTGCGTGACGGTCACCACCTCGCGGTATTTTTTCTGCGCAAAAAGCCCGCGCGTCACCATTCTGAGCGCGATGGCGTTGTTCGGGTCGAGTTCGAGGGCGCGCATCCCTGCTTCAAATGCCTTGACCGTATCGCGCTGGAGCAGGTAAGCCATGCCGCGCGTCACATACCCATCGGCTGTTTCTGAAGCCTTTTCGATGGCTTTTTGGGCGAGTTTCAGGGCTGCCGCCATGCTGTCTTGGTCCATTTTTGCGCCCATCCATGCTTGCCAAGCCAGCGGCTCATAGCTCTGCCCGGCAGCCAAGCGCACCGACGCAGCATAAGCGGAATCGGCTTTGGACAGTTGGCCGAGCGCGACGTATTGCCAACCCAAGGTCATCCAAGTATCTGGGTTTTCGGGGTTGAAGCGCAGGCTTTTTTCCAATTTTTCAATTGCTTCGGGGCGTTTTCGCTGTTGCATGAGCAAGTGCGCCCAGCGTTGGTAGGCCATCGCGAAAGTGGAATCCAACTCTGTGGCGCGCCGGAATTTGGCGATGGCTTCTTCCAGCCGACCTTGTTCGGCGAGGATGTTGCCCCATGCATGATAGGCCCAAACGCGCTCCTCAGGCCGGTCTTTGATGATGATGCGCGCCAGATCAATGGCCGCCGTGTAGTTTTTGCGACGGTACTGCACCACTGCCAAGCGGTAGGGGTCAGTGCGCTGCAGCACGGTCTCGGCGCCGAGGCGGAGCAGGTTTTGAGCCGCCGTTTCTTCCGAGCCCGCGGGGCAGGGTTCTTCAAACCGGGCATTGGGGAAGCCGCTCATGCGCAGCAGCAAGGAGAGCCGTTCGCCCGATTGCACGAACTCGCCCGTGATGCGCTTTTGCGGCTTGCCGAGGATGTGCCGGAGTTGGTAGGCGATGGATGTGAGCGATACTTCCACGCCCATCACCTGCACGTTCATGGCGGCATTGGCATCGCTGCTGCCCACATGGAGCTCGTCTTTTTTGATGGAAGCGGCCTCGTCTTTGAGCGTTTGGATGGCATCTTGGAGGCGCAAGGCGGCAATACTGCCGCTCAGCCCATTCTCGTCCAGCCGTTTGGAGACCGAAAAAGGTTGGAGCGCAAAGCCGGTATCGCTCATCATCCTCCAAATAATGAGGATGGCAAACAGCAGGAGCAGTATGCCCGCCGTGCGCAGAAAAATGCCCAGCACGGCGGCCAGCCACGAGTCGGTTTTCTTTGGGTCAATTTTGTTCCACACTTGGTAGGGGATAGCCAACACGCGGCCTCGCCAAGTGGGGCGGGCGGGCGCGGGCGGTGCAGTGTTTTCTTGCTCCATGTTTTTTTCAATAATTGCTGCGCAAATTTGCGCCCCAAACATCGCGCAAAATGTGGATTCCTCCATGCTCCTGATTTATGACCTCGCCATTCGGCTGCTTACTTTCGGCATTCATGTCGCAGCATTATTCAATCCCAAAGCCCGGCTTTGGGTGAATGGCCGCAAAGATTGGCGCGAGCGCTATGCTGCGGAGCCGTTCATCGTTCATCGTTCATCGTTCAAAGTCCTGTGGGTTCATGCCGCTTCCCTCGGCGAGTTCGAGCAAGGCCGCCCGGTCATGGAGGCTTTCCGCGAGCGATTCCCCGATTGGAAAATCGTGCTGACTTTCTTTTCGCCCTCTGGCTACGAAGTTCGGAAGGATTATCCTCATGCTGATCTGGTGTGCTACCTGCCCGCCGACACACGCAGCAATGCCCGCGATTTCCTTGATTTGACAAAGCCCGATTTGGTCGTTTTTGTCAAGTACGAGTTTTGGGCGAACTACCTTTTTGAACTCAATAAGCGCGGCATCCCGACCCTGCTCGTGTCCGCGCTGTTCCGCCCC
>JBJXFT010000456.1:0-3356 GCA_046155725.1 Saprospiraceae bacterium
TTCAAAAAACACAAAGCCGTTTTCCCGGCGGATTTCTTTGATGTTGGGGAAATCGGGCAAGGGGTGCAGGCGGTCTATTTTTGCCACAAAATAAGTTGGCTTGGTGGGAGGGTGGTAGAAAAGGCCGGGCAAGTCGTCCACGGTTTTGTCGGGGCCTGGGTCTTGTTTGCAAGTATAGAAAAGGTGGGCGTAACTTTTGAACCCCACTGGTTTTACCACACAATCCTCGCCGCATTTGCTTTCGTAAAACTCGATGGCCGCCCGCTGGGAATAGCCCTCGATGTTGCACACCACAAAAAGCAAGGTGCCGCCCACAAAAACCGCCCCGCCCGCGAACACGATTTGCGCCGCTTGCCAAGCCCGTTTTTTCAGCCAAAAGTACAGCCCCGCTACGCTTGCCGCAGCCAGCACCAAGCCAGGGATTCCCTGCCAAAGTTCCCACTGCACGTCCGCTTCCAGATTCGCCAAGGCAAATGAGTCGGCGGCAAAAAACGGTTTTACCAAATCAAGGTTTTGCCCCAAAAAAGGCAGCGCAGCCACCGCCAGCCCAAGCGCCACGCCAATGGTGGGGAGCAAGATGGAGGTCACGATGGGCCGCACATTCCAGCGTACGGCCCGCCACACCGTGAGCGCGCCGAGATAGGTGAGGGGGAAATAGCACAGCGAAGAGTAGTGGACGATTTTCGTTTGCACGAGGCTGAACAAGACGAGCACCACCCAAAAAAGCAGCCGCATCCAAGTGCCAAAATCGCAGCGCAGGCAAGAGGTCAATGTGCTTGATTCGAGCGCCTCGTCTTCGCACTCGCGGTCGCCCCAAAGGTTTGGGATGGCAAACACCGAGGCCGGAAAACAGCCCAGCAACAGCACCACCGCATGGTAGCCAAAAAAACCGCCGTGGCCGCTGTCCTCCGTGCGGAACAAGCGGATTTGGTAGGCCAAAAATTCTTGCGCGAACCCCGGCCCGTGCAGCCACATTTCTGCGCCAAACCACGCCAAAGCCGCCACCGCCGCCGCCATCGAAAAATACATGAGGTGCAGCCAATAGCCGATGCCTTTGAACCGATAGATGAGCCAATAGAGGAGCAGCACGAGCATCACCACGAGGTAGGCCGTGGGGCCTTTGGTCAAGATGGCCAGCCCAAGCAGGAAGCCGCCGCCCAGCAAATGGCGGTAGCGCACCCAGAACGACTGGCTTTGTTGCTGCCGGAAAAACCTCCAGCGAAACTCAATGAACCCGTACAGGCCACAGAAAATGAAAAAATTGAACCACGGGTCAATGATGCCGCTGCGGAAATAGAGGTGGGGCAAGAGGCTGCCTAACCAAGCCAAAGCCCATATCCAACCGAACATACGGTCGTGGAGGCGGGCGCCGATATGAAAAACGAGGAGGAGCGTGGCCCAGCCGCAGAGGGCATTGGGGAGGCGGGCAGCAAATTCGCTGACCCCGAAAACCTGCATCGAAAGCGCCTGCATCCAGAGGAACAAGGGCGGCTTTTCCCAAAAAGGCTCGAAATCAATCTGCGGGCGCATCCAATCGCCCGTCAGCAGCATCTCGCGGGCGCACTCGGCGAAGTTGATTTCGTCCCAGTCAAAAAGATGGACGCTCCCCAAAAATGGGAAGAAAAACAACAGAGCGAGGCCGCTCAATACAAGGTAATCGCGCCGCATGGGGGGAAGAACGCAGGCAAGGGGAGAATGTTCAGGCCGTCATGTATCGTCATTGGTTATTGGCCGTCACTTGCCAATGACGACGAATGGCCAATGACGGCTTAGGAACGAGTGAAAAATAAACGAGGCAAAATGCCCGCCCAAATCATTGTAATTCAATGGCTTGAATTGTTCATCGTTTATAGTTCATCGTTCACTTATCATTGCCCCATGAAAAATCACGTCCTCCTTTTTGGGCTTTTCCTCCTGCTCGCCCAGCCGCTCTGCGGCCAATCAGATGCGCTTTTTGACGACCAACGGATTGCGTCCATTCACCTCTCGCTGCCCGCCGACTCGCTGGAATATTTGATGGAGCATACGGTGCACGACCGTTATTTCCGAGCGCTGTTTGTGTTCGACGATGGCCTGCTGCGCGACACGGTGGAAGACGTGGGGCTTCGGCTGCGCGGCAACACTTCGCTGGGCGCACAGAAAAAATCGTTCAAAATCAGTTTCAACGAGTTCGAGGCAGGGCGAAAATACCAAGGCGCGAAAAAACTCAACCTCCGGGGGCAGCACAACGACCCGACCATGGTGCGCGAAAAACTTTTCTACGAAGTGTGGGGAAAGGCCGCAATGCCCGAACGCCGCGCGGCTTTTGTGCTGCTCTACATCAACCAGGAGTTTCGCGGCCTCTACACCAATGTGGAAGAGATGGACAAAGAGTGGCTCGGCAGGGTGTACGACGACGACGCGGGCAACCTGTACAAATGCACTTGGCCAGCCGACCTGGTGTACCTCGGCCCCGACCAGCAGGCATACAAAGACATCCTGAACAACCCCGACGAACGCGCCTACGACCTGAAAACCAATGAAACGGAGGACGACTATGCGCGCTTGGTCGCGCTCATGGCGGCACTCAATCAGCCGGTGAACGCCAATTTCCCCAGCCAAATCCGCCAAATCTTGAACGTAGAAAGTGTGCTCAAAGCCTTTGCCATTGACGTGGCCACGGGCAATTGGGACGACTATTTTTACAACAAAAACAACTACTACCTCTACGACAATCCGGCCACCGGGCGGTTCGAGTTTGCGACCTACGACACGGACAATACTTTCGGAATTGACTGGCTGGGCAAAGACTGGGCAAAGCGCAACTGCCTCGCCTGGACGCCTTCGGGCCAGCCCCGCCCCTTGGCGACCCAGCTGCTGGCAGTGCCCGATTTCAGGGAAAAGTACGTCCGCTACCTCGACACGCTCACGCGCTTTATCACGCATCCCGATTCGATTTTTTCCCGCATTGACGAGTTGGAAAACCAAGTCTCTGCCGCCGCGCTCGCTGACCCGTACCGTCCGCTCGACTACGGCTACACTTTTGCCAACTTCCAAAACGGATTCGACCAGACGATTGACGGCCACACGCCGTATGGCATCAAGCCGTTTTTGGGCATTCGCCACGACAGCATACGCAGCCAAATCGCAGGCGTTTTGTCAAAAAGCGAGATGCCGTATGACGGCGAATTCGTCCTTCAAGCATACCCCAACCCTGCTGCGGAGCAGCTGTTCGTCCATACCGGTGGTGCATTTTTTTCAGAAAAAATCATCGCTTCGGTGTTTGAAGCGACGGGGCGTTTGGCCAGAACTTGCGAATGGGAAGCGAGCGGCGCGGCACAGCGCGTGGATATTTCGGGGCTGCCAGCCGGGGCGTA
>JBJXFT010000006.1:0-5854 GCA_046155725.1 Saprospiraceae bacterium
CATTGACCTGTGTGTCGCAATCCAGGCCGACGCTTTGTCCCGCTTCGGCAGTAGGATAAACCATATTCTCCAGCACCGTCACCGAGGAGGTTTCGGTACAGCCGTTGGAAATGTTTCTCACCAAAAGAGTGTACGTGCCGGGGTCGTCCACGAGCGGCTGATTGGTAGTGCTGCCGCTCACGATGTTGCCATCGGAGGTCGTCCATTGGTAGGTGAAACCTGGTGCGCCACCGCTGGAAGCCGTCCCGTTGATCGGAGTTTCCGCCAAAATGCATGTCAGGGTTTCTGGTTGCACAATGCTCGCCAAAGGATCGGCTATGTCGGAAAAAATTTCCACCACGTCCGTATCCGTGCAACCATTGATGCCGTCCGTGACCGACACGGTGTAAATGCCCGGCGAGCCAATGGTAGGTGTGGCGGTGGTGCTTCCACTCAAAATAGTCCCGTTGGTGGTTGTCCACAGGTAACTGATGCCTGGCGAAGAGGAAGACACAATGGTGGCCTGCAAGGGCAGGTTCAAAATCACGCAAGTCAAGGTGTTGTCCGTGCCAGCGTTCACCTCCGGGTCAATGATGTTCTCCGGGACGATGACCATTTCGGTAGAGCTGCAGCTGTTCGCGGAGTTGAAAACTTGCAGCGTGTAGGTACCCGGTGCATCAATGGTTGGCGTGAGAGTGTTGGCGCCGAGCGTGATGTTGCCGCCATTGGTAGCCGTCCAAGTGTACGAAATAGTGGGGCCAGGAGGAGTTGATGCGGTGGCGTCCAAGTTGAAGCTGGGGAGAATGCAAGTGAGCAAATTAGGCGAAGCAATGTCGGATACCGGTACGTCGGCGCTCACCGTGATGTCTACTTGGTCGGTACTCTGACAGCCGTTGGCTGTGTTGCGGATCAACAGGCTGTATGTTCCATTGTCATCTACCGTAGGGGTCAAGGTGTTCGCTCCGCTCACGATGTTGCCATCGGTAGTCGTCCAGAGGTAGGTGAAATTCCCTCCCGTGCTGCCAGTGCCTTGCAGCACCGTGGAGGTCTGGATACAGTTTAGTTCAAAAGTCGGTCCGGCTTCGACGGTGGGCGGCACAAAGTCAGCCGTAACTATCGCCACATCCGTATCGGTACAGCCGTTCGTGATGTTGGTGATGAGCAGGGTGTACGTTCCCGCGCCGCTGATCGTAGCCGTCGGGCCGTCTGTGGGCGAGGTGAAAACGCCCCCGACAGTAGTCCATTGCAGCAAGAAGTTTGGCCCGGTAGGGTTGTTCGTGCTGCCTACGCTGCCTGTTGGGCTGGTACAATTTATCAGCCCGTCATTGCCGGCCAATGCCACGGGTGGCACGATGTCTTGCTGCACGGTGACGGTCTCTGTATCTGTGCAGCCATTGACGGTGTTCACGATGTCGAGGATGTAAGGGCCTAGCTCGTCCACCGTGAGTTGCAAAGTGCCTTGGCCTCCGACGATGCTGGTGGGGCTTGGTCCCGTCCAAGTGTAAGTGTAGTTGGGATTTTGGGTAGAACCAGAGGCATTTATGATGGTTTCGAGGGTGGTGCAAGTGAGGATGGCAGGGTTGGCGATGACTGCATTGGGCTTGTTCGCGTCGTTGAGCACCTGCACGGACGATGTGGAAATACAGCCGTTGGTCTGGTTTGTTACCTGCAAAATGTAGTCGCCGGCCAAGCTCACCGTAGGGGTGAGCGTATTCACTCCGTTCACGATGTTGCCGTTGGCGGTCGTCCATTGGTAGGTGAAATTCGAGCCCGTCGAAGAAGCCGTGCCGTCGAGGTTGAGCGAAGGCACCACACAGTTGAGGGTGGAGTTTTGCCCAGCATTCGCCGTAGGCGGCAAAACGTCTTCCGGCACAATCACGGAAAGCGTGGCGGAGCAGCTGTTGGCGTTGTTGAACAGCACCAATGTGTAGGTGCCTGCCTCGTTCACTACAGGTTGCAAAGTGCCTTGGCCACTGGTGATGCTGGTGGGGCTTGGCCCCGTCCAAGTGTAGGTGAACGTGAGGCCACTGCTGGACAGGGTGGCATCAATCGGCACCGTTTGTACCACGCAGGTGAGCGTAGCGGGCGGTTGGGCCAATGCTATCGGGATGTTCTGGTCGGCAGTCACCGTCACCGATGCCGAGGAAGTGCAGGTGTTGGTGGTATTGGTGACTATCAGGGTGTATGTGCCGATGGCCGTCGCGGCAGAAACTGCGGTATTGGTACTGCCCGAAATAGTGCCGTCAAGAGTCGTCCATAGATAGGTGAAATTAGACCCGCTGCTGCTCCCTGAGCCGTTCAGTGGCACTGTATTCATGGTGCAAGTGATCTGGCTGGGCGGTGCGATGAGCGTTGTTGGCAGCGAGGTGTTTTGAGCTATCACCACCGAGCCTGTGGATGTACAACTGTTGGCGGGGTTGGTCACCGTTAGGATATAGGTGCCGGGCTGGTTCACATTGGGGTTCCAGGTGTTTTGCCCCGAAAAGATGTTGCCGCCTGCGGTGGCCGTCCAGACGGGCAAAAGCGTGGTGTCTGCTGGCGGAATGGCAGGGCCTATATTGAGGTCGAGTATCGTGCAGTTGAGTGTGGCTGGGTTGCCCGGAGGTGCGGGCGGAGCCTGCATATTGGAGGTCACGGTAACGGTTGTCGAGGAGGTACAACCCGTCGTGGAGTTGGTGATTAGCAAGATATAGGTGCCTGCCGAATCCACCGTAGGAGTCAAGGTATTTTGACCCGAAACAAAATGACCGCCGGCTGCCGTACTCCACACAAACGTGAAACCCGGCCCCGAAGAAGAGGCCGCCGCATTGAGGACGGTTTGCGGGGCGGCGCAGTTGAGTTGGGCTGGCGGCGAGATGACCGTATTGGGCGGGGGAGATTGCACGATGGATACGCTGGTGTTGGTAGCGCAAATGGCAGCTCCGCTGACAGTGACTGAGTAGGTGCCCGAAACTGAGGCCGTGATCGGATTGGTTGTTTCACCCCCTGACCATAAATATTGGGGAAAATTGCCCCCAGTCACGGTGAGCGTAGACGAGGTGCCTGGGCAAAATGGTGTGCTCGTTATCGCTATGGTGGGCGTGGGTTTTAGGCCAATGGTTACGCTGCCGGTACCTGTGCAGCCATAGACGTTTGTAACCGTAACGGTGTAGGTGCCGGGCATGGTCACAATATTGGTGATGCCCATGATGCCGTTCGACCAAGAATAATTGGAGAAGCCGCCCACTACGCGCAAGGTGTCTTTTTGGCCTACACAAATGGCGGCAGCCGTCATGCTGATGGGGAAGGCATTTACTTCTGCCGTTTGCACCCCAAAATAGCCTACGCCCGTACAGCCGTATTGGTTTGTTACGGTTACATCGTACGTCCCAGGCTCGTAGACTGTAGTGACTTTTGTTGTGTCGCCATTGCTCCATGCATAGTGGTTCCAGATTTGGTTTACCTGCACGGTGGAGGTATCCCCTTCTGGGCACATAAATGGGGGGCCAGACAGGATTGGGTTCACAGGGGGGCTGAGCGGAACGTTGACCACATCCATAAACGGACATCCTAAGTCGTCCTTCACATTGAGCGTATAGAGGCCTGGCTCGAATACCTCATAAGGCTCAATGCCGCTGCCTTGGCTCGGCGGGTTCCATGTATACGTGTTGAAGTCGTATGGTGGCTCACCAGTATCAAGGGTAAGAACAACGGAGCCACCCGCACAAATAGCCAATGGCCCCAGAATCTGTAAGGTGTCGTCGAAAAAGGTGCCAGGCTGGCTGTATGTGTTGTCCCAGTGACTCATCTCGCAGGTATTGGGAGGGCTTGAGGATGCAGGATCCCAGTTCCATGCTCCGGGTGGGACGACCGTAATCTTGTGGGCCACTTCGCCTGTGTTCCAAGTGGCTACAACGGGTTCGAGCAAGCCAGTAAATGTCCAACTTACAAACGCAGACAGCTTAATGGTCTTGGTCACACAGTCGATTTCTTTGAAAGTTATCGGGTTGCAGTGACCCAATTTAGAAGCGAGAGAATCGGGTTTGCCGGGGCCATTTGTCAGCGGATTCCCAGCCGGTTCGCCATTGGCGCACAATAGGCTTGGGATGACAAAAAGCAAGATTGGCAGGATTAATTGAAAAAAAGAGTAGCGTTTTGTCATAAAATTTGAGTGTTTGAAAAAAAAAGTGATGGTGAAATGTCCAAAGATTCAGCGAATGAGAAAAACGCTGACTGGCAGCGGCCATAATTTTTTGGCCGCCAAAAATAAAAATTCTTTTTTCTCTGCCCTGCCAAAATCAAAACTTTGCCAAAACTTTCCTTTCTTTTCACAGTCTCCGCTTGCAGAGTCTAACTTCTAACTTCGCTGTTCCTTTCTAAAACCGGGATAAAAACGCGGCAGCATTCTCCTTGCCAAACAGCCGCCAGTCCAGCGAAAACCGCCCCGGCCCCAGCAGCCAGATGGCCACATACACCGAAAAATAAAGCAAAGGCAATTCTTTGTCCGTCAGCGGGTTTTCCCAGTTCACACTAAAAATCGCCACCGCCATCGTCCCCAAAAGCGGGAGCAAGGCCAGCCGCGTGAAAAGCCCCAGCAGCACCAGCCCGGAGCATATCGCTTCGGCAAACACCACGAGGTAATACGATGCGCTCGCGCCAATGCCCAAAGGGTCGGAGAAACTTTCGGGGCTTTCAGAAAACAGCGTGATTTTTATCAGGCCGTGGTTGTACACCATCAAGCCGCAAAAGACGAGGCGCATCAGCAGTGCCGCCCAATCCAAAGAATAAGGCAAGGGCGAAAGTAATTTTTTCAACATGAGCTGGAGGCTTTGGCACACAAAGCGCGACGAAAGTAGCACAGGTTTTCGTCATTCCCGTCCATCACCCTTCCAAAAAATTCACGGGGCGGTTGATGCGCTCTTCCAGCGAGACGAAAGTTTCGGTGCGCTGGATGCCGGGTATTTTCTGGATTTTCTCTTGCAACAGGTGGCGGAGGTGGTTCGTATCTTTGCACACGATTTTGCAGAGTAGGCCGTATGCCCCCGTCGTGTAGTTGGCTTCCACCACTTCTGGGATGTTCCTAAGGTGTTCGGCCACCTCGTCGTAGAGCGAACTTTTGTCCAGATAAATGCCGAGGAAAGCCGTCACGTCGTAGCCGAGTTTGTGGTAGTCGAGCTTCAGGCTCGAGCCTTTCACGATGCCGAGTTCCTCCATTTTTTTCATGCGGACGTGGATAGTGCCGCTCGAAACAAAGAGTTGTTTGGCAAGATCGGTGTACGGCAATTTGCCGTCCTCTACAAGTTTGGCGAGTATTTGGCGGTCCAATTGGTCCATGCGGGGGAGTTCAGAATTTTGCATAATGGCGGGAAAAAGCAGCGATTACTGAAAAAAAGTTGAACAAAAGTAGAGGCATTTTGAAAAACCCTGAATGGAAGCGGCGCTTTTTTAAAAAACGCCGCTTCTCGCTGGCATACCCATAACGAATGACGCAATGACTAATGCCCCCTCCTTCGCCAAGGCTACGGCGGGTAAAAATGACAAATAACGCAATGACGAACCGCGAACCACGCCTCAAACTCCAAACCCGACTTCCGCTCCTCCTCGCCCTGGCCCTCGCGGTTGGGATGTTCATCGGGCAAAAACTCCCGCACTACGACCGCAATTTCAGCCTCGCGCTGCGCAATTCCGCAAGCTCCGGCACCCTCGAAGAAATCCTCCGCTATGTCGAAGCCAAATATGTGGATTCCGTAGACACCGAGGGCCTCCGCGCCAAAGCCATCGAGCACCTCCTCGAACAGCTCGACCCCCACTCTGTGTACATCGGCCCCGACGAATTGAAAGCGGTGGAAGACGATATGCACGGCGAGTTTGAGGGCGTAGGCATCGAGTTCATCCT
>JBJXFT010000010.1:0-2710 GCA_046155725.1 Saprospiraceae bacterium
TGGATGAAATGCTCGCCCGATTTTCTGCAACAAATGAGGCATCTGCGTAAAAAATCAGCTTCGCTGACCTTTGGTCAGCGAAGCTGATTTTTTTACAAAACAACGTTCGAAAAATTTTTGAAATTTAACTTTAGAGACTTCCGCGAGCGGGTATCAAAAATGAGTCATCGCGTCCCAATGCTTCGGGATCAATCCACGACTTTATTCACCCGTTCCTTAAGCTCATTTCCCTCCCCTTTTTGGAGGAGTCAGGCCTCCCAGCAGAAAACTAAAATTTGCGTCTTTGCCCACCGAGGTTTTCGCCACGGCGTGGCAGTTGAGGCAGCTCCCGCTAAAAGGAGGGGAGTAGGGTTGCAAATACGTTTCTGCCACAGTGTTCGCTTCGGCCAAGGGAATGCCCACCAACTTCCCGCCGAAAAAATCCTGCTGCGCCCCCCATTGGCTGCCGATCAGCTGGTAATACTGCCACACCGAGTTTTCTGCTTTCAGTTTTGCCTGCCACTGCTGTGTGACTGCGCTTGCCGACACATCTACTGGATAGACACGGTACACTTGCGTGCCATATCCATTCGGGGCATAACGGCGGGCATATTGAGGGTTTTTGCCGCTGGCCGGCGACCAGAGAAAGGCCGTATCGCCCGGCAGCAGGCTTGGGGCTTGATTGAGCGTACAGGTGGTGCAGGCTGGGTTGTAAAAAGAATAGCCCTGTTTGCCTAAGGAAAGGCTGTCTGGCGCGTTGTCAATTTGCTCGAAAGAACTCCAAATCCAGAAGCTGCCGTTGTTTTTGACCTTGCGGATGATGTGCATCCCGATCAAGCCGATGGTCACCGTGTCGTCAATCGTTTGGCCGCCTACCACGTCCGCTTTGCCCAGGCTCACGATAGCTTGGCGGTGGTAATAGCGGCCAAAGTTGTCAATGCCTGGCACCAGTATCCGCCACGAGACTTTTATTTCCATGGAGCCTACGCTGTCGGGGTAAAAGCCGGATGGGAAATTGACAGTCCCAAAAGATTTTTGCCCGTTGTAGGTATTCAGGTTGTTCGAAATGATGTAGCTGGCCTCCACGGGATTGACCCGGATTTCGTAGAGCGCAAAATTCAGGTTGCGATCTATCAAAGGGGAGCCTGTAAAGGCTTCTTGATCAGAGTTTGCTCCATTAAAGTGGTCAAAGCCTCCTTTTGCAATACTCGACAAGACCTTTAGGCCACCGCTTTTCGCACTTGTCTGAGTGCCAAAAATTTCGCCCGCTTCCATGTAGGTTTCCCACACGCGGAGCGCGTCAGGATTATTATTTATGTTGGTCCCGATAGGCATGCCATGCGCGTCGGCAGGCCAGTTGAGGGCAATAAAGGTCTGCCACGAAAACCAGTCGAAGGGGGTTTGGCAGACGGGGATAAAAGCATTGTAACCATTTGGCGTAACTACATCCACATCGCGCGGGAGAAAGGAACAAAGGTTGGGGCCACAGGTGTCGCTGGCGCAAAAACCGTTGTGCCCAAGCGGAAATGTTTTGCAGCCCGAAGAATCTTGCTTGGCGCAGCCGCAATTGAAGGCGCTAGAAGACTTGTTGTTGATTTTTGGGCAGGCCAAGATCATTAAAATGAGGGCCGCCAAAATGCTGAAGAGCAGTAAGTTTTTCATAAAAGAAAGACAAATTAAATGGTTGATTTACCAGTTTGTCGGAGTACGGCTGGGTTTGGTTGATCTCTCTTGCCATGATGAAAATCGAGCTTGGTGAAAGCGAACTGGTTTGTCAGCGCATTTTCCCATTGGTGTAAGACCGCTTCCCAAAGGACGAGAACAGTTGGAGCGCAGTGATGAGGTTGCCGCCTTTGTTCACCGTGCCGTCAAAATTTTTACCAAAATTAAAAGACAGCAAGATGATTGGGGTCAATTGGTAATCCAAGCTCACGGTATAGCGGACAGAAGATTTCAAGGCATCGTTGTTGATCGGCATCCGCCCCAGCAGTTCGGCAGAGAGGCGGAACCGCTTCCCGTTGTGGAGGATCCCCCGGCCTCCGTAGTCAAAAAAGAGGTTGTCGTTGGCGAGCAGCATCGAATCGCCGTCTGCTGGGAGGTAAAGTTGTTTGGGGTTTCCGAGTAAGCGCAGCACCCCGAACAGGCTGGTGTTCAGTTGGCTTTCAGAAGGCTTGAACGCCCAGCCGCCCGTGAGCCAGCCGCCCGCCCGTGTTATCTGGGAATTGTAGGCGCTCTGGTCGTAAAAATCAGTAGCAAACCCGCCTGCCAAATCTAATTTGAACCCTCGGCGGTTCAGCTTCAGCCCCATTGTCTGTGCTTTGAGGGCACTGAACTGCGGCTGGAATTTGCTCAATACTTGCTGGTAGAAACGAGTCGTGTCGGCCAAAAGCGCATCCACCCGTGCAGACTGTTTGTCGCCTGCTTCTTGCAGTTTTACTGAGTCAGTCGGTGGATGGGTAAGTAGCCAGTTCAGGCTGTCGTCCCACATTTTGTACTCGGAGTCCTCGCCATACCAAGCCTCAAGGCTGCGATGCATGGAGTCGTTCACAGTCGCCATTGTTTTGTACAAAGAGTCAATGGACTTGTATTTGTCCTCTATCTCTCCGCGTAGCAAGGAAATTTTCAAACCAAACCCCAATTGGGTGTTGCGCCCGTTGCCTTCTGGAAGCTCGGGGTCGTTGGCGTGGTTGATGCCCGCCGAAAGCGTCAGGCTTTGCCACATATTGCGGCC
>JBJXFT010000014.1:0-6408 GCA_046155725.1 Saprospiraceae bacterium
CATGCTCAAGTTACTATCAAAGGCAAAGTGCGCGATGCCGAAAGCGGCGACGACCTCATCGGTGCGAGCGTAGCTTTTGTGAAGGGCGGCACCAGCGGTGCGCTCACCAACTACGAAGGCGAGTTCATCCTGAAAGCCGAGGCTTTTCCGGTGACCATCAAAATCGCCTACACCGGCTACCAAGCGCAAGAGCTGGAGGTGACGAGCGCGGTGCAAAAAATTGACGTGCGCCTTGGCACCGCCAGCATCGTCATGGAAGAAGCGCTGGTGGTGGGCCAACGGGTGGACGACAAGCAAAAAGCCGCGCCGCTCACGGTCGAGCAATTGGACGCCATCGCCATCAAACAGACCGCCGCCGTGAGCTTCTACAACGGCCTCGGCAACCTCAAAGGCGTAGACCTCACCACGGCCTCGCTCGGCTTCACCATCATCAACACGCGGGGGTTCAACTCCACCAGCCCGGTGCGCTCGCTCCAGATCATTGACGGGGTGGACAACCAAGCCCCTGGGCTGAACTTTTCGCTCGGCAACTTCCTCGGTTGCAGCGATCTGGACGTAGCAAAGGTGGACCTCATCCAAGGCGCGAGTTCGGCGTTCTACGGCCCCAACGCTTTCAATGGCGTGATTTCGATGGAGACCAAAAACCCGTTTGTGCACAAGGGGCTGGCCGCCAGCGTGAAATATGGCAGCCGCAACATGGCCGAGGCCGCCATCCGATGGGCACATGGATTCAAAAACAAGGACGGCTTGCTGTGGTCAGCTTTAAAAGTCAACTTGTTTTACCTCCGCGCCGATGACTGGGTGGCGAACAACTATGGCCCGGTGGACGGGACGGAAACCGGCGTGGGCAACCCTGGGCGTTGGGATGCAGTGAACACTTACGGCGACGAGTATTTTTCGCTGAACGATTTTTCTGACCCCGCCAACCTTTCCCAAAGTTCGGCAGGCTTGGGCACGTTTCACCGCACAGGCTACCGCGAGGAGGATTTGGTGGACTACAACACAAAGAATTTTAAGACGGGCGTGGCCTATCACATCCGCACCAACCCGGAGCGGGAATTTGAGTCGCCGGAGTTGATTTTTGCTTCCAATTTTGGCACTGGCACCACGGTGTATCAGGGCGACAACCGCTTTAGCCTGAGGGGCATCAAGTTCTGGCAAAACCGGATAGAGTTCAGGAGGAAAGACAAATACTTCATCCGCGCCTATGCCACGAACGAGGACGCGGGCCGTTCGTTCGACCCTTATTTTACGGCCCTGCGCCTCCAGCGCGAGGTCAAGAGCGACGAGAACTGGTCGCTCAACTACAATGACTATTGGGGGGACAATATCTACCCGACGATGAAAGCCCTTGGCTATCCCCAAAACATAATTTTCCTGCCAGAGCCGCCTTTCGTGGTGTTCGACACGACCTCTTCGCTCCAATGGCTTCGCCAGCCCGCCATCATTGATTCGCTGACGGCGTGGCACCAACTTGCTGCCGATTATGCCAACGGCATTGACCCTCAAAGACCCGACGACACCTTTCCGTTTTTGGACCCGAATTCGACAGACCCAGCCGAACGGGCGCGTTTTGAAGAAGCATTCAACCGCATCACCTCTTTGAAATCAACGGAGGGCGGCACTCGTTTCTACGACAAATCGGCTTTGTACCACTTGCACGGGGAACGCCGTTTTCAACCAAAATGGACGGACGAAGTGCGGTTCGGGGCGAACGGGCGGCTTTACACGCCCAAATCTGAGGGCACGATTTTCAAAGACACCGCAGGGGCGCCGGCCATCCGCAATTTTGAATTCGGCATCTACGGCGGCATCGAGAAGAAATTTTTTGACGACAAACTGATCGCCAACGTGTCGGGGCGGGTGGACAAGAACGAAAACTTTGATTGGGTGTCCACGCCCGCAGCCTCTCTGGTCTGGATTCCGAAAATCAACAACTACCTCCGCCTTTCCTTCTCCTCTGCCGTGCGCAACCCAACGCTGACGGACCAATACCTGAACCTGAACGTGGGCCGCGCTACCCTGCTCGGCAACCTTGACGGCTTTTACGACCTGATCACGGTGGAGTCGTTCCGCAGGTATCTGGACACGCGCGACACGGTGGTGCGCTTCGATGCGCTGCCCATCCAGCCGGAGAAAGTCAAGACTTTTGAGATTGGCTACCGCACCACGCTGTTCGAGAAACTGTACGTGGACGCGGGCTACTACTACAGTTTTTACAACGATTTCATCGGCTACAACATCGGCATCTACTCTGATTTTGACCCTTCCACGGGTTTCCCCTTGAATACGCGGGCATACCGTGTGGCGGCCAACTCTATCAACGAGGTGACGACGCAAGGCTTGGCCGTGGGGGCGAACTATTACTTTGGCAACTTCTATCAAATAGCGGGCAACTACTCTTGGAACAAGCTGAACAAAGCCTTTGAGGACGACCCGATCATCCCGGCTTTCAACACGCCGGAGCACAAGTACAACGTGAGCATTTCGGGGCGCGACGTGCCGCTCAACCTCGGTTTCGCAAAACTGAAAAAGACGGGCTTCAACGTGACCTACAAGTGGATTCAGGGCTTTACCTTTGAAGGCTCTCCGCAGTTCACAGGCTTTGTGCCCACCTACGATATGCTCGACGCACAGGTGAACGCGACCTTCGACAAAATCCACACCACAGTGAAAATCGGGGCTTCCAACCTGCTGAACAATCAAGTGTCGCAGACGTATGGCGGCCCGCGTATCGGCACCATGGCTTATGCCTCCATTGTGTACGATTTTGCAAAAAGATGACTTTTGAACATTTTAACCAACCATACATTTTTATCATGAAGCAACTGAAATTACTCCTGCTTTTGACCCTCGTTTCTGCGTCGCTCTCGGCGCAGAGCCGCTATTTCGACCAAGTGTTTTCCGGCGTGGACGTCACCGCTGATGTGACTTACGCCGTGAACGCCACGGTGCTGCTTTTGGCTCCACCACCCAATGGCGCTGGCCAAGCTATTCCACAGCCATTGCGCGTGGACATCTATGAGCCAAGTGGCGATACCGAAACGGCCCGCCCTTTGGTGATCATCCTGCACACGGGCAACTTCTTGCCTCCGCAGGTGAACGGCGGTTGCACTGGCACACGCAAAGATGCCACCGACGTATCCATGGCCATGCGCCTTGCCAGAATGGGCTATGTGGTAGGTGTGGCTGACTACCGCTTGGGCTGGAACCCCGTGGCCGGCACACAGACAGAGCGCATCTACACGCTCATCAACGCGGCTTACCGTGGGGTGCAGGATGCCAACACTTGCATCCGTTTCTTCCGTGCTTCGCACGCAACAGGCACCAACCCTTACGGCATTGACCCTGAAAAAATCGTGCTCTGGGGCATTGGCACGGGCGGCTATATTGCCGCAGCCGCAGCCACGCTCGACACGGTGACAGACACTTACGTTCCCAAGTTTGTGACTGGACAAGGCCCGATGGTAATAGAACCATTGAGCGGCAATGTGCAGGGCACTACCTACGGGGTAAATAATATTGGCCATCCTGCTTACCCTGCGGGCGACACGCTGGGCTATGTCAACCATGTTGGCTTCAGCTCTGAGTTCAATCTGGCGGTGAACCTTGGCGGTGCGTTGGGCGACACTTCTTGGATCGATGGGAACGATATCCCAATCATTTCTTTCCACAACCCGACCGACCCGTTTGCCCCCTGCGGCACGGCCATCGTGTTGGTGCCACCTCCCATCAACCTTCCGGTGGTGGAAGTGACAGGCAGCTGCGGCTTCCAGCCCATTCTGAATGCCATTGGTCTTCAAGATGCGATGATCAATGCCAACTTCAGCGACCCGCTTTCTATCAAAGCCAAAACGCTGAACGGCAACATCGAAGGCTTTTATCCCTTCCTCGGCACGGACTCCAGCCCTTGGGGTTTTGCGGCGAGCTCTAACCCTTATGGTCTCATGACAGACCCGATGTGCGAGACCCATGCAGCCACGCACACGGCTTATCTGGACACGATTATCGCCTATTTCGCGCCACGCGCTTGCGTTGTGCTTGATCTCTCCAACGAATGTGGCACGGTCGGCGCCAAAGACCTGACCACTTCTCAGGTGGGAATGTCTGCCATCCCGAACCCGACGGATGCCGACTTCACGCTGAAAACAGACGAGCGTTTTGTGATGCAGAGCATCGAACTGGTGGACGTGGCTGGCCGCCTTTGTGCCAGCTTCCAGGGCGTGAACACCAACCAGTTCACGGTGGTGCGCAACGGCTTGGCGCCGGGCGTTTACTTTGCCCGCGTTCGTTTCAACGAGGGCGTGGTGACGCAGAAAGTGATTTTGCAATAATCAATTCAGGCAGGTCTGCGCTTGGAATATTTACAGCGGCGGCACGGGTTTGATCCCGTGCCGCCGCTTTTTTTAGTGCGCCCATACAGCATTGCCCGAAAGCCTTGCCCTCGGCAGCCTCCTGCTTTGTCTTTGGATTGTATGGCGAAAAAGATTCGTGCCGAACAAACTGCTTGGCGCGGCGACGGCAGGCGAATGTTTAATTTCCCTGTTATGCTTGGCACTTTGAAACTTGCTTTGCTACATTGCAGCGCGTTTCGCCCCTCCTTTTTACCTGCCATAGCGCGTTCGCCGTCGCCAGAGGCTATAGCAAACAAGAGCGCGAAGGTGGGTTCAGTGCGCCGGGGCAAACGATAATCCGTTGGCCAACATTTTTTCTTTATCCGCCATAACCTTGGTGAAGGCGGGTAAACCGCCGAAGCCTAAAAGCGAAGGCGGGTTTCAGTGCCAAACCTCAACGGAGGCGCATCACGCTAATCTTTTTCACCCGCCATAGACTTTCTCGCCGCAGTAACCTTTCAGCGAGTAAAAAGCGAAGGCGGGCTTTCAATCCATTCCCTTCCCGTGTATTCGTTCATCGGCGCAGCCGATGGGCAAGCCACCGATTTCTTCATTTCTTAAACATTTTTACCCACGATGAAAAACGTCTTAAATTTACCGCTCCACCGCTCCACCGCTCCAGCGCTCCACCGCTTGTTAGTTGGTTAATTGTGCTGCTGTTCGCAGGCATTTTCCTGCCCAACAGCGTGACCGCCCAGCCACAAACCTTCTTTTACCGCGCTTGGGCACAAACGGGCGGCTCGTACACCCCCAGCCCCACAAAGCCCACGGTCACCAAAGTAAACGCCTCCGGCGAAACCTTCGTGGCCCGCTCCGTGCTCAACGCTTCCACCACCTACAGCATGAACCTGAGCAAATACGCCTCCTCCGGCACACTTTCTTGGGCTGCCACCTTCGATGTGAACACCGGCGGCGATGTCTATGTCGGCGCAATGGCATTCGACCCTGCGGGCAATATCCTCGTGACCGGCTCGGCCTACAACGGCACTACCAACAACTACGACCTTTTCGTGGTAAAATACGGCCCGACCGGCACACAACTTTGGAATCGGCTGCACAACGGCCCGGCCAACGCCTACGATTTTGGAGCGGCAGTAGCCTGCGACGCTGCCAACGGCGATGTCTATGTGACAGGCGGCGCGTTCCAGACAGCGCTCAACCCCAACGTCGTCACCATCCGCTACAACCCCAGCGGCACGGTACAATGGGCCCAAACTTGGGACAACGTGAGCCTCGTAGACGCTGGCGGCAACATCGCCTTCAACACTGCCAACACCGTTACCATCACAGGCTTCACACAGGTAAGCCTGAGCACTTGGGAATATGTGGCCTTGAGTTATGTGCGCAGCACCGGGCAGTTGCAGTCGGCCAATGTGACCAACCTCGGCGGCACCAGCATTGACCGCGCCAGCGCCGTGGCCTTCGACAATGCGGGCAATACCTACATCGCGGGCGCATTGGGTGCTGCGGGGCAAGGGCTGAACATCAAGACCGTGAAGTTCGACCCTTCGCTCAACATCCTCTGGGCCGCCGACTGGAACGGTGCGGCCAACCTCGACGACGCGGCCAATGCCCTCGTAGTGGATGCCTCGGGCAATGTTTATGTGGCTGGTTACAGCACCACTGCTGCTGGGCGTGATGCTGTTTTGCTCCAATACACGTCTGGCGGGTCTGCCAGCACGGCGCAGAATTATGACTCGGGTGGCGACGACGCTTTCCAGAGCGTTGCGCTCACTTCTGACGGGGGCTTGTTCGCCGCGGGCTACGCCAGCCCAAAAGGCAACAAGGACTGCCTTGCCGTCTTTTACCTGAACGGATCGCTGCGTTGGCAGGAGACCTGCAACGGCTACGCCAACGGCGACGACGAAATCAAGCAGCTGAGCCCCGACGGCTCAGGCGGCTTTTTTGCCAACGGCCCCAGCGCACAGCAGGGCGGCGGCACGGCCAACCAGACCATCCGGTATGCCCGTCACGCTCTGCTGCTTCCGCAAAACGAGGAGGTGAACGCGCCCTT
>JBJXFT010000025.1:0-34389 GCA_046155725.1 Saprospiraceae bacterium
CCCCCGCCCCGATGTCTGGGAAGCGGGGGAGTTTCGTTTTTGGGATCGGTGCGGGGAAAGTTTTTGGATTATTTGCGGCTCAAAATTGGCCAAGCCAAAAAAATATTGGCTAATTTGCGGCTCATAATTGGCTAATTCAAATCAGCATGATATCAAGGTTACAATTTGATTTTGCCACGCAGCAATCCATTTTGCTCAAAATCAGCGCTATTGATGCTTTCCAAAGCCGCTGGAAAATAGAGCAAGCGGACGAGAAAGCGTTTTTAAAACAAATGAAAACACAGGCCATGGTGGAAAGCACAGGGTCTTCAACCCGTATCGAGGGATCGACGCTGACGAACCGCGAGGTAGAGTCGGTCTTGAAAAACATGAAGGTCACTCAATTGAAAACCCGTGAAGAGCAGGAAGTGGTGGGCTATTATGAGGTTTTGGAATTGATTTTGGACAATTACGAACACATCCCACTTTCCGAAAATTACATCGGACAATTGCACGGGCAACTTTTGCGGCACAGCGCAAAAGACCAACGGCACCGGGGCGCTTACAAAAACCTGAGCAACCAAGTAGTGGCATCCTCTCCGGGCGGCACACAGCAGATCGTTTTCAACACCACGCCGCCGCACCTCACGCCAATTGCCATGCAGGAACTGACGGATTGGACGAACAAGGCTTTTGGGGCGGGCGAATTGCACCCACTGTTGACCATTGCCGTTTTTATCTACGAGTTTTTGTCCATTCACCCTTTCCAAGATGGCAACGGGCGGCTGTCAAGGGTGTTGACCACGTTCCTGCTTTTGAAACAAGGCTACGATTTCGTGCAATACAGTTCGTTTGAAAATCTGATAGAAGAACGCAAGCGCGATTATTACCGAGCGCTCATGGACGGCCAGCAAAAGCGTGGGCAGCCGGACGAAACGATAGAAAGATGGGTGCTTTTTTTCCTCGATTGCCTCCAATCCCTGACACAGCGGCTGACCGAAAAACGTACCGAATACACGGCTATAAAAGGCTACCTGAACGAGCGGCAAAAGCAACTGCTCGAAGCGGTGCAACAAAACCAGCCTGTGCAGGTGTCTGATTTGCTGAAAATTGTGGCTTCAATCCCTCGTGCCACGCTCAAACGCGACCTTTCGATATTGACGGAGCGGCGTTTGCTGGTACAAGTGGGCAAAGGCCGCGGGGTGCGGTACTTTTTGCCGGGCGGCAAATAAATTGGTCTGCGTATGCTTGTGCCGGAAAGCATCTATTTTTGTGCAAACTTTTCAGGCATGACGACTCCTTTTCCCGGTATGGACCCCTTCTTGGAAGGCTCGCTTTGGCCGGATGTGCACTGTCCAGCAAGTTTAGAACGGGCAAATTCCTGACACGCGGCTTCCATTGAGACCTTCTCCTTTTGCAAAACCCATCCGCCCACCAAATCCACCAATCAATCCCGCCAGCCTGTGCGCCTCCCAGACTTTATCCCCCGCATCATCCATTTTTTTACGCAGCACCCCTTGTGGCTGAAAGTATTGGAGTGGACAAAAACCCGCTCGCTGCCGGGCTTGAGCGACATCCCGATCTACAATTTGGTGGCGTTCATTGACGACGAAATAAAGGAAGATGCCATCGTGACGCGGGCCAACAGCATGGCGTTCAGTTTTTTCTTGGCCATATTCCCCGGCATCATTATGCTGATTTCGCTGCTGCCATATTTCCCGATCAGCATGGATTTTTTTGGGATGCTCCAAAAATCTATCAAAGAAATAATGCCCGGCAGCGCGGGCGACAAGATTTTCGAGACCATCCAAAACATAGCCACCATCCCCCGGGAGGGGCTGTTGTCGGTCGGTTTTTTCCTCGCCATTTGGTTTGCCTCCAACGGCATGATGTCCATGATGCGCGGGCTGGAAAAAGATTACGTCACCACGTTCAAACAGCGCAGCGGGTTCCAAAAGCGCCTCATCTCCATCCAACTCACTTTTTTGCTGGCCTTCGTGCTGGTGTTGTCCATGTTCCTGATCATCTTGGGCGGCACCATCCTCGACTTTGTTTTCTATTACATCCCGGTGGATTCGCTGACGGAGTTGGCCTTTTCCGCCCTTAGGTGGCTGGTGGTGCTGCTGCTGTTCTACACCACATTTTCCACCATCTACCGCTTTGGCTCTTCCACTTGGCGGCCCATCCCGTTTTTCAATCCCGGCGCGATGCTCGCCATGCTGCTCTCCATCCTCACGTCGTGGGGCTTCTCGTTTTATGTGGACAATTTTGGCAACTACAACAAACTCTACGGCTCCATCGGCACCCTCATCGTGCTGATGGTGTGGATACAGTTGAACTGCATGATCCTGCTCATCGGATTTGAACTGAACGCGGGCATCGCCGTGCTCCGCGACCGGCGGCTGGAAAGCCACAATGAAACAAAGATTTCGTGAGGGCGCGCGGTGGGGTTCAGCCCGCGTATGCTGAGGAACGGGTGAATAATAACTTGTCAATTTGATGTGATTCCTTTTCACGCAGACTGCCCATCTTTTTGATTAAATAGCCCCACTATTCGCACAAAAAGATAGTTGCCTGAGCAAAAACTAATCTACCTGAAACTAACAAGTTATTATTCACCCGTTCCTGAACTACCACCCCGGGATAAAATTCAGCCCAAACCGCCAAGTCCGCTCGCCCTGCGGCGCAGAGAGCGGCAGGGCGAAATACGGTTCCAGCACCAAGTAACCGAACAAATTGACGCGCAGCGAAACCCCCGTGGAGAAGATGGGCTTGTGCTGCAGCGGGGCGTTTTCTTTCAAATCGGCATTTTCAAAAAACGCCAGACCCGCATCGAAGAACACGTTCAGGTCCGTGACCAAGAAGTTCGACTTGATGAGCGAAAGCTTGCGCGGGCCGGTGAAAGGCAAGCGAACTTCAAAATTGCCCACCAGCAACTTGCTGCCAACGGTGCGAAGTATGAAGTCGTCCTCCGCCGAAAACACCGCACGGTCGTAGCCCCGCACGAAGAACGAATTGCCCGCGAACAAGGGATAATCAACACTGAACGCGCCCGCTTCCTGCTTCTCCGTGCGCAAATAGCCCAATCCCCGCACCGCAAACGTGACAGGCTTGGCATAGAAATACTTCCGCGCATCGGCGAGGAAAGTCGTGAACTGGTAGTCGCCAAAATACTGCTCCACGCCAAAGCGGTAGCGCCATCCTTGCAGCGGCGCGGTGAGGCCGAAATACGAGTTGTCGCCCACGAACGCCGCGCTCACGTTGTGCAGATTGAGCGTCGGGCCTTTGGGGAGTTTTTTGCGCTTCGACTCAATGTATCTTTCCACAAGCCTTGTTTCATTTCCTATCTGCACCTCGTCAATGTCGAAGACATCAAAATGCTCCGTAGTTCTCGAACCGTAAAACTCCGCCGCCGCGCCCACTTCCACGCGCTTGGTCACCGAAAATGGATAAAAAGCCAATGCCCCCACGCGCTGCTGGAACACCCGGTTCACGCCGACGCCAAATTCTGCGTACCGATCAAGCCCGCCCCCCGGCTCCATTACGACATCTTGTTGCGGCCTGGAAATATAATAGCCCCCCGTCTGGTACGCGATGTGCGAGGCATTCAGGCCCCAGCCGATGCGGTTCTTTTGGTTGATGTACGACACCTGCCCGCCCGCGTCTTGGATATCGCCGTTGAGCACCGCGCCCGCGTACAGTTGGTTATTCCCCAAAATATCGCTGAAAAGCGCGTCCACGCCACCCGCCAAACCCGTCTGTGTGCCAAAGCTGCTGTTGCCCGTGTTCACCCCCACGCCCGTGCTGCCGCCGAGGTAGTCGAGTTGAAATTTCGGCCTGTACTTCTTGGCCTTCATCGCCACGCTGTCCTTCGCCGTGTCCATCAGGCGCAGGCCCGTGTTCACCATGTCGCGCTGTTTGGGGTTGAACGGCGGCAACGAGGCAGCCACCTGATCCACCGCCGAAGGGTCAATTTCCTTCGCTTCAAAATCCGCTTCTTTCGCTTGGTGGATGGTGTAGCGGCCTTTGTTGTAGTGGGTGTAGAGGATGCGGTCGCGGTCGTCGGCCACCGTGATGGCGGGCGCGTAGGGCGTGATGCCCGTGATGCCCGTCATCATGTCGGTAAGTTGGAACACCTTTTTCGTCGCCACGTCATACCGGTAGAGGTTGCGCCTCCCGTCGCGGTTGCTGAGGAAAAACAGGTTGCCGTTCTTGTCGAACTGTGGGTTCATGTTGTCCGCGCCGGGGAAGATGTCGAGGTTTTCCGTTTTGCCGGAAGCCACGTCCATGGCGGCGAGGTTCATCGCCCACGCGCCGTTGGTGCGACCGCGCTGGATGCTCAGTGCGTCGGTCGAGAACGCCAGTGATTTGCCGTCGGCGCTCCAAGTGGAGAGCGTTTCCGAATAGCGGTCGTTCGTGAGGCGTTTCACCTTTTTGCTCTTCAAATTGTATTCGTACAGGTCAGTTTGGCCCTTCACGAGGCCGCTCACCACGATGGTTTTCCCGTCGGGGCTCCACGCGGGATTGCTGAATGCCGGAACGCCGGGGATGCGCAGCTTCTGCGTTTTCTTCCCTTTGAAAATGTCTTTGATGACCAATACGCTCCGCCCTTTTTCGTACACATCGAATGCGAAGCGTTTTGAATCGGGGCTCCAAGTGCCGGCACTTTCCAGGAAATTGAACTGGTCCACATGGCCGTCGCTGGCCGTGCTCGCCACCTTGCGCAAGAGTTTGCCCGTTTTCGCGTCCGCGAGGAAAAGGTCGGTGGTGAACAGGTTTTTCTCCGAAAGGAAAATGACGTGCTTGCCGTTCGGGCTGAGCACCGGCGAGATGTTCATTTCTCCCGCGTTGTCGTCGTCGAGCAGGGTTTTTCCCGGCAAATCCTCTTTTTTCCCTTTGATGGCCCAACGCCCGTGGTGGTCTTTCAGCGCGCTGCGCCAATTTTCCGAAAGGGAATCCACCTTGATGCCGAGCGTCATCGGCACGGCGACTTTCAGGCCGTATTTGGCTGTATTTTCAAAAAGCGGGCGGATGGCTTCGTCGCCATAAACGCCCGTGACGTAAGCCCAAAAGGCTTGGCCCCAACGGTAGGGGAAGTATTTCCCAGAGTCCAAATCCTTGATGCGCGGCACCTCGTCGTTCAGCACGGCATCGCGCATCCAGAGCGCCGTGTGGGGGTCAATGCGCCCGATGCTGAGGTATTCGGCCAGGCCCTCCACCATCCAGAGGGGGATGTTGGCGAGGTTTTGAATGTTCGTAGAGTCGCCGTTGATGATGATATGGTACTGGAAAGCGTGCACCAACTCGTGGCCCAGCACATGGTGCGTTTGCTGGTTGGTGGGCGCTACGGGGAAAATGACACGGTTGCGCAAGCCCTCCGTCACGCCGCCCGTGCCCACGCTGATGTCGCCCTGAATGGCGTTGGTCTGTTGGAAACCCGCGTGGTCGTTGTAGATGATGAGCGGGTTTTTGACGGTGAAAGAATCCCCCAAAACCTTCGAGTGCATGGAGTACCACAGCTCGGCAGCGGCGGCGAGTTCCTTCAGTTTCTCTGGGTTGTCGAGGTAATCGTAAATGACAAAGTGCTCGGTCTCAGTCACTTTGAAAGGCTGCTGGTTGTAGCGGGGTTTGTTGCGCCCAAAGTATTGCGCCTGTAAAGGACTGGCAAAAAGGGCGACGAAAAAGAGCGCGATGGCAATTGTGTGTTTCATGGTATGTGTGTTATGGACTTTTGGCCGTTGACTTTTGACCGTTGACCGTTGACTTTTGACCGTTGACCGTTGACTTTTGACCATTGAATTTTGACCGTTGGCCGTCATTTTTGAAAAATCTGTGCATGTCGCCCAAAGTCAATGGTCAACGGTCAAAAGTCAACGGTCATCGTTAACATCACAAGACGCAAAAAGCCTGTGCCACGGATGTTAGGGTCAGGTTAAATGACGGGGAATGGTAAAAGGGTGGACAAATTGGGAGGGAGAAGGGGCGAAATTGGAACACGCTGTCCCTAATGTTATCCAGCCAAACGGTAAAATTTCAGGGCGCAGGAATGGCGAAATTGGAACACGCTGTCCCTAATGTTCCAGGGGCTGGTCGAATCTGCAACTCAGATTGCACTTGGCGAAAAAAAAACTCCGCCAAAACTTGTTTGCCCACCTGCGATGAATTTATCTTGCGGCGTTTTTATCGCACGACAAAAATATCGCAGATTATGGAAACTATCATCGGACGTGACGAAGAATGCCGTCG
The DNA here is from genome assembly GCA_046155725.1 of Saprospiraceae bacterium. Classification (GTDB taxonomy): domain Bacteria; phylum Bacteroidota; class Bacteroidia; order Chitinophagales; family Saprospiraceae; genus M3007. The sequence goes on from JBJXFT010000025.1 coordinate 6,226, forward strand.
CCTTTGGAAAATCCTTGAAAGACAGAGTGTTGTGCTGGCCTCCCTGCGCCGCATCGGCAAAACCTGCACGCTTAAGAAAATGAAGGCCGAGCCACAAGAAGGCTGGCAAACCGTACTGTACATCGTGCAGGGCAAAAAAAGCGTGGAAGAATTCGTGCAGGGGCTTTACAACGAACTGGTCAGCAAGGGTATCGTAAAACCCCATGCCAACCGAGTCCGCGAGTTCTACAATACGTTTTTGGGCGGACGAACGCTCGTTGGCGACTACGAACTCCCAGAGCTTCGACAGCACTGGAAAGAAGTGCTTGGCAAGATGCTCGAAGACGTAGCCGAGAGCCAAAAGCCCACGCTCATTATGCTCGATGAGTTCCCGTGGATGCTATACGAACTCATCATCACCTACAAATCGGAGGATGAGTGCATGGAACTCCTCAATATTCTCCGAACCTACCGAGAACAGTACGAAGGCCAGTCAAAACTTCGCTTCATTTTTTGCGGCTCCATCGGCATCAACGTGGTGCTCGACCACTTGGTGAAGGAGCACAAGTACCTCGGCAACCCCATCAATAACATGTACACGTTCGTCTTGGAAGAGATGAACGATGCGGATGCTACAGCACTTTGTGTCCATTTGGGCAAGTCGTATGGACTGGACGACGGGGGCGGCGTTTTTGCCCATATCGCTGGTTCGGTGCAAAACCTCCCTTTCTACATTGACTTGGTATTTAAAGAACTGTCGCAAAAAGGAATCGCCGCACCTACCCTTGCCGAAGTGGACGCAACCATACTTGAACTCGTGCAAGACGTGAGCGGCAACGGCAATTTCGATCATTTCCGAGAGCGTATTGACACCTACTACAGCCCCGCCGACCGCCTGCTCAGTTACCTCTTGCTCAAAACCTTCGCCATCGAAAACCGCCCCCTCAGCCGCAATGATATCCTCCAACTCGCCCGTCTCGAAAACCCGGCCATCGAAGACGATTCGGTGAACGATGCGCTCAAAAACCTTGCTCGTGACCTCTATCTTCAACTCGACGTAGAAGGCCAATTTTCTTTTCGATACACCCTCCTCCAACGCTGGTGGAAAATGCACTACTGCTAAGCCATGTTCACATTCAGTGCTAAAATAGAAGACATGGAGCGGCTCGAGCAGACGCTCATTGGCAGGAAAAACATCGCCGACTGGATCGAGAAACAGGCGATGAACTTCGCCCGCACAGGCCAGCCGTTGCGCGAGTTGCTGATTGGCCCGCGCGGGAGCGGCAAAACTCACCTTATGCGCGTGCTCTACCACCGCATTGCCGAGCAGCCCGAGGTGCGGCGGAACGTCGTCATCGCTTACATGAGCGAAGACGAGTATGGCATTGATACCTACCTCGACTTGCTGGTACGGTTTTTCAAAGCCTTCACACGGCTCGCGCGGAATGAAGAAGAGAAGGGCAAAATCGCAGCGCACATTGAGCAACTCAAACGCACTTCCCCTGAACAGCGCATCCCTTATGCCGAGCGATACCTGCTCGAATACCTCCATGGCCGCTACCTGCTGGTGTTGATCGAAAATCTCAACGATATCTTCGCGGGCATCAACGAGCAAGGCCAAAGCCAGTGGCGGGATTTCATCCAGACCCACGACAATACAGGAATCGTCGCTACGAGTCAGGCCATTTTCAAAGATGTGAACAACCGCAGCAAGCCATTCTTTGGCTATTTCCACATTACCTATCTCCCGAAACTCAGCTTTGACGATGCGCTCGAACTCATGCAAACCCTCGCGGGCTACGACCAGCGCAACGACCTGCTCGAACACCTCAAGACTGATGAAGGTCGAGGTAATCTTCGCGCTATCTACGAACTCACCGAAGGCAACCACCGGCTGCTCGTCACGTTTTATAACTTCCTAAAAACCGACTTTAAGTGCGAACTCTCCAGAGCCTTCCTGCTCACGCTCGATAAACTGAAACCCTACTACGAGAGTTTTCTCAAACTCCTGAGCCACCAACAGCAGAAGATAATCCAGTACCTCGCCCTCCAGCGCATACCCCAAACAGGCACACAGATCGTCCAAAACTGCTTCTTACCGGCCACGACCGTAAGCAAACAGATGTCAGAATTGATGAGGCTTGGCTATGTGGATGTACACAAAGAAGGCCGCGAAGCCTACTACGAAATCACCGAGCCGCTCCTCCGCATCTGCATCGAAGTGAACGAAGACCACGAAGGCATCATCAAACTTTTCGTGGACTTCCTCGGCAGGCTTTACTCTGCGCCCGACCTCAAGAAGGGCTTCCTTCGATTCTCCCTACTACAAGATTTGGTAAACCCCGAACTCCGCAACAACTACCGCGACGAGGCTCGCTACTATAGTCGCGCTATAGAAGCTTATGTGGGCGGGTGGAAACCCTCGCCAGAGGATCGGGAGAAGGTTTTGTCCTTGAGCACTATTGAGGAGCGGGAGTGGATGATCGGGGAAATGGTGCGGGAAAGCGATGGGATAGATGCTGTGAGATTCCAAAATCTCATTTCTGAAAAAAGATGGGACGCTGCCAAGGAAATGCTTACACCATTTTTAGGGGGCGCAAACAAATTGGCCTTGATGAAAGCAGACTCCCCAACTTTGGAGCAGATTAATTCTGTCCGAACTGCCTTAGATAGTCTCTACGCCCAAGACCCCAGCTTCCACTACCCCCTCAAATACTTCTCCCTCGCCATCCGCTACTACCGCGAAGGCGATAAGAAGGCACTTTACGAACTGACCAAAGAAGAGCGCAAGGCATTTTCCGAGTGGGCAGGCCAACAGGAAGGTGTATGATGCAGCGCGAAGATGAAATCCCCGCTTTGCACTTTACCAAACGACCCTTGTGGCTTCTTATCCCTGATTTCGTAGCAGCCTATTTCTTTGCCACTTTCCACACCCTTTCCCCGCGCCCCGTTTTGATTTTCAGGAAATAAAAACCTGCGGGAACATTCGCCGTCGGCAAAAGGGCGGAAGCATCGCTCAGCGTTTTTTCCAAAACAATTTTTCCCGAAACGTCGGTCAAAACCGCGCTTGCCGCGTCAGGCATCTCAATTGGAAATTCAATCTGCAAAAAATCGGAAAAGGGGTTGGGCGAAACAACAGCAGCTGCCAAAGTTGGCTCGGTCGCATCGGCGCATACCGCTACGTTGAGGGAATAAGTCAGGGAACTGCAATAGATGCCGTTCGCGCCGTATCGATGTTTGACCGATTTTGGCCCTGTCGTTGCCCATTGGACTTTGATGGTGTCTGTGCCTTGGCCTGATATGATTTGGTCGAGCGAATCGCTGAGCGTCCACAGGATTTGGGGGTAAATGGGCGGCGAATCCTCCACAAACGTGGCAATTGCGTGGAGGCAAAATGGCGTGGGGATTTGGACAAGAATGGAAAGCGGAAAGTTGGAACCGACATATGCTTCCTCTGTCCCTGAACATCCGGTTGCATCCGTTACCGTTGCCGTATACGTTCCTTCAGCAAGGCTGTCAATCATTTGAGTTGTTTCCCCCGTGCTCCATTGGAACTGATAAGGCAGGGTACCTGCAGTAGGATTAATCGTTGCCGTCCCGGATGCGTAGCCGCAAGGAGTAAAACTGAACATTGAAGTCTCCACGGGCAGTCCTTGATCAATAACGAGCACCGTTGCAGTGGTGGAACAGCCATTCACATCCGTCACGGATACCGTATAGGTGCCTGCAGCCAGATTTTCGATGAATAGAGTCGTGTCGCCATTGCTCCATTGGTATTGGTAGGGAGGAGTGCCGCTCATGATCGAAATATGGGCTGCGCCTACATTGTAATCGCAAGAAGTTGGAATGGCGGCAAGCGAAGTCCATAGCCCTTCGTCCGTAGCGTCTTCAACCTGAGTAGATTTCTGCTTGGTACATCCTTTTGAATCCGTCACGGTCACCGTATAGGTTCCTGCAATTAGTTGGTAGACCTGCGGAGAAGTGTTCCCATTGCTCCAGAAATAGGAATATGGCACGGTGCCGCCTGAGGGGATACAACTTGCTGTACCGTCGGGTGCGATGCTACAGGTTTGCGCAGCACTGGGTACGTTCAAGGCGATATTGTTCGGGGATGTCACGCTCCCGGAGGCTGCTTTTGTATTTTGGTCTATATCGCTTACCGTCACGGTATAGGTGCCTAGCGCGAGGTTCTGAATGGTCTGGGTCGTGCCGCCATTGCTCCAAGCATAAGTATACGGAAACCAACCGCCCGAGGGATTTGCTGTGGCTTGGCCGTCGGTTGCACCAAAGCAGCTGACGCGGGTAGCGGTGACCGTGACGATTAATTGGGCAGCGAGCAGGCCTGGCAACCAAAGGAGGGCACAGCAAACGAGGGCGGGTTTCAGGGGAAAGCGAAGGCAGGAAAAGGTTTTCATCAAAAAAAGAAGATTGAAAGTAAAGAGATAGATGCCCAGTGAAGATACGGGGATTGGGCAAAGGGCTGCTTCTCCCGCGAGAGACAGCCAAAGGCAGCACAAAAAATCGGCTGAACGAGAAATCCCCGTTCAGCCGATGCTGCTTGCAAAACCATAACGTGGTTATCTTTTTTCACAGCAAACAAGTTGCCAAGCCTTTGTGAAATCAGCAACCATCAATCAATAATCAGCAATCACTTACCTTATTCGATGACGAACTTCCGCGTCACGTTGTATTGCGCCCCCACCATCTGCACCGTGTAAACGCCCTTGGGCTGGCCTGCCAGGTCGAAGGTCATGATTGCGTCGCCGTCTTGGATGGTTTTTTCCATCACCAAACGGCCAGCGATGTCGAGCACGCGCAGCGTAGCGCCGGCTTCGATCACACCGCCCACATACACCAAGCCCGTGCTGGGGTTGGGGTAAATGCTGAGGTCTTGGTAGGCCGTGCGGGTAGCGAAAGCCATGACCGGGTTGTCGAACCCTCCGCCGGGCCGGTCTTTCTGGAACGTCGGGTTGGCCGCGCTCACGTTGGTCTGGAAGCCGAGCACCGTGGCCACCAACGGGATGTTCTGCTCCTCTATTTGGCCGCCGCCTTGCGGGGTGGGGTTGTCGAGCAGGAACACGTTGTTCGCGTAAGCGTACACACTTTGGAGGTTGCCGGCGGTGCCGCCGATGACCAGTTTGCTGTGCGCGCGGGTAGCGAAGGCTTCGCGGACAGGGATGTTGTTGCCGAGGCTGAGGATGGGGCCTTGGGTGCCATCGGCGATATTGACCGTGCGGGCAAACATACCGCCGCCGGCGCTCACCGGGCCTCTGCGCCATGAGGTGATGACTTTGGTGTTGAAGTTGTTGCTCAGGATGGCATTGTTTACCCAGCACACGGGCGTATTGGGAAGACTGGTATTGACTTCGTCGTTGATTTTGATCCACGAAACCACGCCCGCCCAACTAAGCCGAGCGGTATAGATCCCTGAGTGGCTGTTGGAAAAGGTAGAGCCTGTCACCACAAAGCCCTGGCTTTCGGGCAGGATCGTGATTTCCTCAAACTCGCTGTAGCTGTAAGCGCTCCCATCGGGCGAAATGCCGGGGTTGAGCGTCCGCGTCCAAGTTAGGTTGCCCTCAATGTCAATCCGGGTCACGTCGTTGGTGCCAGCGATGACGTAGCCACCGCCTGTGGCCGCTTTGATGCTCCATCCGAAACTGCTGCCTGGGTATTCGTAAGTCCACAGTGCCGCGCCGTAATTGTCGAACTTGGTCACGGCCAGGTTTCCGTTGTTGTTGCCGCCGCAGCCCATGTAGCCGCCGTTGGTGGATTGGCAAACACCGCCGTAAGTCACCGGAAAAGGCAGGTTGCTGACGCGCTCCCAAAGCTTGTGCCCGGTGGCGTTGGTGGTCAAGGTGTACGCCTTGTTGTTGGTGGTGCTGGTGGCCATAAAATAGCCCACGGGGTAGGTGCTTTTGCAGAAGCTCTTCCAGAAGACGCTGATCAGGTTTTGATCGGTCGTGTGGGTGCGGGTCCAGCTGTTGAACTGTGCGAGCTCGCTGAACTGCGACATGTAAATGTCTTTGTTCGGCGACGTGAAGAAGCGGTTGCCCACGATTACATAGCCCTGTATGGCTTGCGGCTCTATCTTCCACGCGCTGTGGGCTTGGCCGTGCCAGTTTTTGGTGCCTTCAAAGATGTTTTGGGCTTGCGCCGTGAAGGCGGTGGAGAGGGCTGCTAAGAGCAGCAGGGAGCGGAGTTTGAAACTGCTTGTCATCGGTTGGAAAAAATTTAAAAAGTGGATGAAAAAAAGGGTGAAAATATCTGAAAGCGAGCGGTAAGGCTCGTCGCAGTCGTCAGAATTGGATAAAAACAAAAAACGCTTTGCCGTGTACTTGCGCAGCACATCGGGAAAAACTGGCAAAGCGGTTGCTCAGCAACAGCCGCTGTCAGGAACAAATAAACGGAGCGAGAAAAAGGGAGTCCCGAAAGAAAGAGGGTGGTGGTGGTGCGTTTCGGGCAAAAAGGCTGTAATCGGTGTAAAGGATGTCGGCATAGGGCAAACTCAATTTGGCAGGGTGAACGGTGCGGGAGGTACAGCAAATATAGTTTTCAAATGCCGAACGCCGCCACACAGAGACAATATTTTTTTGTAAAATACCCGACCAAAGGTGAATGACCCGAAACGAGGCTCGGTAGGGGGGTGATGGCCGCCAATGGAAAGTTGAGGTTTCAAGCACAAGTTTTTTCAATTGGGGACAAACAAGCGCGCTACTTTTTGACGGGATGTTCAGAAAATGGTACGATGCCATTTCTTTGTAATCGTCGAGCAACTTCCCAAGCTGCACCTTTACGCCCCGAACCCTATACCCACCTTCTTTTCTCACCAATACTCACTTATCGATGCGTACACTTTTTTCCATCATCCTTCTCCTGCTGGCAGGCCACGCCTTGTTCGCTCAATGCGAAAACCGTGCGCTGAACTTCGACGGCAACGGCGATTACATCGCGCTCAGCCCTTTACCGGCAGATTTCCCCTCCAACTCGGACTTCACGGTGCAGATGTGGTTCCGCTCCGAAGCCACGGGCGGCAACCCTTCCTGTAGCGGCAGTTTCCGCCGGCTTTTCGTGCTGAGCGGTGCGGGCAGCCGCTTCGAGATCGGCGAATGCGGCGGCCTGCCGTCCATTTTCATTTTTCCTTCCGGTAGCGGCACGGTCAACATGAGCACCACAAGCATCCGCGATGGCCTCTGGCACCACCTCTCCGTGGTGCGATCCGGCAACAATGTCGAAGTGTTCCTCGACTGCACTTCGATCTACACCGCCTCGAATATCGGGGCGCTGGTTTCCACCTTGTTCCGCGTGGGCCACTGGGCCGGCGGGGCTACGCCGACCGATGACTGGCTGGGCGGGATAGACGAAGTAAAACTCTGGAACTACGCGCTGCCCGCCGCCGAAACCGCCGCCGCCTGCGGCCCGTGCCTGCTGAACGGCATCGAGCCGGGGCTGATAGCCTATTGGCAATTAGACCAGGGGATGCCCCTGCTGAGCAACATTTCGGAAACACAGGCCACGGATGCTACGCCCAATGGCAATCACGGCACTTTGACCGGCTTCGCGCTGCTGCCCGGAGGCTCGAGCAATTTTATCTGCTCCGACGTAGAGTTGGTGTACCCCAACCTCGCGGGCAGCACCCTCGAACTGCGCGGCCAATTGCCCAGCACCGCGCCCCTGCTCACCGAAATCTGCGACGGCGAGCCAGTACATTTTTGCCTCAAAAAAGACGGCGCAACGCCCCAGCCGCCCCCCGGAATGACGACGGTGTGGGAATACAACGACGACGGCGCAGGCTGGCTGACAGCCACCGACCCTCCTTTTATCGGCCTGTGCTTTGTGGCGCCGAGCGTGGTGGGCGATTGCTCTGCCGCCAACCTCGACGGGTTTGTGGACAGAATTTACAGGGCCAGCGTCACGGTGACTGACCCCATTTTAGGCCCCTGCGAATACATCAGCGACGAATACGCGCTGCGCATCTGTTGCCCCATAAGCCCTGCCACAGTGAGCATTGCAGTAGCACCACCAAGTTTGCTGAACGGCACGCTTTGTGCGGGCGATACGGCGGATTTCACGGTGACGCTCAATTCTCCCGACCCGTTTGTGGCCTCTCCCGGCGCGGCCACCACCATTGAATGGTATCAAAACGGGGTACACAATCCGATATGGGACAACCTCACCACCTTTACTGTTACGGATGTGATAGTGGGCGTACCGAGCATTTGTTTTGAAGCCAAGGTGACGCATTGCGCCAAATCGGCTTCGTTCCAAAGTTGCATCACCGTAGACCCCGTGCCGGTATGCGGCAAGATTGGCAAAGACCCACTTTGCACTACCCTCTCGCCCGTTTCGGTTTGCCCTACTGACTTGACTTGCTACACCATTTGCCCCGGCGACGACGCTTCGCTGTCTATTGCCACGCCGTTCACGGATTGCAACCCGCAATGGCAATACTCGTTCGACGAAGTAACTTGGGTGGACATGGGCTTTTCCAATTCGGTGCAAAACACCAACGAACTGTCAGGCGATTGGCCCTGGCCAGGAGGGGGAGCGCCCTTTTATTACCGCATCGCTTGCTTGCCGCTCAGTACGCCTTCTGGCTGCGAGCCTTGTTTCAGCAATGTGGTGCGCATCGAATTCGTGGCCCCGCCGCCTGCCGACGTGATCGTGGGATTGAACCAAATCTGCACGGACGATGGCAGCACCTTGCTCTCCCTGAGCGCCCCCGGCGCGTACACCTACACTTGGTACTACGACGGTTTGGAGGTGCAAAGCGGGGCTTCGCCCGATTATACCGCTACGAAAAGTGGCTGCTATTGGGTGGACATCTCGAACGGCTGCCAAGTGACGCAAACGCCTTGGCATTGCCTTGATATCTGCGAGACTTTGGCGGCCATCAGTTGCCCTGACCCCATCTGTGTTTCGCCGGGCATGGAGATCACGCTGGATGCTTGCTCGGTGTCTAAAAATACTTGTGGCACCGACCCGAACACATTCAATTACGATTGGAGCTGGACGGACGACACGGGCACGCACACGGCCACTACCTGCAGCATCCAATCTGTTCCGCTTTTGGCAGGAAGCACTTACACGGTGACGGTGACCGACCCGGTCACGGGCTGTTCGGACACGGCCACGGCCACTGTGGTGCCTTGCCAGCAATGAGCAATCGGCGTTTTCGGAACAAGTGTTCCGTGATGCCTTCCTGCGGAACGGAGTTCCGCCTTACTTCTCATTTGAAAAAAATCATTTTCCATGATAAAGAAATTCTCTTTTCTCACCGCTTTCTTTCTGTTGCTGGGCAGCGGGCTGTTCGCGCAACCTTGCGAGGTTGATGTGGATGTTTACAGCACTATTTTCCCTGAGGACACCACTTTGACCGACAATTTTTTCCTCTGTGATGGCTTTCAGGCCAGCAACGGAGAATATGTGGGCATCGGCGTGCGGGCAAGGAACAACCCTGACGACTTCGATGCCTGTTTTTTCCGCTTGGACAACGACGGGGATTTGATCGCGCCGCCCGTCATGCTCGGCTTTACCATAACACAGTTCACAGAAACTGCCTTTGTGCTGCCGTCTGACGAGGACTACAAATCGCTGGGGCAGATAACCGAGATATTTGATGCGGCGGGCACCTCGCAGGGCTACTTTGTTTCCATGACCACCATCTCTCAGTCGGTTGGCCTTGGGATTGTGGTGGCGCGTTTGAATCACTCCGGGCTTCTGCAAACCTCCCGGATTATCCCTTCGGAAAAGGATGACATGCGCAGCGTGGATTGCTTGCAACGAAGCGACAATCTGAACATGGTGGTCCTTTGCGACAAGCAAAATATTCAAACTCCGGACAACGTACACAATATCTATTTTGCAGAAATAGACCCGAGCACTTGCAACCTGATCAGTGGGCATGAATGTATCGCAGGGCAAGTCACTTCGCAATTCCCCTACGAGATGGAGCAATTCAAAGCAGGCAACAACACCAATTTTTTCGTGGTGTCGAGGGTGGATTCGGCCGGTCTGAAACACGTGGGCACTTCGGTTTTTGACGGTTCGTACAATGTGCAGCCTTACGGGAAGGGACGGTTGGACATGAGAACCAACTCTACCACAGAAACCCCATTCCCCACGGGCCTGGTGATGCGCAACAACAACCTCGTGTACGTGAGCGGCTATTTCAACTTCGACGATGGGAGCGACCTTTCGGAGCCGTTCATTTTGGAAGCCACCATTGCGCCGCCCATCCCCGCGCCCCTCATCAACTGGGTGAACAAGGTGCCGACGAGCGGCCTTTTCAACAACGGCATGCACTTCACCGACTTGAAACTTTCGGCGGACGACAACCTGATGGTGCTGGGCAATACGAATGCCTTTTCCGGCAACCTCAGCACCACTACGATGCTGAAATTTTCCACCAGCGGGAGTTTCCTCTGGGGGCGCCAGCCGCAAAACCTATTTGCCGGAGGCAATTATCCGGCACAAGCCCCCGTGGTGGTGGATGCTACGGCGGACGGCGGTTTTTGGGTAGGGGCGAGTTTCTTTGTGAACCCAAATGGCCGGGCGAGGATATTCGCGATGAAAACCGATGTGGACGGCTGGCTGGACAATTGCGACTGCATCGCGCCCCATACGCCCCTGTTCCAGTCGCTCGTGCCGCCCGTTTTGCCCCATTTGCCTTTTACAGTGAGCGCCAACGAACCGACCGGCGACCTTACCGTGGAGGAATCGGAAACGCCTTTGGGCCAGGTTTTTTGCGACCAATATGAGGCGCCGACTTGCGAGGTGAATTTTGCTTGGCAACCTACGCCGGATTGCAATGGCGTAGAGTTGTTTGCCAACCCACTCGTCGGCATCGGGCCGTTCACCTATTCCTGGGACTTTGATGGCGACAATGTGGAGGATGCCACGGGCGAAAACGTGATTCTCCCAAGTTTCCCGCCCGGCGTACACACTTTTTGCGTCACCATGACTGATGCCACGGGATGCACGGCCAGTTTCTGCGATGTGGTGGAGATATTGCCCGATGTGGTTCCGCCGCCCATGGACTGCCCAGACGACATCACGCTCAGCACCAACACGATCAACTGTACGGCAATGTACAACCCGCTCATCACGGCCACCGACGACTGTGGGCCGGTGACGCTGACTTGCACCCTTTCCGGCGCAACCTCTGGCACAGTGACCAACACCGAGTACAACTTGGGCGTGACCATAGTGACTTGCACCGCCACCGACGGCTCAGGGAATGTCTCAACCTGCTCGTTCATCGTGACCGTAGTGGACAACACGCCACCCGATATCAATTGCCCGCCGCCGCCCGCACTCGTGGATGTGGCGGCTTGCTTGGGCGGCGCGAACGTGGATTTCGGCACCGCAACCGCCTTGGACGATTGCTCGCAAGCGACCATCACGGGTTCGCACGTCAGCGGGGATTTCTTCCCCTGTGGCCCTACGATGGTGTCGTACACCGCCACGGATGAGGCAGGGAACGCGGCCACTTGCGATTTTACGGTCAACATCAACTGCCTTTGTGGTGAAGTGAGCGGCGCCGACATTGAATGTACCGCCAACCCGAACGTGTTCACATTTGAAGTAGCGGTAGAAGACCTGACCGGATCGGGCGGCAATTGTACCCTGACGGTGAGCAACGGCGGTCAAACGGGCGTGACCATTTTCGGAAGCCCCGCCACTTGGGTTGGAAACATCGGCACAGTGACGGGCACCATCACGCTCGCGCCAGGCTGTGTGCCGGTCAATCTTTTCCCGGTCGTTACCCTCACTTGCCAATGCCCGAACGGGCCGGTGAGTTGCAGCCTGCCGTTCACGCTCGACGTGCCGTGTTGCCGCCAAATACAGGTGGACGACGCGGAAGTGTGCGAAAGCGCGGCGCAACTCCTCGTGCCGTTGAACGACTGCCTCGTGCTGCCCGACGTGCAACAAGTGCGCTGGTATGTGGCCTACGCGCCTTGCCCGCCCATCGGCGACCCGGCTTGGGGTACGCCCTATCAAGTGACCAATGGCTGCGCCGACTTGGTGCTTTTGCCCAAATACCTCACGGGCGACGTGTGCGTGTATGCCGAGGTGCTGCAGGGGGATTGCGGCGGCCCTTGCGCTTTGCTGACTTCCAATGTGGCGAACATCAACCTTTGCGCGCCGATTTCCAGCACCATCACTTCCATTACGCCCTGGCAACTTTGTTCCAATGCCGTGCCGCCCTTCGTGACGCTGACCGCAGCTTATGACCCCGCTGGCTGTGCTTCGGCCATTCAATGGTACAACCATGCGGGCATTTTGCTGGGCCAAACGGGCAACACGCTGACCGTAACGGGCCTGAGTTTTGCAGCCGCGCCCATCACTGGAGTGCCGGACGATTGCTGGCGCGAATACTTGTACCGCGCGGTCATCACCGGCCAACCCTGCGGCGACCAAAGCACGGAATACAGGATTCGGATTTACGACAACGACGCGGGCGTGGGCACTTTGACCCTGCTCCCGCCCGATGTGCAGCCCTTCTGCCCAGGTGAGGACGCGCAAATCCGTTACGAACCTGAATGTGCTGCGCAACCGCCCGCTCCGGCTATGTGGAACTGGCTTATCAGCAGCGACGGAAGCACCTATTCGCCCCTCACTACGGCTGGGGCGATGAACCCGCTTTTGAGCACGAACAAGCGGTATTACGACACTTGGTACAAGGTGACGAAGAAGAATGGCGTGTGCATCGCCGACGAGCTGACGCTGATGATTGATGTGTACGACCGGCTCGTCATCAGCGATTTCGCGGCCTATTCGCTCGACCCTTGCAAGGAAACCGGGGTGAACCTTCAAGTGCACATTGACTCCTCGTCCTCCTGCGGTGTCACGATAGAATGGTACAAAGACGGGTACGTGATTCATACCTCCACGAGTCTGGCGGGCGTGTTGAATGTGTACGATTACATGGACGGCAGCCTGAACGGCGACTACTCTGGCAACTACTATGTGGTGGTGACAGACCTGTGCTGCGCCGACCAAATCGTAAAATCGAACGTGCTGACCATGGATCCGCCTTGCCGGGCCGTGGTGCTGGGGCCGTGCTCGCGCTGCAAAGACGAAACGGTGCAATTGACCGGCCTGAACATTGACCCGCCGAACGGAAGCACATGCAACCATCAGTGGTACCGATACGACACTGGCAGCAGCACATGGGTATCGCTCCCGGGAGAAAACGGCTCGACACTCACGGTCGTCTGGCCCGAAACGAAGTACAAATGGGAAACCGAATGCGGCGGCTGCGTGAAGGAAGTGGAGTTCGAGTTTGAACAGTGCGGCCCTTTCAGCGGCGTTGCCGAGCCGCAAGCGGCCATGCTCCAAGTGGCTCCCAACCCGACCACGGGCCAATTGACCATCTGGCTTCCTGAACCGGCAAAAGAGAACACGCGCGTCCGAATTGCCGATGCGCAGGGGCGGCTCGTACTGCTTTTGCAAACGCAGTTGGGAGCGAACGAACAGCAGTTGGAGTTGGGATTGCTGCCTTCGGGGATTTACTTCATCCAACTTTGGTCGGGCGAGGGCTTGCTCGGCATGGCGAAGGTGGTGAAGGAATAAGTAGAATGCGCAGATTAGACCTCTTGCGAAGGCGTAGCGTGTCATTCAGAGGGGACAGGCCGCTGAAAAAGCGGGGATCTATAGGGAAATGACATAGCGTGTCATTAGCAGCATAGAGGTGTATACAGCGCGTGGTGCGGAAAGTGGTGCTGCTGAGCAAGCAAAAGCGACGCACTAAGTTGTGCGAGGGCTGGAACACATTTTTTGTGGCGCCACCTGCTCGATTCGGGCAGGTGGCGCTCCAGTTCTTGGAGAAGCGGAGGCCATGCTGTATGGGCTGGGCTGGAATTAGATAGCTGAGTCCTACCGCACCACCAATTTCCTAACCCGCACTTGCCCGCCCGTTTGCAGTTTTACGAAGTAAGTGCCGGAGGCAAGTTTGCCCGCATCCAAGAAGTAGTTGGAATTTCCCGAAGGGAATTCTCCCGAAAAAATTTCCTGCACCAGTTGCCCCAGGCTGTTGAAAAGCAAAACGCTGCCACGGGTTTTGGCGGCGCATTGCACCGGCACAGCCATTGACATTGCTTTTTACTGGAAATGCGCAAAAACGGATGTCCCTCTTAGGAAAAACCCTTCGCCGCACGGCTATGGCCTTTGGGCAGAAGCGTTGCCCGGCGAGTTCGACTATGCCAAACATTGCAAGCAACAAGGCTACTGGTACATCGGATATGACGGGGACCTTGGCGGATGGGCATACAACAAAAAGGACTACGTTTTTGACGGGGAACGGACTGGCGAACTAATGCGGCTTATAGCAAAGCACCCTGCATTTGGGAGGATCCTGATTCAGCCGCACCTCGAACAACGCTTTGGCCTCGAACAATACCCCAATATCAGGGCGCAGGACTGCTTTTCGGCGCGGCACGATGACCATGTGCATGTTCAGTTGAAGTGAATATCTCAGCGCCCCACTGCAATCCCCGTTCTCACACACAAGGCCAGAAAGCGGAGATGACAGCCTATCCCTTCCGAGAGGTTTGCAATTCGCTTTCCAAAACCAGCACACGTGCGTGGAGGATTGCGATCATTTCATTTTTGGCAGCGATGACCTCATCTTTGGCAGCGAGTGCGGCCTCTGCGCCGTTGTGCACGATGTAGTTGTTGGCATGTCCGCCCTGCTGATGGTTGCTGTTGAACACAGGGTTTTTCTGGGCAGTAAGTTTTTTCGTGTTGACCTCAAGCGCCAGTGCGATGGCTTGTATCTGTTCCCAAGTTGCATCCTGCTTGTTGGATTCGATATTGCTGAGGTTGCTTTGTGACATCCCGATCTTTTCGGCCAAGGATTCCTGCTTCCAGCCCTTTTTTTCGCGGTAGCGACGTACGTTATGACCTATGCGCATATTTTATGAGTTTGGGTGGTAAAGTTATGAGGCTGGCTGATAATTTTGTCGCGCCCTGCTCAAACTTTCTGCAAAACCTCCTTATACCTTTGCCTCACCATTCGCCCTCACCAAACTTTCATCCGATCATGACACGATTACTTACGCGCTGCTTTTTTCTCATTTTCCCGCTTTTACTGTTTGGGATTGCATCCTGCAACAAAGACAAAACTACCATAGTGAACGGCACCGTGGTGGATAAGGTTACGGGCGAGCCGATTGATAGTGCCTTCATCGAATTTAAGATTCAGCATAAAGACGATTACACAGCTAATAGTTATGAGTATGTAGATATTTATTCTAATGAAAATGGCGGGTTCAGTTTTCAGAGTGGCCTCCCTTTGAGCATTTTTTGGGTGAAGAAAAAAGGATATCTCCCAAAAGGTTTGGGTACTCACATAGTTGATATTAATCAAGGCAAGGCAAATGATATAACTGTTGAAATGATACCTTTGGATGGGGTTTTAGAATTGAACATCGAAAATGCTTTAGGAGTCTCTGATACTCTATATGTTAGCATCTACAGTCCCTTTCGTTACTCCGAGTTAGGTCTTTCACATGGTGTTGCTTCTCGAGATACCTTTTTCGTGCAACATACCCATTCTGCCACAAGCGTAATAAGGCTGGCTTCAGAAGAAACAATCAATATCTACTGGGATTTGTCCCCACTGCCCTTCGATATTTCTGCAGCACCTAATCAGGGCTCAGTGTATGTGGCTCGAAGCGACACGGCAACCTTCAACATTACTTTCTAACTCGAAGCGGTTTCACCTCAAAGTTTGTCAATTAAGATTTTTATCAGGCCATCTGATGAACGGTCTTTGCCATTCCTATTCCAAGATTTTTCCACTAAAACATTTCAAAATATGAATGTAATTCCTCGCTTTGTTGCAAGACTACTATGCCTTGCAATCTTACTCTATTGCCATTCTAGTATGGCGCAGTCTTGTTCCGCTGAAGCCCTAACGGCCAAATACTGGCAGTATCGGGAAAACCTGAACAAGCACTTTGTGATGAACGATCGAAAACCAGAGGGTTGCATCGGCAACGGCATCACAAGAAATGAAGGCGACCTCTCACAACTCAGCTGTAGTAATAACCTTTTACACGGGTACGGCCTGCCAGCAACAAGTATTTGGATGGCTCCCAATGGTGCGGTCTCGGGGATGGATGATAGGAACAACCCAAGCAGTGATTTTTTCAATCAAGCATGTGCTGATGGTGGACCATCTCCTGGAACGAGTCATAATCCACCCGGCAATGGCAATGACCCACCATTTACTACGGATAAACACAACTACCTAGAATACGGCTCCGAGACCCCGCACCAAATAGGCTGGTATCTGGTCACGCTCGCTACTGAGTACGAACTGCTGGGGCGTAATGGGCAATATGAGGAACAGCAGCGAACACTGGAAGACCTTTTCCTTGCACTGCAAGCCTACCGCCGCTTGGACATCACGGCCAACTGCCTCGTGAAAGAGCGGTACGATGAGATCACGAATGGTGTTGAAGTCTGCCCAGATGGAGGCCAAGTTGTCGAATCCTGCCTGTGCATGGAAAAATACCACAATCATCAGTGTGAAGGTTGGTTGCCATGGAAATGGAATTTTGACATTGAGTGTAAAGCAAATTGCCCATGGTCGCCTGACCTGAGCGGCTATTCCGGCTTTTTCATTCGAGCAGACCCAACTCAAGAGCAGGAAATCCTACACGACCCCTCGGAAGACAAGTGGAACATTGACTTGGTAGGAGGGGCGTTTGCTATGGCACAAAAACCGCCCTGCGATGATAATTTTAGTGCGCCATGTTACATGGAGAGACATGTGGGCTATGTGAGCCAAGATCAACTTTTTTCCATTATGATGGGCTTGGCCATGGTGAAGCGATATATCCCGCCAACGGCAACAGTTACCACTTGCGACGGCGCGGTTTACAACCCTTTTGACATTGTGCAAGACATTGCCAAAGGCTTTGTGAAATTGCCAGAAAATACAACCCGGCACATCTTTTGGCCGGGATCTTCCGATGATGATTGTTGCGCGCATGCGATCAAGTTTAGTGAGTGTGCGGGAGGAAATCTTCAGTGGACCTACGCTGGGGTAGAGTATATGTACAACTACATCAATGTTGGCGACGACGACCACCACGTGGAAGCGCTTGACCGATGGAAGTGGGGAAAACTTTTCAATCGAACGTTTTTTGCGGAGGCAATGAGCATCGGTTTTGACATTGGAGACTATGGCTCAGGATATGCCAGAAAAAGGATCATCAGTGCTTGCAACGATGACGGAAAGGAAATCTTGTTGCTAATGAACAACCTGCTATACCCAGCCCAACCCGATGTACCGGTGTCGAAAGGCTTTTTTGAGAGCTTGCTTTGTAGAGCTCCTTGTGGAGGCCCTTGCTCCAAACCATACGATTATGACAACCATAGTGAAGATTGGCCTGCATTTGAATGCCCCAATACACCCGACTGGACGGGCCAGCGGTGGGAAGGGCATGGTGAAGGCCAAGGAATAATAAAAGATGCTCGCCAGTTCAATGGCTTGGACTATATGGCTCTGTATAACATTTATATGCTGTATTTTCCGGAAGAAAAAGTACCCTACTACCACCCGGACAGGCCAGAGCCCACCCTAAGCGGGCATTTTCTGGGCGAAGACAAAATAGAAGGCCCAAGTACCTTGTGCCCGGGCCAATCGGGGACATATCGACTAAAAGGTACCTATTCGCCAACACCGACGTTTTCGTCGTTGACATGGGAAAGCAGCAGCAATATCAACCTTTTGGATGTAGCGGCCAATCCCACTTCAGCGACTATGATGACGGCTCTTACGCCTTCATACCTCGGAGTTTTTGCCCAAGAAAGATTCACGAGGTTACAATACTATTATGCCCCAGGCATGGACCCTGCTACTACGCCTATGACTGAACCGGACGTCTGCGACCTCCCCTACCGAAAACCCATCCTAAGCGAGTTGCCCGATTATACCATTGTACCAGAGATAATCCCTTGCCGGTCCTTTTATGTGGCACGCGCCGTAAATCCCTACGGAACATCTGGCGTTCCCTTGCCAGACGAAGCCTACGCTTGGGAAGCCCTGAACAACACCACTGGAGCGTTCATAGATGGAGATGGGCCATTGTTCGATTTTGACAATGTGTTGCCACTGCCTCACCACGGCGGCCAAGGAACCATCACCCTCACCTTATACGTCCACACAGGATGTGGCGACCTTACCAAAACCCTCGATATTCCCTACACGGTGTGCCCACTATACCAGCCGCGCCTGATCGTGATAAACCCCAACCCCGCCCAAAACCAAATTGCGGTGCGCATCGCACAGGGCGAAACCGAAGATTTTGTGTCCACCGACCCCAACGGCGTGCGCATCCAAATCTACCCGGCCAGCGGCGGCTCCACTACGCTGATGGACACTTACCTTTACACCAACGGGCAGTATTTCAACGTGGCAAACCTGCCCAATGGCGTGTATCAGGTGCGGGCTTTTGCCTCCGACCTCACTTTGATCCAAGCCAACCTTGCCATCGTCCGCTAAGCACATTCACTTCTAAATCTTTCAACAATGAAGAACATGAAACCTTTCCTCCCCATCCTCCTCGTCCTTTGCGCTTTCTGCAAAAAGGACAGCCCTTCCCAAGTGGGACAAATCCTTATTGACGGCACTTGGTCGCATACCGAGTACCTCGTTGACAACGACGGCGATGGTGTTTTTGAAGAAGCCTCGCTCCCTTGCCAGATCGGCGATGGCTGGAAATTTTCGGCGGGCAACAAATTCGAACTCCGCGACGAGACCGAGTACTGCGACACGGATGTGGATTCCGTGGCCGTCATCGCCGGCACTTGGGAACTCCGCGAAAACGACACAGAGCTCTACGTCGAGGTAGACCCAGACTTCTTGTTTTTCAACTTCCAAGTCCACTCCATCAACGATACCTTGCTCGAACTGCGGCTGTTCAACACGCCCGCGTCGCAGGCGCCGCTCGAAGAAAGGTTCGTATTGCGCCGTTGATGGATTT
Organism: Saprospiraceae bacterium; assembly: GCA_046155725.1. Lineage (GTDB taxonomy): Bacteria > Bacteroidota > Bacteroidia > Chitinophagales > Saprospiraceae > M3007. Next base: position 25,203 of record JBJXFT010000025.1, read on the forward strand.
TGGGTTGGCCTACATTTTTTGCAACGCCCCCTGCTCGATTCGGGCAGGGGGCGTTGCAATTTTGGAGAAGCGGAAACCACGCCGTATGGGCTGGGATTGGAGCGCTGAGCACCTACCGCACCACCAATTTCCTCACCCGCACTTGCCCGCCGGTTTGCAGCTTTACGAAGTAGGTGCCGGAAGCAAGGTTTCCCGCATCCAAGAAGTAGTTGGAATTTCCCGAAGGGAATTCTCCCGAAAAAATTTCCTGCACCAGTTGCCCCAAACTGTTGAAGAGCAAAACGCTGCCACGGGTTTTGGCGGCGCATTGCACGGGCACGACCGTGGTGGCAGAGGCGGGGTTTGGGTAAATTTCCAAAAGGTCGGCCAGCGGCGTTTCGACGCCAGAACTCTGGGTGACACAGAATTTCCACCAGCCATCGGGCGCGGTGATGGGTCGGGCGAGCGTTTTTCCATTCACAGCCTTGGCTTCGATGTAGTAGAAAACGGTGCTCCCAGCCGCCTGCATTGGGATTGCGCCAAACCAGTCGCCGTTCGGGATGATGCCCTGCGTCATATCGGTGCTTTGCCAAGGCGCGGAAAGGTCGGTGGTGTAAAAGAGTTTTGCCCCCTCGATGCCGCTTCGGTGCTGAACAGTCGCATAGACGGAATACTCGCCGAAAACAAGGCTGTTGTCTTGGCATTGCAAGGCTTGGTGCACAATCCGAAGCGGCTCATTCACCCCCACTTCCTTCGTGATGCAATGAATGGCGCCCAGCGATGGTATGATGCTGTTGCAATTGATGCCCACCACTTTGTAGCCCGGCATGGCTTCCTGCCAAATGCGCCGCGCCGTGGTGTCGAACTGCGTTTCGTAGAAAGGCACGAGGATGGTTTTATTGACAAAAACCGCGTTGGCATAGGTGCGGTAATCTCCACCGGCATTGGGGTATTGGCCTCCTTCAGGGGGCATGGGGACTCTTACGACTTTGAACGGCGTACCGAACGAGGTCTGAAAATTGCTCAAAACGTACTGGAGGTTTGCCTCGATTTGAGGCCCATCGGCGATGCCTGGCGGGTACTGCCCCACGAGCAGTGTTTCCTCGTCGAGCAGTTTGATGTGCATATCAATGTGGTGGATGCAGTCGTAGGGCAGCAGGTCGAATTTGACGTAGCGCTCGATGCCCATGAACTCCTGCATGATGTTGTCAATGGAGGATTCCGTGTGGCTGCTCGTGCCCAAAACATCGTTGGGAATGCCGCACTCGCCGTTTTGGATTTGGTCGTTGTTGGTAAAAATAAGTTTGGAGGCGAAGGCCGTGCCCCTGCCGTCGGTCATGAAATTGCCGCCGGTATTGACCAAATCGTAGGGTGCGACGGAGGTGGAGAATACGGGCAGCTGCAAGTGTTCCGCGATTTTCTCCGGAATGAGGTTGTCTTGTGGGCGGCTGGGGCGGTTGTAAATCCAGTCCACGATGTGCAGCGAGTCCACATCATTGGCGTACACACAATTGGGGCCGTAATCGCGCACCCAAATGGAATTGTTCGGGGTGACGAGGAAAGTCACATTGGAAGAAATGTCCACGCCGCTGGTATTCAGTTTGTTCTTTGCTTGCGTCACCAGGTTTTGGTCTGCACAGCAAATGATGACGTTGCACTCTTCACGGGCGGCGCGGACGATCTCGGTAAGGATGTTTGCCTGGCCATTCCATGTGATGATGAGCGCCTGCAATTCTTCCCATTCCGCCATGGCGCGCACGGAAGTGGGCGGGGGCGTGGTGAATTTTTGGGCAAACAAGCCGCAGGAAAAAAACAATGCTGCGAAAAAAGCGAGGGTAGTTTTTGTGCGCATGAGCGGGAAAAGTTGGTGAAAAAGCCGTCAAAGGAAACGCCTTTTTGCCAACCCGAACAAGCGCAACGTAGGAATGGCTATTTTTTTACAAAACCGACTGACCTCGTTGGGACAAGCAGGGCTTTCCTATAAAAACCCCGATACCGCCGAGCGTTGGCTTCGCATATATGCACTCGTTTGAGAAACCTTTTTTGGGTTTCTTAAACGTGTTCGAGGGTCTTGCACGGACCTTGGCCAAGACATCGGAGCCAGCCTACGTTTAAGAAACCCAAAAAAGGTTTCTCAAACGTGAATCGTGGTTATGCGCAGCCGATGCGCGGCGGTATCGGGGTTTTCCCTGTTGGGACAAGCGGCAAGGCACAAAAAAAAGCGGCGCCGCATTACGCGTGCCGCTCGAACAAAACCCATTCTATCGTATGAAGCAAAACTATTGGATTGTTGGTTGCTGATTGTTGATTTCTCGAACAATCAACCATTATCAATCATCAATCAATCAAAGCCCCATTGGGAGTGCCTGCAAATCGCGGAAAAGAATTTTTTTCCGATTGAAGTACAGCACATTGGAGCGTTTCAGTTGGTTGAGCACGGCCGTCACCATTTGGCGGCTGGTGCCCGTGAGGTCTGCGATGTCTTGGTGCGTCATGTTGTGTTTCACCAGCGTTTCAAGGCCTACTTTTCTGCCTTGTTCGTGGCCCATCTGGTGGAGGTATTCCACGATGCGGCTGCGCGAATCTTTCAGCACCACGTTTTCCAACTGGCTTTCGGTGTAGCGCAGGCGCTCGCCGAGAAAGTGCAGGAGCGATTGGGCGAAGGCAAAATTGCTCTTCATCACCGCCAGCACCGCGTTGGAGTCGAGTTCAAGGAGTTCCAATTGGTCGTCCATGGCGTAGGCAAAGTCGCGGCGTAGGTTGTCGCCCGTCAGGCACGATTCGCCAAAAAGCCCGCCGGGCCGCACCACGTACTTTATGATGTCTTTTTTCTCGGCGTGAACAGCCACTTTTACAATGCCCTTGAGCATAAAGTAGACCTTGTTGGCCAGTTGCCCAGGTTTGTACAGCACCGAATGTTTGCCGTAAGTTTGCACGATTGCACCGCGTTGGATGAGGGCGCGTTCTTCGAGGGAAAGCACCGCAAAGAGCGGGCTGGTTTCGAGTACAGGTAGAGAATTTCTCGTGTCCATGTTCAGATTTTAGCAAAATGTGTTTAGTCGCTTTTATGACATTAGGACAACCGCCCCTACCGTTGCCCCTATTTTGGCGAGGAAAAAATATTTTTTGTCAACACCTTTGCCAAACAGCATTTTGAAGAAATACGCCATTTTGAAAAATCATGTTTTCAGAATCTCGATTTTGGGTTGCGATGATTTTTTATCCTTTAAATAATTGTAGCAAATTCAGAATTAAAATTTTTTAGTTAAAATGCGGCAACCTTGTCTCTCACGCTCTCTCACACTCTCACGGCTCTCACACTAAGTGGAAACACCCGAACAGCAATTGCTCTCTGCCCTCCGCTTCGGCAACGAGGGCGCGCTCCGGCAAATCTTTGACCGGCACTACCCGCTTTTGCTCTCAGACATCTACCGCCTCATCCCCGACGAACCCGCCTGCCAAGACCTCGCCCAAGAACTCTTCGTGGACCTCTGGAACAGGCGCGAAAACCTCGACATCCATACCTCGCTCCGCGCATACCTCCGCCGCGCTGCCCTCAACAAATCGCTCAACTATATAAAGGCCAACCGCCGCTTCCAGTTTGAGGATGCCGACGACCTGAGCCAATTGGCCGATACCGCGCCGCAAGACCTCCACCACAGGCAAACCCAAGACACGCTCGAAGATGCCCTCCACGCCGCCATTGGCAGCCTTCCCGAAAAATGCCGCGTAGTGTTCAACCTCAGCCGGTTCGAGCAACTTTCGCACCGCGAGATTGCCGAAAAGTTGGGCATCTCGGTCAAGACCATCGAAAACCAAATCACCAAAGCCATGAAGATGCTGCGCGAAGCGCTGGCCCATCATGCCCAATTGTCGCCGGTTGTCATAATATGCCTAAAATGGTGCTTGGGGGCGTAGGGGATAGGGGCGCGGCGGTTGTCTTTACAACAGAAAAACGCTTTGAAAAGCATACGAAAAAATCATGAAGGACAGCGAATACATACTCTTGCTCAGCAAACGGCTCTCCGGGGAAATCAGTCTGGCAGAATCGTCCTTGCTGGACGAATGGCTGCGCCGATCGCCCGAAAACGAGCACCTCGCGGCGGATACCCAGCGCATTTGGGAAAAAGCGGAGGGCTACGGCAAAACCTTTTCGCCCAACCTCGACGCTGATTTCCAAAAGGTGCAAGCCCGCATCCGCAGTGCTGCGCCGCCACAATTGCGCGTCAGCACCACGCTCGGCCAACGGCTCATGCGGGCAGCAGCAGTGCTGGCTTTGTTGCTCAGCGCCGTTTGGGGCTGGCAGCAATTCTCCGCGCCTTCGGTTTCGGAGCTGATTGTTTCGGCAGAAAACACCGACAACAAAAGCATCTGGCTTCCCGACGGCTCTCGGGTATGGCTGCGCAAAGGGAGCCAATTGGCTTACCCACAGAAATGGGCAAGCAGGGAACGCCGCGTGAAACTTCGGGGCGAAGGCTATTTTGAAGTACAGCACGACCCCGCTCACCCTTTCAAAGTGGAACTCGAAAACGGCGGCTCGGTGGAAGTGCTCGGCACTCAATTCGACGTGTGCCAAACAACCAACCAAACCTCGGTGCTGGTGCGCTCCGGCAAAGTTCGCTTTTCGCCCACCGCCCAAACCCAAGGCCCCGTGCTGACAGCCAACCAAAAGGCGGTGTTCGACCATTCGGCAGCCAAAGTGCGCGTGTCGAACCTGACTTCGCTCAACGAATTGGCGTGGCAAACCGGAGGGCTTGCATTTGTAAATACGCCCTTGCAGCAAGTGGTGCGCGATCTGGAAAAGTTTTACGACGTGAAAATAGCCTTGAACCCAGCCATGTCGGGCTGTCCGCACAGCGCTCCGCTCACGAGCCAGCCCATCGAGAAAGTGCTGGAAACGCTCTCCCTCACCTACCAACTCAAGGTGAAAAAGAGGGGCGAGCGGGAATACGAATTGACCGGCGGAGAATGCCGATGAATTTCCACAGCCTGTTCCTAAAAAATCGGAGCGGCCCGTCAGAATGTTTCTGACGGGCCGCTTCGCATAATGTTCCCGCTGCTAAAGCAGCCGGTGCTTTCAATCAATCACTTTGAACCCCGCGTACTTCCAAAGCACTTTTGGCAAGCGAATGCCTTCGGGCGTTTGGTTGTTTTCCAGCAATGCCGCTACGATGCGAGCGAGCGCCATGGCCGAGCCGTTGAGCGTGTGCGCCAGTTCGGTTTTGCCGTTCTCGTCGCGGAAGCGGAGTTTGAGTCGGTTGCTCTGGAAAGTCTCGAAACACGAGACCGAACTGACTTCGAGCCAGCGTTTCTGCGCCGCCGACCACACTTCGAAATCGTAGGTTTTGGCAGAGGCATGACCCATGTCGCCGCCACAAAGGAGCAGGATTCGGTAGGGCAGTTCGAGTTTGCGCATAATGCTTTCCACATGGCGCACCATGCCTTGCAAGGCTTTGTAAGATTGGTCGGGATGTTCTGCACGCACGATTTCCACCTTGTCAAATTGGTGTACGCGGTTCAGCCCACGCACGTGCGCCCCGTAAGAACCCGCCTCCCGGCGAAAGCAAGGCGTGTAAGCAGTCATTTTCACAGGCAAGTCTTTGAGCGCGAGTATTTCGTCGCGCAGGATATTGGTCACAGGTACTTCTGCCGTGGGGATCAGGTACAGATTGTCCACTGTGCAATGGTACATCTGGCCTTCTTTGTCGGGCAATTGACCGGTGCCGCGCGCAGAATCTTCGTTCACGAGGTGGGGCGGCTGTATTTCCTCGTACCCGGCCTTCACCGCTTCGTCGAGGAAGAACTGGATGAGGGCGCGCTGGAGCCTCGCCCCTTTGCCGCGATAGACGGGAAAGCCTGCGCCGGTAAGTTTCACGCCCAGTTCGAGGTCGAAGATGTTGTATTTTTTGGCGAGTTCCCAGTGAGGCAGCGCATCTTCGGGAAGTGCGGGGAACGGTTTTGTCCAATCCTTTGCCACTTTGTTGTCTTCGGGGGTTTTGCCCTTCGGGACGCTCTTGTGGGGGCAGTTTGGCACCGAGTAGAGCATGTCGTCGAGTTGGCTTTTGAGATTGTCCATGTGCTCTTCGAAGGCTCTGCTCTTGGTTTTGAGCGCAGCCACCTGTGTTTTGAGGGTTTCGGCCTCGCCTTTTTTGCCTTGGCCCATGAGCGCGCCGATTTGCTTGGCGAGGCGGTTGGCTTCTGCGAGCGAGTCGTCGAGGTCTTTCTGGGTGGCGCGGCGCGCGTCGTCGGTTTCTATGATTTGGGCAACGATTTTGAGTTGGGCCGCCGTCCAGTTGCGTTTGCGGAGGCCGGTGAGGATTCGTTGCTTTTCGTCGCGGATCACTTTTAGTTGGAGCATCTTTTTTGCTGTGGATTTGTTTATGGGTGGATTTGTGGATTTTGGAGGGAGTGGATTATGTTTTTTGTAAAATTTTGGCGCAAGCCGAAAAAATCGCGGCAAGATAGCGCGAAATTGAAAACAGGCTTATCTTTGCAGCGTTCGTTCCAAGATTTCGACGCCAACCGACTGCCTTTGTTGGCCTCCGCCCCGTTCTCATTTCCCTTGTTGTTTAAGAAAGTTTACAAAGCCCGCATTGGAGGCTTGGCGGTTTTTCAAACGCGCACCCTGACCTTTTTCACCGACACACTATTCCCGACAGACCGAAGTTTTGCCACTCCCGGCAGGGCGTTTTTTTGCAAACACTTTTTGTCAAATTTTTCTCTTTTCAAATATCACGCGCTTTGTGCGGGCTTCCCGAACAAACACAGGCGCGATGACCGACCAACCACACTCCCACCCTGCGCGAAGGTCTCAAATGCCAACGCTCCGGCATCGAGCCGCGCCAAACTCTTACTTTTAACTTTTTTCATCCCCACCCATGTACGACATTTTGCAGCTTAACGACAAGCTGGTAACAGAGCTCAAAGAAATCGCCCAAAAACTCGGCGTAAAGGGCATCGCCAAATTTTCCAAACAGGATTTGATTTACAAAATCCTGGACGAACAGGCACTTGCGGAAAAAAACGCCACCGACCGAATAGTGCCCATTGTGGAGGAACCTAACCCCCAAACAGGCCGCCGCACGCGCAAAGTAACCAAGGAAGAAGAACCGCCTTCCCCCACCACAGCACGACCTGCACCATCCGAGCCCAAACCAAAAGCCCCGCGCGAACGCGCTGCTGCCGAAATTGGCAACCGCAGCGAAACACCGCCGCCACAAGCGCAAGAACCCCCAAGCCAACGCCGCGACGACCGCCAAGGGAATCGGGACCAAAACCGACCCGCTGCGGATGGAAACCGCCGCGACCAACCACAACAACGGCCAGAAGGGCAAGGCCGAAGCCGCGACCGCTGGGAAGACCGCCGCGACCGCCGCCAACGCGAATGGGAAGACCGCCGCGGCAACCGCCCACAAGCGCCCCGCCCTGGCCAACCCGGACTCTTTGATTCTGGTGCCGCCAAACTTGAAAACCTTGAGGAAGAATATGTAGCGCGCGTAAATGGCGCCGAAGACGAAGAAGAGCCATCTACCATGCCGATGCACCGCCCCTTCGCGCCACTCGTGTCCCAGTCGAGCCAACCGGAGCCACTTCCAATTATTCCAATTATTGAAGAACCCCGCCCGGCCCCGCCGCCCGTAGAGCCTGCGGAGGTGATGCCCCCGCCCGTTCACCGGGAGCGTTTTGATGTAGAGTTGGATGGGATAGTGGAGGGTTTGGGCACTTTGGAGATGATGCCTGACGGCTATGGTTTCCTTCGCTCGCCCGATTACAACTACCAAACCAGCCCCGACGACATCTACGTTTCGCCTTCGCAGATCAAACTTTTTGGCCTCAAAACAGGCGATACCGTGCGCGGCGCCATCCGACCGCCCAAAGAAGGCGAGAAGTATTTTGCTCTGCTGAAAGTAGCGAAGATAAATGGCCTCGACCCCAAAGACGTGCGCGACCGGGTGCCTTTCGACTACCTCACGCCCCTGTTCCCCACCGCCAAGTTCACGCTGCTTACCAGCCCCACTGGGCGCGATTTTGGCAACCGCATCATTGACCTTTTCACGCCCATCGGCAAGGGGCAGCGCGGCCTCATTGTGGCGCAGCCAAAAACGGGCAAAACTTTCTTGCTCAAAGACATCGCGAACGCCATCACGAAAAATCACCCGGAATGCTACGTCATCGTGCTGCTCATTGACGAACGGCCCGAAGAGGTGACCGATATGCGCCGCAACGTGAAAGCCGAAGTAGTCGCTTCCACGTTTGACGAAGCGGCAGAGAACCATGTGCGCCTCGCCAACATCGTGCTCGAAAAATCAAAGCGCATGGTCGAGTGCGGCCACCACGTGGTGATTCTGCTCGATTCTATCACGCGCATGGCGCGGGCCTACAACACCGTAGCGCCCGCCAGCGGCAAAGTCCTTTCGGGCGGCGTGGAGGCCACTGCATTGCAGCGACCCAAGAAATTCTTTGGCGCGGCACGTTCCATCGAACACGGCGGCTCCCTCACCATCCTCGCCACCGCGCTCATTGACACAGGCTCTAAAATGGACCAGGTCATTTTCGAGGAATTCAAAGGCACGGGCAACATGGAACTGCAACTCGACCGAAACCTCGCCAACCGCCGCTTGTACCCCAGCATTGACCTCACCAAATCGAGCACGCGCCGCGAGGATTTGCTTTTGGACAAAGACACGCTGCAACGGATGTTTATCCTGCGCAACCACTTGGCCGACATGAAACCGGAGGAAGCGATGGAATTCGTGAAAAAGCACATGCTGCACTCCAGCAGCAACGAGGAGTTTTTGGCGTCTATGAACCGATAGTGCGCTGACACAATGCGAAACGCCCCGCCCGAAATGGATTTCGGACGGGGCGTTTTTTTGGCCCCGCGATAGAAGTGGTGCTTTTTTAAAAAGTGTCACTTCTTCACCACCTTGCCCACGAACATTGCCGCGCCCTCATTCCTCACCGTCACCGTATACGCCCCGCCCGGCAGCCCGCTCAAATCCAAGGTGCAATCGCCCGCGCCTGCTTGCCCGCCATGGCTCGACAGGTGGGCCGGCAGCCATTCGCGCAGCAGCACCCGCCCCGATGCGTCCGCCAGTTCGGCCAGCCATTTGCCTTCCAAATTTCCTTGCCCGCCTTGGCCTGACAGGTGGGCCGGCAGCACGATTTTCAGCCAGTCCGCCGCAGGGTTGGGGTACATCAGCAAGGC
>JBJXFT010000052.1:0-18569 GCA_046155725.1 Saprospiraceae bacterium
CGAAATGTACCGAAGTAGGTGCCGGTGCGCTGCACCTCAACGACAACTTGATGCTACGCCTACAAATATTGCCGGTGCTACGCACCTGACTATCAATGGAGTTATTCTGTGGGTAATCGAAGACCTCTAAGGTTTAGTAAACGTAGCTAGACTCTTACTCAGCGCAGCACCGTCACGTCGCCCTCCGCACGCCAAGTTTTGCGCTCGTCGTAGAGTTCGGCATCCCATTCCAATTGCCACACGTACACTCCGGCGAGCGCATCCTTTCCCCGAATTCGGCCATCCCAAGTCGCCGCCGGGTCGTCCGCCGCGAATACGAGACTTCCCCAACGGTCATACACTTCGAGCCGAAAGCGCAGCCACCGGCAGGGCAGGAAAGCATGCCAGGCATCATTTTCCCCGTCGTCGTTGGGAGAAAAGACATTCGGCACAAAGAGCTTGCAAACCTTGCAGGTGAAAAAACTGACCGCCACACTGTCCTCAAAAATGCAGTGTTCCGTTTCGCCCCGAAGCGTGTAGACCCCCGGTGCGGTCACCTCGATGTTCGCCAGTTGGCTCCCGTCGCCCCATTCCCAAGTCAAGAGTTCGCGGGGGCGTTGGATGCGCAGCGGCTCGTCGTAGCACAGCGTGGTATCGGGGCGTAGCACGGGCGGGTTTTCCAACGAGACCGTGACGAAAGCCGTGTCGCCGAGGCATTCGCTGGTAGGCGAAAGGATGTAGGCGTATTGGCCCGCCGTGTCTTTGGCCGGGTCAAAATATCCCGGCGCGATGGAGGGCATCGGCTCCCAGCGACCGCCGGGGTCGGGGAACCCATGGAGCAAGTTGAAAAGATTGAACGGATTGGTGTTGGAGCACACCGTCGTGTCGCCCGCCAGGCCTGCGTTGGGTGGCGTAAAAATGGGCAAATGCGCGCGTTGCCGCCCCGCTTCGCCGCAGCCAGCGTACACCCGGAACTCCACCAGCCGCACGCCTTGCAAGGGGTGCGGCGAGGCATCCAGATATGCAAGCAAACGGATGGCGAACAAGAAATCGGCGGGCGAGGCATTACCGAGGCTTACGAACGTGATGCGGTCAGGCCCGTAGCGTATCACGTGGAGGTTGGGGGGAAAAACATCGAGGAAAATTTCTTCAAAATCATTGGCATTCAGCAGCGTGACGGCGATGGAATCAATCGGCCCTTCGGAAGTCAGCACCGGGTCGTCGCCCACCACCATGCTGCTGGCATAGCAGGAAGTGTCGGCGCGGTAATCGCCATTGCTAAGGCCAGCGCTGTTGTCGGCATCCAGGTCGAAGCGAAAATTGCTTTCTAAAATCACATTGTCCAGGCCGCCAAAATCCACCGCGAAGTGGTGGAATTCGCCGCGTATGCGCAGGCTGGTGATGTTGGCAAGCACGGCTTTGAACTGCTGCTGGGTGGGCACAAAACCATTGGCCGTGTTGATACGCCAGCCCGCGTCTTCGCGCAGAAAAAGGTCGTAGTGCGTCCAAGTCGGGTTGGGCAGGATGGGGTGGTCGAACACAAGGGTGAGGCCGCCGCCCTTCAGTTCCACATCGGCAAAATCGTTTGGGTTGGAGTGGTTGTCGGCAAACTGGTCGTATCGGAGGAATTTGCCGTAGGCATCGCACTTCGGGCCCCGGAATTTTGCGGGCGCGATGAAGTACCAAGTTCCGCCCGTGGAAGCATCCGTCATTCGGATGTGCCCGCCGGGGTTGCCGCCGTTGGAGACCCAGTAGGCCGCGAGGCTTTCCGGGTCGCCGTCGCAGGCCCAGCCTTCGTTTCCGAAGTCGAATGTGGATTTTTGGCCGAAGGCCGCGAGGCTGCAAAAAAAGAGGAGCAGGGTAAAAGGCAGGCGCATGGAAAAGGTTATCGTTGGTTGGGTTTTGTGGAGTCAAACTTCCCGAAAGTCTCAAACTTTCGGGAAGTTCTGGGCAAACCGCCGATTATCGTCGGTTTGCCCTCTTCTGGATTCTTGCTTTGAGCCATTCCTCCGCTCCGAGTACATTCAAGCACCCTGCCGCCGTCAGCCCCCCTTTCCGCGCCACCATAACCCCGAAGCGAGTGTGCAGAATGCCGTCTTTGCTGTGCGCATCTGGGTTGATGCTGATTCGGATTCCGTGCGCCAAAGCCCTGGGAATCAGCGTCCAGTCAATGTCCAAGCGGCGCGGGTGGGCGTTGAGTTCGATGCTGACGTGGTGTTTGGCGCAAGCCTCGAACACCGCGTCCCAGTCGAGCGGATAGCCTTCGCGGCTGAGCAACAGCCGCCCTGTGGGGTGGCCGAGTATGGTGGTGTAGGGATGCTCGATGGCGCGGACGATGCGCTCGGTGGCCTTCTCGATGTTCATCCTCAGGTTGGAGTGCACGGAGGCAATGACGAAATCAAACTGCTCCAGCAGCGCGTCGTCGTAGTCCAGCGAGCCGTCGTTCAGGATATCGCTTTCGATGCCCTTGAAAATTCGGAACGGGGCGAGTTCGGCGTTCAATTTTTCAATCTCTTCCATTTGCGCCAGCACACGGTCGGGCTTGAGGCCGTTGGCGTAAAAAGCCGATTGGCTGTGGTCGGTGATGCCGATGTAAGCGTAGCCGAGCGAGCGGGTGTGCTCGCACATTTCGCGCAGCGAGTGCAGGCCGTCGCTGTAGGTGGTGTGGACGTGCAGGATGCCTTTGATGTCTTGGTCCGATACCAATTCCGGGGCATCGTGGAAGTGTTGGAGATTTGACAACTTTTTAAAAGTTGTCAAATCTGTCTCGCTCCCCTCTCCATTTGGAGAGGGGGCGGGGGTGAGGCTTTCGCGCAATTCCGGTACGACATAGGCCAATTTTGCTTTCGCAAAAACCTCCTCTTCGGTGGGCAAATTTTTGAAATCCACCCCCGTATTCTCTTTGACAAACCCTTCCAGAAACGCTGCCGAGCCTGTGTGCTTGAACAATTTCGAGCCAAGCGCGCTCGGGAGGCATTGGTGCAAAACCACGGCAGTTCCCTGATTGCGGCGCAGCAGGATTTTCCCGTCGTCGCGTTTTTCAACTTCAAACTCCGAACCCTCGAAAGCGGCCAAAACTTCCCCGTCGAAGGTTGTCAAAACCTCCACAGATTCCACCACCGGGCAGCGGCGGCGCACGTCGCCGACGGGTTCGGCGAAGATGCTTGGGAATTTGTTTTTCAAAAAAGCGCACACGGCTTCGGCTTCGGCCAGCGCGGTGTCGAGGAGGAGTTTGCCTCGGCTTTTGAAAAAGTAATCGAGTTTGTTTTTGAGGTCTTCTTGGGTTTTCAGGCCAAAGCCTTTGTACTCCACGAGGCGGTTTTCGTTGCAGGCGTACCAGAGTTCGCCGGGGTTTTCGATGCCCATTTCTTGCCACACCTGCCGCACTTTTTTGGGGCCGAAGCCGCCGATTTCGAGCATTTCCCGAACGCCGGGCGGCGTCTGGGCGCGGTATTTTTCGAGCGTGGCCATTTGCCCGGAGTCGAGCAGTTCGCGGATTTTCCCGGCGATGGCGGGCCCCACGCCTTTTATGTTTTTGAGTTCGGCATCGGTCAGGACTGCCAAGGGCGCGTCGAGTTTGCGCAGCGTGAGGTAGGCGTTGGCGTAAGAGCGAATGCGGAAGGGGTCTTCCTCGTGGAGCTCCATGAGGTTGGCCAGTTCGTCGAATGCGAGGGCGATTTGTTTGTTGGTCATAAATTTTTTGGCCTATTTTTGTCCAAAATTTGAACATCATGGTACTGCACGAGCCTTACGAATTTGAAGCCCTGGACTCGGTGTCCGACTACGAAATCGAACGCAACAAGCCTATGCCTTCTTTAAATCACAGTATCATTCAACTGAACCTTGGTTCAGAATTGCGCAGCCTTTACAAAAATCTGTATCGAGTGGCTTCCGAACTCAGCCTTGACCTTGCCGATTGGCCTTCTGTGCCAGACATCTGCATTTTCCCCAAAACGCCGCTCAACCTGCGGAATGATATAATCGCCGTGACGGAGCCTCCGCTTTGCGCCATCGAAATCATTTCTCCGAGCCAATCTGCTGATGGAATGAGCCAAAAGGTGGAAAAATATTTCCAACACGGCGTACAGTCCTGCTGGATTGTTTTCCCCGCGTTCGCCAACATCTATGTTTATTCCTCGCCCGACGATTACGAGATTTACCGCGCCCACGAAACCCTCCAAGATGCCGTGCTGGGCATTTCGCTTCCCTTGAAGGAGGTGTTTGAGTAAATGGGGGTTTGTTGAGTTGGGGATTCGGTTATTTGAGCGCGGAGGTACGGCTTGAGGTCGTACCTCCGCTCGTTTTTTAATCCGCCCTACTTCTTGGCAAAATAATCCAACACAAGATAGCAGAAACTTTTCACCCCCAATTTCATCCCGCTTTCGTCAATGTAAAAATCGGGCGTGTGGTGCGAGGGGGCAGTTTTTTCATTGCCGCCCTTGGGCATCCCGCCAAGGAAGAAATAGAAGCAGGGGATTTTTTGGGCAAAAAAGCCAAAGTCTTCTGCCCCCGTGCGGGGCTTTTGTTCCGACACATTGGCCGCTCCGGCGGCTTCTTGCAAGGAGGGCAAAGCCCAGGCCGTGAGGGCGGGGTTGTTGTAGGTGACGGGGGTTTTGTTGTCAATGCGCACCTCGGCGTTCGCGCCCGCGCTCTCGGCGATTTTGGTGGCGGTGCGTTTTATCCTTTCGTGGATTTGGCGCTGCATGGCTGTGTCGAGCGTGCGGATAGTCCCCACCATTTCGGCCAGTTCGGGGATGATGTTGGCGCGTACGCCGCTCTCGATTTTGCCCACCGTAATCACGGCTGGGAATTCGGTGAGGTCTACTTGGCGGCTCACGATGGTCTGCAATCCCTGGATGATTTCGGCGCTGACCACAATGGGGTCAATGCCTGCCCAAGGGGCCGAGCCATGCGCCTGTTTGCCGTGTACGGTGATGTAAAACCAATCCGAAGCAGCCATCGCACCGCCTGCGCGGTACCTGATTTTGCCAGCCTCGGTGCTCGAACTGATGTGCAGGCCAAACATAACTTCCATTTTCGTGTCGGTGAGCAGGCCTTCTTTTATCATCAGCGGCGCGCCACCTTCTTCGTCGCCGGGAGGGCCTTCTTCGGCGGGCTGGAACACGAACACGACCGTGCCGGCAAGTTCGGCCCGCATCTTGGAAAGGATTTCGGCCACGCCCATCATGATGGCTACGTGCGCGTCGTGGCCGCAAGCGTGCATCACGCCGACTTGCTCGCCGTTGTACTCGGCTTGGACGGTGGATTTGAAGGGCAAATCCACGCGCTCTGACACGGGCAGCGCGTCCATGTCGGCGCGAAGGCCAATGACGGGGCCAGGTTTCCCGCCCTTCAAAATGCCCACGACCCCAGTTTTGGCAATGCCGGTGCGGACTTCCATGCCGAGCGAGCGGAGGTGAGCGGCCACTTTCTCGGCGGTCTTAAACTCGCGGTTGGAGAGCTCGGGGTGTTGGTGGAAATCGCGCCGCCAAGCCACGACTTTGGGTTCGACTGCATCGGTCATTTCGTCCACCTGATGTTTCAGCGCAGGTTGGGCAAAAAGCGGGGCGAAGAAAAAGAGGCCCAGGAAGAGTAGGGAAAGTTGTTTCATGCCAAGTTTGTTTGGCGCGAAAGTACCCACACTGGGCTTTGTGCGCAGCCTTCGGCAGGCAAAAAGTCCAAAACGTTTTTGACCTTTGCCGCTTCACCCGCCATAGCGCCTCGCCGCCGCCGTCAAAGGCTAAGGCGAGTAAAAGCGCGACGGAGGGCCAATTTTAAACTACTCTATGAGCGCACTCAAATACCGCCGCATTCTTCTAAAACTTTCTGGCGAGAGCCTGATGGGTCAGCAAAAATTCGGCATCACGGCAGAAATGCTGCAGCACTATGCTTTGCAGATCAAACAATTGCGCGACATGGGGGTAGAGGTGGCGGTCGTCATCGGGGGGGGGAATATTTTCCGAGGAATCCAATCTGACGGCACGGGCATCGAAAGCGTGACGGGCGATTACATGGGGATGCTCGCCACGGTCATCAACGGCCTCGCGCTCCAAAGCGCCCTCGAAAGCATCGGGGTGCAGACGCGGGTGATGACCGCCCTGAGGATGGAAAGCGTGGCCGAACCCTACATCCGCCGCCGCGCCATCCGCCATTTGGAAAAAGGCCGAGTGGTCATTTGCGCTGCCGGAACTGGCAACCCTTTCTTCACCACGGACTCCGCCGCCGCGCTCCGCGCCAACGAAATCGGTGCCCACGCCATCCTCAAAGGCACACGGGTGGACGGCATCTACACCGCCGACCCTGAGAAGGATCCGATGGCCGTCAAGTTCGACCACCTCACTTTTGCCAAAGTCATCAGCCTCGGCCTCGAAGTGATGGACATGACGGCCTTCACGCTTTGCCAGGAAAACAATATGCCCATCATTGTTTTCGACATCAACGCGCCCGGCAACCTGCCCGACATTGTGCTCGGCAAAGCCGTGGGGACGCTGGTGCAGGGTTGATTTTTGAAACGGCTGTAAAAATGACAGATTCCTACCGCAGCATCGCTGCCGCCAGCACGGGCGAATTCAAGGACCGGGGCAGCAAATTCATCGCTTACGCATGGCCGGTGCGCACCGAGGCGGAAGCGCTGGGGAATCTGGAAAATCTCCGAAAAGAACATTTCAAAGCCCGACACCACTGTTTTGCCTGGAGGCTTGAGCCGGATGGCAGCAGGTTCAGGGCCAACGACGACGGCGAGCCGAGCGGCACGGCCGGGCGGCCTATTTTGGGTCAAATTGATGCGCTTTCGCTGACTTATGTGGCGGTGGCGGTGGTGCGCTATTTTGGCGGCACCTTGCTCGGCACCTCCGGCCTCATCAACGCCTACCGCGCTGCCGCTGCCGAAGCCCTGCGCAATGCGGTGGTGGTGGAATGTCTCGTGAAAGATTTTTTCCTGTTGGATTTCGACTACGCGCTCTTGCCCGATGTGATGAACGCGGTGAAAAAACTCGAACTCGAAATCCTCCGCCAAACCTTCGAGGAGCGCGGCCAAATTGAAATCGGCATCCGACAGAGCGAGGCGGCGGCTACGCTGCTGCGCTTCCGCGCCTTGCTCTGGAAAGTCAGCGAAGAAGAAGCGGAGGGCGTGGGTTGGCCTTCGGGTCTGGTGCTTAGCACACCTTGACGTTGCGTTTCAAACACGAAGGAACTCCTCCCAAACCCCATCAAACCTCCCAAACTTCCCAAACCTTCAAAGGTTGCTCAAAGATATCCAATTCTCGAAAGAAGAACGGGCGCGGTACGACCGCCACATCCGCCTGCCTGAATTCGGCCTCGCCGCGCAGCAAAAACTAAAAGCCGCCAAAGTGCTGGTCGTGGGTTCGGGCGGATTGGGCAGCCCAGCGTTGCTCTACTTGGCGGCTGCGGGCGTGGGCACCATTGGCATCGTTGATTTTGATACGGTGGACGACAGCAACCTCCATCGGCAGGTGCTGTTCGGACAAGAAGATGTGGGAAAATCAAAAGTCCGCGCCGCCAAAAGCCGCCTCCAGTCGCTGAACCCCCACATCCAAATCCGCTTGCACGACACGCGCCTCACTTCTGAGAACGCGCTCGACATCCTCCAAGGCTACGACGTGGTGGCCGACGGCACCGACAATTTCCCGACGCGGTATTTGGTCAACGATGCCTGCGTATTGCTGGGAAAAACCAACGTGTACGCCGCCATTTTTCAGTTTGAAGGGCAAATTTCCGTGTTCAATTATGAGAACGAAAAGGGCGAACGAGGGCCGAACTACCGCGACCTCTACCCGTCGCCCCCGCTTCCGGGTCAGGTGCCAAGTTGCGCGGAGAGCGGGGTGTTGGGCGTTTTGCCGGGCATCGTTGGCAGCATGCAAGCGCTCGAAGTCATTAAAATCATCACGGGCGTGGGCGAACCCCTGAGCGGCCGTTTGTTCCTTTTTGACGCGCTGCGTTTTCAAACCCATACGTTCAAGGTCAAACGCCGCGACGACAATCCCCTGAACGGGAAAAACCCGACGATTGCCCAACTGATTGATTACGACCTTTTCTGCGGCATGAAAACGCCCAGCGGAGAGAAGCCGGTCAAAGAAATCACGGCGCAAGAATTATTCCACTGGCAGGAATCGGGAGAAAGATTCCAACTGGTGGATGTCCGCGAGCCACACGAATACCAAGAGTCCAACATCGGGGCTGAATTGATCCCCCTTTCCACCGTGTCCGCCCAAGCCGACCGCTTTTCAAAAGACCTAAAAGTGGTGCTGCATTGCCGTTCGGGTACGCGCAGCGCCCAAGCCATCCGCGAATTGGAGGAAAAATTTGGGTTTGAAAACCTCTACAACCTGAAAGGCGGGATCATCGAATATGCGGCGCAAGCGAGGGTTTATGAGGTTTATGAGGTTGATAAAGTTGATAAACCCCATAAACCTCATAAACCTCATAAACCTCATAAACCCTAATCAACCCTCCATTCCAACAGCGCAACATTCTCAATGTGGTGCGTGTGCGGGAACATATCCACGGGGCGCACTTTCAGCACGGCATATTTTTCGGACAACAGTTGGAGGTCGCGCGCCTGCGTGGCGGGGTTGCAACTGACGTACACGATGCGTGGCGCGGCCAAGTCGAGCAAGAACTCCACCGCCTTTGGGTGCATCCCCGCACGGGGCGGGTCGGTGACCAGCACATCGGGCCGGCCATGTTTTTGCACAAACTCTGGCGACAGCACCGACTTCACATCGCCGGCATAAAACGTGGCGTTCTCGATGCCGTTCATCCGCATATTTTCTTCCGCATCGGCGATGGCTTCCGGGATTTCTTCGATGCCCACCACCGCCCGGCAATGCCGCGCAAGGTAGAGCGCGATGCTGCCCGTGCCGGTGTACAGATCGTACACGTTTTCCTTGCCCGTCAGCCCGGCAAATTCGGCGGTCACGTCGTAGAGCCGCTTGCCTTGCAGGGAGTTGGTTTGGAAAAACGACTTGGGGCCGATCTTGAATTTCAGGTCGCCGAGTTGTTCCACCACAAAGCCCTTGCCGCGATAGGTGCGCATTTCGAGGCCGAACATGGAGTCGTTCAACTTCGTGTTGATGCAGTACACCAGCGTCGTCATGTCGGGGAATTTTTCCAGAATCGCATCCAGATAGCGGGCAATCGCGTCGGGGCGGTCTTGTGCAAAACTGACGAGGAGCATGAGTTCTCCCGTAGTGGTCAGGCGAACCATGAGGTTGCGCAGGAAACCCTTGTGGTGGCGCGGGTCGTAGAACTCCAACGCTTGGTCAAGCCCGATTTGTCGGCAAGTGTTGCGCAGCGCGTTGGACGGCTCGGCTTGCAGCCAGCATTTTTGGATGTCAATAATCTTGTCAAAGAAGCCGGCTTTGTGGAAGCCGAGGCCGTAGAGCGCAGGGTTTAGAAGTGACACTTCTGGAAAAAGTGTCACTTCTGGTGCTTCATCTTTTGGAAATTCCCCCTCCAAAAGCCAACGCTTGTTGGAAAACCCAAACTCCAACTTGTTGCGGTAAAAAACCGTTTCCGGCGCGCCGAGTATGGGCAGGAATTCGCCGATCTCGATTTTGCCGATGCGGCGCAGCGCGTCGTCCACCACCTGTTGTTTGTGGCGGAGTTGTGCTGCGTAATCCAGGTTTTGCCATTTGCAGCCGCCGCAAATGGCGAAGTGCTGGCAAAAAGCCTCCACCCGGTCGGGCGAGGGCGACACGATTTTTTCCACCCTGCCTTCGGCAAAGCCGCCCTTCTTTTTTTGCACGAACACGTCCACCACATCGCCCGGCACCGCACCGTCCACAAAAACCGCCATGCCCTCCTCCGTTCGGCCCACGCCTTTGCCCCGGTCTGCGATGCCGTGGATGAGGATTCCGGGAAGGGTGTATTGCTTTCTTGCCATGTGCGGGAACGGTGAGCGAGCGGGGAGGGAGCGCGGGGTTCAGCCCGCGTCAAAAAAAACAGGCGGCAAAAGTAGAAAATGGGAAAGCGTAACTTTGCACAAAACCTTGGAATGCGCAACAAGTTGGCAGCAACGCCCCAGCGTGGGGCAGCGCAGCCGTTCCCTCCTTCGACATGACCGACAAACTCCGGGCATACTTTTACCTTCATTTTTGTGTGCTCATTTGGGGCTTCACGGCCATTTTGGGCAAACTCATTTCGCTGCAAGCAGTGCCCTTGGTGTGGTGGCGGGTGGCGTTGTGCTGTGCCACGCTGGCCTTGTTCATCCCGCGCAAGCAGTTTCACGGAATCCCTCCAAAGCGGTACCTCCAAATGTTTGGCATCGGCATTTTGGTCGGCATCCATTGGCTGTGCTTTTACGGGGCCATCAAACTTTCCAACGCCTCGGTGGCCGTGGCCACCATGGCCACCACCTCGTTCTTCTCCGCGCTCGTAGAACCCACCCTGACTCGCCAAAAGATAAAAGGCTACGAACTCGCGCTCGGCCTCCTCATCTTGCCCGGCATGGCGCTCATCGCGGGGAATATTGATTGGGGGATGCGGGTCGGTTTTGCCGTCGGCATCTTGGGGGCATTCCTCGCCGCGCTGTTTTCTTCTTTGAACAAAAGGCTGGTGGACAACGACCCGCCACCGCCTTTGGTGATGAGTTTCACCGAATTGGCCGGCGGCGTGGGCGTATGCACGCTCGTGTTGCCGTTCCTCATTTGGCAAGTGCCCGACACCCCATTGCTCCCCAAAAACTTGGACTGGAGATGGCTGCTGCTCTTGGCTTGGGTCTGCACTTTGCTGCCGTACTACCTCACTCTGCGCGCCATGCGGTACATTTCGGCTTTTGGCACCAACCTGACCATCAATCTCGAACCCGTGTACGGGGTGCTGCTCGCGGCGGTGTTCTTTCAAGAGCATGAAGACCTCAACCCACAGTTTTACCTCGGTGTGCTGGTCATCCTCGTCGCGGTGTTCAGCCACCCGTTTTTGAAATCGAGGTTTGACAATTTTTCAAAAGCTACATGATTGATCTTTTGACAGGATTTACAGGATGAACAGGATTGATAAGTTTGTTCGTAAAACATCCTGTTCATCTTGTCAATCCTGTCAAAAAAAAGAAAACCTGTTCCGCGCATGAAAGAAAAAATCCAACAACTCGCCCAGCAATACCACGCCGACACGGTGACCCTCCGCCGCCACCTCCACGCACACCCCGAACTTTCTTTCCAGGAAATAGAAACGGGCAAATTCGTGGCCGCCCAATTGGCCGCGCTCGGCATCGAACACCAGCACGGCGTGGCCGACAATGGCGTGGTGGCTTTGATAAAAGGCCGCAACCCGCGCAAGCGCACCATCGCGCTCCGCGCCGACATGGACGCGCTGCCCATCCAAGAAGCCAACAACGTGCCTTACAAATCTCAAAACCATGGCGTGATGCACGCCTGCGGCCACGACGTGCACACCAGTTCGCTGCTCGGCACGGTCAGGATTTTGAACGAACTGCGCGGCCAGTTTGAAGGCACCGTGAAGTGCATTTTCCAGCCCGGCGAAGAAAAACTCCCCGGCGGCGCCAGCCTGATGATAAAAGCCGGCGTGCTCGAAAACCCGCGCCCCACCAGCATCTTTGGCCAGCACGTGCACCCGCCCCTCCATGCCGGGACGATGGGTCTCAAGCCCGGAATCTACATGGCTTCCGCCGACGAAATCTACGTCACCGTGAAAGGCCGGGGCGGCCACGGCGCCATGCCGCAGGAGTGCATTGACCCGGTGGCCATCACCGCCCAAATCATCGTCGCGCTCCAGCAGGTGGTGAGCCGCTACGCCGACCCCGCCGTGCCATCTGTGCTGACTTTTGGGAAAATAAACTCCACGGGCGGCGCCACGAACATCATCCCGAACGAGGTGAAACTCGTCGGCACATTCCGCACCATGCACGAAAAATGGCGCGCAGAGGCACACAAGCGCATGAAAAAAATAGCAGAAAGCATCGCCAAAGGCTACGGCGCGGCCTGCGTGTTCCACATTTTGAAAGGCTACCCGGTGCTTTTCAACCATGAGGAACTGACCAAGCGCACCAAAAAATGGGCGGTCGAATTTTTGGGAAAAAGCAACGTAGTGGATTTGCCCCTGCGCATGACCGCCGAGGACTTTGCCTATTTTTCGCAAGCCATGCCCGCCTGCTTTTATCGCCTCGGCACTGGGAATCCCGAACGCGGAATCCGCTCGCCCATCCACACCGATACGTTCGACATTGACGAGGCCGCCCTCGAAACGGGCATGGGGCTGATGGCCTGGTTGGCGCTGAAAGAGTTGGGCGGGTAGTTATTGCCCCTTCAGCACCTTTTCCAAATCCACCAGCAGTTGCTTCCCTTCGGGAGAAAAACGGAGCGATACCTTTTGCCCGTTTTTTTCCTGCATGATAAAAGCAAAATTGTCGGCCAGCACCTCGTCGGGGTGAATGATGTAGCCCGTGTTGTCCTTTATCTGGCGGAAAAAATCTTTTTGCTCCTGCATATTGAGCGTAGGGCTGTAGCCGTCTTCCTTCACCAGTACCTCCCAAGAGCCGTCGGGCTTTTTTTCGATTTGAAAAAGGCTGAATTCCACATACGCGAAAAACGTGTTCTGCTCCTCCGTCCAGCCCAAGCGGTTGGAATAGAGCACCGGGATGGCGTGAATCGTAGTGCCGTCGGTTTGGGCGAGCGCGATTCTTTGGGCGAAATCCACGCCGTCCGGGTTGAAGAGCACCCGTGCAGCAAGCTTGGGCGGCAAGCGCAGGTTCTGGTAGCCAAAGCCCTCAAAGCCAATGAGCCGATAAGCGCGGTTGCTCTTGGCGGGGTTCAGGCGCGACCACACGTGGAAAAGTTCGTGGTACATCGTGGTCGTGAACGGGCTGGCCTTGCGCCGCTCCAGTTCGTTGGCAGGGATGACAATGCAGTTTTCGCGCGTGTACCACACCCCGTCGCCGTAGTGCCTGCCTTTGGTCTTGACAAGTTTCAGCGTGTCGGGGAAAATATTGGGCGAAACGTCCGTGACCGTTCGGAACACTTTTTCCATCACGCCTTCCACGAATTTTGATTCCTCGTAGGAAAAACCCGTCACATCGCTTTTCAAAAATTGAACGTAGGCCGGCAAAATGCTTTCGCGCGGCTGGCCCTCCTCCCATGGCTCGTGCATCTGGATGGACATTTCCGACGCGCCCACTTTTTCAAAAAAACCATCGCGCGCATCGAAAGTGATGGCTTCGGCTGCCGCCGTGCTGTCGAGCAAAAGGCAGATTTTCCCGTTGGGAAATCGTAGTTCTTTCAGCGGAGGCTGCGCCGTGCAAGCGAGGGAAAGGAGGGAGAAAAGCGTGGTGAGCGAGAGAATGGTGTGCTTCATATTTGTAGTTGTTGCTCGCCAAGGTAAGCCGCTCCGGGAAAAACCAGGCGGAAAACGGCCCCGCCAGCCGGCGGGCTTTCGACCGAAAGGCCGATTCCGTGCAGCGTCAGGATGCTTTGCACCAGCGAAAGGCCGATGCCCGTGCCCTTCATGCCGATGTGCCGCGAACTGCGGAAAAACGGCTCGAAAATAAGCCGTTGCTCTTCGAGCGGAATGCCCGGCCCTTGGTCGCAAACTTCCACCACGTGGCGGCCATCAGGTCGGAAATCGGCGCGCACCAGCACCTGGTGGTCAGGGGAATATTTGCAGGCATTGTTCATGAGGTTGAGGAGGGCGGTGGCGAGCAGAGGTTCGTTGGCTCGCACAAAAAGCGCCGCGTCGTCGTCGGGCATTTCGCCCAGTTCGATGCTGGCGCGGTAGTCCGGGTGGCGTTTTTGGAGTTGTTGTTTGGCTTGCCAAAGCAGTTCGTCGAGCCGCACAAGAGTGAAAGGGATAGCCTTGGGGTCGTTGTGGATGTGGGCGAGCTGCAAGAGTTTTTCTTCCACCTCGCCGAGCGATCGCACGTCGTCGAGCACACTTTGCAGGGTTTTGCGATAAGCGGCTGGCTCGCGCTCGCGCTGGAGCGACACTTCGAGTTGGGAGCGGATGACGGTGAGCGGGTTGCGGAGTTCGTGCGAGACGTTGGAGAGGAACATCCGTTGTATCTTGAAAGCCTGCTCCACGCGGTCGAGCAACTGGTTGAAGGTCTCGGCCAGCCGACCGATTTCGTCGCGGGCAGCCCCAGTAGCCACCCTTCGGCTCAAGTCGGTGGGCTGGAGGCTTTCCACTTCTCCGACAATGCGCGACACGGGCGCGAGGGCTTGGCCAGCGTAGTACCAGCCCGCCACGGCCACCAAAAACATCCCCACAAAAAAACTGACGAACAGGATGTTGCGCAATTGGAGTAGGTCGGTCGGGTCGCAAAACCCCTCCACCACCACAGCATAAGCCCCGCCCAAATGCCCATCGGCCTTTCGGCCCAGGGCGAACAAATTGTAATGCTGAAAACGGGCTTCGCC
The DNA here is from genome assembly GCA_046155725.1 of Saprospiraceae bacterium. Taxonomy (GTDB): domain Bacteria; phylum Bacteroidota; class Bacteroidia; order Chitinophagales; family Saprospiraceae; genus M3007. Next base: position 14,367 of record JBJXFT010000052.1, read on the forward strand.
CTGCTGATAGATGTCTTGCAAATCCTTCACCGTCACGGGCGGGGCATCGGGGCGCAGGGAAAAAATGCGCTCGTAAGCGTCGTTGAAAACGCTGATGTTGTCGTGGTAAGGCAGCGTGTCGCCGTCGTCGGGCGCCAGCCAATTGTTCGGCATCGCCCTGAACGTGGCGGCATCGCGCAGGGCCGTTTGGATGGTCATTTCGGCCTTCGAGCCCAGCCCTTGGAAGAAAGCGTCTTCCGTATTTTTCTTGAACAAAAAATAGACCGCGCACAGCACCCCGGCGAGTATACTCGCCGCAATGAGCACAAAAAGCAAGGTGAGGCGGGCGCGGATTTGCATTATTGATTGCTGATTGCTGCTGATTGATAATTGCTGGTTCTTGATTCTTGAAATTATCACTCAACGTAACTGGTTAGGTAGCCGCAGAGCGGCGAAATATTTGTAGCATTTGAATAAATTGAAGGGGTTGAAGGGGTTGAAGGGGTTGAAGGTGCCGCGCACCGAAATATATTGCCGGTGCGTTGCACCTCCACACGTAATTATGGACATTATTTGCTACAAATATTTCGGGGCTCTACCCCTCTGCTAACCAGTTACCACTCAACAATTATCAATCAGCAATTATCAATCAACAATTCTATCGCTTTCCGAACCCCCGTGGAAGCAGGCTCTTCGATAACGGTCAGATTGGGCATAATGCTCAGTTCAAAATTGAGTTGCGGGCGCGGGTCAATGTAGTAGAACGGGATGTGGCGCCGAGCATAGCCCATGAGGCCAGCAGCAGGGTAAACCTGCAACGAAGTGCCTACAATGAGGAAAATGTCCGCCTGCTCGGCCAGTTCGGCGGCAGGCTCCAACATCGGCACCGCTTCGCCAAACCACACGATGTGCGGACGCAACTGGTGGCCGCGCTCGCACAGGTCGCCGAGTTGGAGGTTCTTGTCCCAAGGATAGATGAGGCTTGGCGAACGGGTAGAGCGCACTTGGCGGAGTTGGCCGTGGAGGTGCAGGACTTGGGTGCTGCCCGCCCGTTCGTGCAGGTCGTCCACGTTTTGCGTCACGATGTGCACATCGAAATCGCGCTCCAAATCTGCCAGCGCGCGGTGGCCGTCGTTGGGCTGCACGGTGAGGAGTTGGGCGCGACGCTGATTGTAGAAATCCAGCACGAGCGTGGGGTTGGCGGCCCAGCCTTCGGGCGTAGCCACGTCTTCTATGCGGTGGTTTTCCCACAGCCCGTCGCTGTCGCGGAAAGTCTTGATGCCGCTTTCGGCGCTGATGCCCGCGCCGGTGAGCACGACGATTTTCTTCTTCATGCGCCAAAGGTAGTGAGCGGTGGCATTCCGCTCTTTGGAACGAGCGGGAAATAAAGGAAGCAAAATGCCAACTCAAATTCTTCCGGTTCAAGGGGTCGAGTTGTTCATCGTTTATAGTTCATCGTTCCCTTTTTCATTTCTTGCACCAAAATTTTTTCAGAATGAAGGGTACATCTCGCCGCGAATTCCTCAAAACCTCCTCCTTCGCGCTGGCCGGAACGGCTGTTTTCCCCACAACTATCCAAGGCTTCGCCCTACCGGTCCGACATCTCGGCGTTCAACTCTACAGCGCCCGCACCGACATGGCTAAAGACCCCATCGCCACGCTCGCTGCCATTGCCCGCATGGGCTACCGCGAGGTGGAAGGCTATGGCTATTCGGCGGGGAAAATGTTTGGGATGCCCATTGCCGAGTATTCCAAAATATTGAAAGGGAATGGGCTGGCCATGCCTTCGAGCCATTGCAATTTTGCGCTGAAAGATTATGACGAGGAGGGGAAAACCCTCCCTGACACCGTAAAACGCGCCATTGACGACGCGGTGGTCATGGGTCAGAAATACATCATTCTCCCATGGTTGACGGAGCCAGAGCGGCCTCAAGTAGAGAAGATTGTAAAATTTGTGGCCGCAGCAGCAGCGTACGCCCAAACAGCGGACATCCGGTTTGGCTACCACAACCACGATTTTGAGTTCACCCAGCGCGGGCCTGACGGCCGGCTGCTCATCGAGTGGCTGCTGCAAGAGATTGACCCCAAAATATTGGCTTTTGAAATGGACATTTATTGGGTCTGTTTCGCCCGCTACGACCCTTTGGATTGGTTCAGGCTCTACCCCGGTCGTTGGCAACTTTGCCACGCCAAAGACTTGGCCGCTACCGAAAAGCGCGAGACCATCGAGTTTGGCGACGGCACCATTGACTTCCCCGGCATCTTCGGCCAAAGCCAAGGCGCTGGATTGCAGCACTACATCATCGAATTGGAACACTACCGCAGCACCCCGTTGGAAGGCGTGAAGCGGGCGCGGGAGAATTTCGTGAAGATGAGATGGTAGCAATAACGGTTTAACTTTTCGTTTCGCAAAAGCCCTGCGCGCACGGCATATTTTTGCGGCCATTTTTGACAAAAAAAAGGATTTCACCAAGCATGAAAAAACTATTCCTCGCTCTCCTGTTTTTGCCCGCCTCGCTGTGGGCGTTCCAAAAAAACACCGCTGCAAAACCCGCTCAACCGCCCGCTAAGGGAGGCGGCACGGTTGCGCTCACTTGCCGCCTTTATGGCACACAAGGCAGTGCCGACAGCATTTTCCTCTACGAAAACATGGGGCTCGCCAAGCGCATTGTAGGGCGTGCCGGCAAAAGCGGCCCCGACAGCGCGTATGTGCTGACCGTGCCGATGGGCAAGCCCCGCTATTACTCTGTAGGCGCGGCGGAGCAATCTACCGCCAAAATCATTTTGGGCGAAGAAAAACAGGTGACCCTCTGGGGCAACACCCAGTTCATGGAAAAAGCCCGCACCATCAACTCGCCCGCCAACAAAGGGCTGGAAAACCTTCAAGCACGGCTCACAGAATGGGCTGCCGAAACTGCCCAGATACGGGCGCAGTACAACCTCTCCACCGGCACCATGCGCCGCACCATGGAAGAGCGCCTGGCGCAATTCGGCGAACGCAAAACCCGCTTTCTCGATTCGCTCAGAGCAGCCAACCCGCTCTTGTGGCGTTCGGCCAGCCTCCAACTCACGCCCGACTACGCAGGGAAAGGCGGGACTGAAGCCGAATTCTACGGCAAAGAATATTTCCGTTTTGCCGACCTGAGCGACAGGGCTTTCGACCAAATCCCAGAGGTGTACAATGCCTTTTCGGGATTCATCGCCACGCAGTTGCAATTCGGCACTCCACATGAAAAAGCGGTAGAAATGGCCGAAGCCCAAATGGCAAAAGTCGCCCCGGAAAGTCCCGCCTACCGCACGGCAATGGGCGGCATCGTGGCGGCGCTCAAAGCCAACAACAGTACGGTGCACCCCACCTTCGCAAGAAAATACATAGACCTTTATCGGAACAAGGACTTGGGCGAAATAGCCGCGCTGGACTTGGAAATAAAGAAAACCGCGACTTTCCTCACCGGCTTTGAAGCCCCCGACCTGGCCGGCATGACTCCCGACAGCAACCAATACTCGCTCAAACAAATGCGCGGCAAAGTGGTGCTCATTGACTTTTGGGCCAGCTGGTGCGGCCCCTGCCGGAAAGAAAACCCCAACGTGGTGGCCAGTTACAACAAGTACAACGCGAAAGGCTTCGACATCCTTGGCGTGAGCCTCGACCGCGAGATAAATGCCTGGAGGAATGCCATCAAACAAGACGGTCTGCCATGGCACCACATCAGCGACCTGAAAGGCTGGCAAAGCGCGCACTCGGCACTGTACTCCGTCACGTCCATCCCGCATACGGTGCTACTCGACCGCCAGGGCAAGATCATAGCCCGCAATTTGCGCGGCGAACAACTGAACGAGAAGTTGAAGGAGATTTTTGGGGAGTGAGCCAACCTGATTTCGAGCAGCTATTGATGCAAATCCCCCTGTGGCCGACAGCCGCAGGGGGATTTGTTTTTTTACCTTGATTTAAAACCGCTCATTGACTGTGCATGGATGCCGCCTTGCGTGACATTTGCAGTCTTCAAGCGAGAATTTTGCAAGGGATGTTCACGGTTTTGCGGCTATGGGCACTCCCGACTTGGCCATCGGCAACGCACAAGGCAATCTTGTGAACCCGCTTGAACACGGCCTCGCGCTGTTGGCTGTGCTCAAATGCGTCAACGCAAACCGCAGCGTCTGCAATCCGTAAAAACGCTGCGCACGAACGCTGTACTTTTGTGCCGCGCCCCGCAATTGCGGGGC
>JBJXFT010000218.1:0-16287 GCA_046155725.1 Saprospiraceae bacterium
CATTTCGGTTTGAACAGGCTGCAAGCCTGCAAGAACAACATACCGAAGCTGAGGAGCACGAATGCGATGCGCCACCAGTTGAAATTCATTTTTTTCATAGCAAAGAGTTTGTGTTATTAATTGGTGCGAAAGTAGCTGAAAGGTTTTGAACCAAATAGATTTTTAACAATGGTGAGCGGCTGATTTTGTTGAATTTTGCTCCAATGCCGAACACTCCACACCCCACTATCCTCGTCGCCCCGCTCAACTGGGGCCTCGGCCACGCCGCTCGCTGTGTGCCGTTGGTGAAGGCTTTGGATCGCATGGGCGCGAAGGTCGTTTTGGCTTCCGATGGCTCGGCTTTGCAATTGCTGAAAGCAGAATTTCCGCACTTGCCCGTGTTCGCGTTGCCGTCCTACCGCATTCGGTATCAAACCCACAGCATGGTCTGGAACATCGCCCGGCAAATGCCGCGCATCACCTACGCTATCCGAGCAGAACAATGGGCGACGGAACGATTGGTGCGCGAACACAGCATCGCGGGCATTATTTCCGACAACCGCTATGGCTGTTTCAGCCGCCGCGCCCACAGCGTGATGCTCACCCACCAGACACATCTGCGGGTGCCAAACGCTGCCTTGCAATGGGCCGCCAACCAAGTGCTGCGCCGCGCTCTGCGCAAGTTCGACGCGATTTGGATTCCTGACGAGGCAAATGAACCAAACCTTTCCGGCGAACTTTCCCACCCTCCGCTCAAGGGTTTTGACACCCATTACCTCGGATTGCTTTCGCGGTTCGGTCAAGAGTCAACAGTCAAGAGTCAAAAGTCAACGGTCAAAAGTCAACGGTCAAGAGTCAACGGTCAAGAGTCAAAAGCCAAAAGCCAACAGTCTACCGTTGCTGTGGTGCTTTCGGGGCCAGAGCCGCAGCGCACTTTTTTGGAGCAAATCCTGATGGAGCAGAGCCTCGCGCTGCCGCACAAATTTGTTTTTGTGCGGGGAAAAACCCACGCCAAAGAACACCATTATGCTGCTGAAAACTTGGAGGTGGTGTCCTATTTGACCTCAAAAGAATTGAACGATTTGATGGCGGCAAGTCAAGTGGTGGTGTGCCGCGCTGGCTACAGCAGCCTGATGGATTTGGCGGCGATGGGCGGCAAAAAAGCCATCCTCATTCCTACGCCGGGGCAGACGGAGCAGGAATATTTGGCCGAACGCTTTGCCCGTCAGGGGATTTTTCTTTCTCAAAAACAGGAAGAAACTGACCTTGAAACCGCCTTGCGGGAAGTCGAAAAAACGACGGGTTTCCTGCCACAGCAATTTGAAACGGACGCTTTTGAAGCGGTGCTGGCAGCGTGGCTCGAAAGTCTCAAGTCCCAAGCGTAAAGTTGCAAGTCGTTATTTGCCCGTCGCGCTCATCGCCCGTTCCAGCCCCAGCGTCACGAAGGTTTTGACGACCTCTTCGGCCTTTTCGAGGATGCGCGGGAGCTCGGCTTTCTCGTCCTCGGTCCATTTTCCCAGCACAAAATTGACCTGCTTGCCTTTGGAAAAACTGCTGCCGAGGCCGATGCGGAGGCGCGGGTAGGCATCTGTTTCAAGAAGTTCTTGGATGCTTTTCAGGCCGTTGTGGCCGCCGTCAGAGCCTTTGGGCCGGAGGCGCTGTTTGCCAAAATCGAGGTTCAGGTCGTCGAGGACGGTGAGGCTGTTCTCCACCAGGATTTTTTCCTTTTGCAGCCAGTAGCGGATGGCTTTGCCGCTCAGGTTCATGTAGGTGCTGGGCTTCAAAAGTATGAGCGTGCGGCCTTTGAACTTCACTTCCGCGAGCTCGCCGTGGTGGTTGCCGCGCCATTCGCCGCCGAGGTTTTTGCACAGAAAATCCACTACTTCAAAGCCGATGTTGTGTCGGGTGCCTTCGTATTCGTAGCCGATGTTGCCGAGGCCGGTGATGAGGTATTTCATTGTTGACTATTGACTATTGACCGTTGACCGTTGACTATTGACCGTTGACCGTTGACCGTTGACCGTTGACATTGGTCGGGCAAAAGTAGCGCGACTCGTTGATTTCAGAAGGCAACCTTTGCCCTCGGGAACGCACCTTTGCGCCATGAAAAAAATCGTTTATAGTTTATCGTTCATAGTTCTCATCGGCCTTTCTTGTCGCAAAGACGATGGCCTTGCTCCGGGCTTCGACATGGTGTTTCAGCGCGAGTTCAGCATCCCGGCGGGCATCGGGGTTTTTGATGTGCATCATTTTCAACTGAAAAACATCCCCTCCGATTGGGAGCAATACCTCAGCCAGCACGGCAAAACTGCTGCCGACATCACGGGCGTAATCACTGCTCAGGCAAGTGTGGGCGGGGTTTTTGGAGATGTTGACCTGAGCGTGGTGGAAAAAATGTCCGTCCGCATCTACGACGACTCTAACCCCAACGACTACGTTGAAATCGCCTACCGCGACCCCACCCCGCTCGATTCGGGCAACATCCTCCCGCTCATTCCTTCGTTGGCCAATTCCAAACGCTTTTTCTCCAACCCGCGCTTTTCCGCCGATGTGGTCATCTGGCTGCGCCGAACTACGCAAGACCAAAGCGACGTGCGCTTGGACTTGACGATGAGGGCCACCTTTTAGAGGGTGAGAGAAAGTGAGAGACGTGAGAGAGTGAGAAAGCGAGAGAATCTGGCTATCATTTTGTCAAAAAGCCCCCAGCGTTTCATCGAAAAATTCTGTCTGCGCCAAAAGGCTTGCGGAAGTTTGCACCATCAAACGCATTCACGACAAAGCATGAAACAGATTTCCATTTTCCTTCTTTTTTCCCTCCTTTCCATTGCTCTTTTTGCCCAAAAAACCACCGTCCGAGGGCGCGTGTCCGACAAGTCGAAGGAGCCGCTCGTGGGGGCCAACATCTATCTGCGCGACACCTACGACGGGGCTACTTCCGATGCCGAGGGAAATTTTCAGTTTGATACCGAAGAATCCGGGGCGCAGGTGTTGTTCGTGAAATACTTGGGCTACGATTCTCTGATTCAACAAGTGAACCTATCGGGCGGCGTGTTCGAGTTCAACCCCGTGCTGCGCGAAAGTTTCAACGAACTGAAAGTAGTGGTCATCAGCGCAGGCTCCTTCGAGGCCAGCGACGAACGCAAAGTGACAGTGCTGAAACCGCTCGACATTGTGACCACTGCCTCCGCCGGGGGCGACACTTACGGCGCGTTGAAAACCCTCCCTGGCGCACAGGTTTCCACGGGCGACCAAGAGGGGCTTTTCGTGCGCGGCGGCAGTGGCACCGAGGCGCAGACTTTCATTGACGGGATGCTGGTGCGCACCCCGTTCACGGCGAGCACGCCCGATTTTGCGGCGCGGGGGCGGTTCAGCCCTTTCCTGTTCAAAGGCACGGTGTTCAGCACCGGCGGCTACTCGGCGCAGTACGGCCAAGGGATGTCGTCGGCCTTGATTCTGGATTCGCAGGATTTGCCCGACCGTTCGGCGGGTACCTTGGCGGTGTCCTGCGTGGGGCTTAGTTTTGGGCAGCAAAAACTTTGGGAAGACAAGGGTCGCGCCATCGGCGGCAGCGTGAACTACACCAACCTCGGCCCTTATTTTTCTTTGGTGAAACAAAGGCCCGACTTTACCCACAAGCCCGAATACCTCGGCACGGAAGGTTTTTTTCGACAAAAAACGGCCAAAAATGGCCTCCTCAAATTTTACGGCTACTACAATACCGGGCGCATGGGCTTCAACACGCAGGCCCCCGGTGACAGCACCACATTCAGCTTCGACGTGAAAAACGCCAACGCTTACACGAACCTCAGTTGGGCGGGCTATTTCGGCGACCATTGGAAACTGGCGCTCGGCACTTCGTACTCCCAAGACCGCAACGACATTTCGACCTCGTACAATACTGCCCCCGACACGTTCAACATCCAAAATTCGCTCAGCCAAGTGCGGGCGGTGGCGACGCGGTTTTTTGGCCGCCTGACCACGCTTCGTTTTGGTGGGGAATACCAATACGCTACCGACAAGATTGAAAGCCAGCGTTTTGGCGGGAGTGAAATCCGTGACCACTACGGGGCGATGTTCGCCGAATCGGACATTTACATCACCACCAAATTGGTGGCGCGGGTAGGTTTGCGCGGCGAGCGTTCGAGCATTTTGGAGGAAGCGAGGCTTTCGCCGCGTGTGTCGCTGGCCTATAAGTTGGCCGATGCTTCGCAGGTTTCTTTTGCTTGGGGGCATTTTTACCAAAAAGGCGACAGCCTGGTGTGGTGGAAAGGCAAGTTTGTCGGGGTGATACCGGGCTTTCAAAAAGCAGAGCATTTCATCCTCAACTATCAGTACATCCTGAACGACCGCACTTTGCGAGTGGAAGGTTTTTACAAAAAGTACCAAGACCTCGTGACCACGCGCGGCGCGCTCGCCAACGACGGGAAGGGCTATGCGCAGGGGCTTGAACTGTTTTACCGCGACAAAAAAACCTTGCGCGGCGTGGACTATTGGGTGTCGTACTCGTGGCTCGACACGAAGCGGATTTTTCAGTGGTATCCCTCGGAGGCGCAGCCCACTTACGCGGCCAACCATGTGGCGACGCTGGTGGCGAAAAAATTTTTCCCCAAAATAAAGACCAGCATGGGCATGACCTACAACTACGCCACGGGGCGGCCTTACTACAATCCAGACCCGAAAATTGAGTTCCTGAGCGACCGAACGCCAGCATACCACAACCTGAGCGTCAACGCCAGTTACCTTACCACTGTCCGTAAAGCGTTCGCCGTGTTCGTGCTGGGCGTGACCAATGTGCTGAACCAAGAGCAAGTGTTTGGCTACCGCTATTCGCCCAACGGGAAAGATAGGAAAGCCATCAGCCCTGCGGCCAAGCGGTTTATCTTTGTCGGGGCATTTTTCAGTTGGGGCACCGACCGGCGGCAGGAGGTGCTGGACAATCAGAATTGAAAATGGGGATTTGGTTATTTGTGGATTTGGGGATGGGCCAAAGCTTGGAACTCCTGCCTTCCACCCCTCAAATACAAATCCCAAAACTTTTGTCCATCCCCAAATAACCAACTCACCACACCCACAATCATCAACAACTTTCAACAATGAAAAAAACACTTTCAATCACCGCGCTCTTTCTCTTCGCCCTCTCTATGCAGGCGCAAACGCCGAACGACAAATACGTGAAGGCCATGGAAAAAGCCTTTCTCGGCATGGACACGCTGCAAACCTCCGAACAATGGCTGGCGGCCTCGAACAACTTCGAGCGCATCGCCCAAAAGGAAACCAAAGAATGGCTGCCACCCTACTATGTGGCGTTTTGCCAGACCATGGCGTTCAACATGAGCAAGGATGCCAGTATGCACGAACTGTTCGCCAAACGCGCCGAGGAGTTCGTCAACAAAGCCGATGCCTTGAACCCCGACAATTCGGAGGTGTACGTTTTGAAAAGCATGGTTTCGGGCCTCTTCATCCGCCTCAACCCGATGGTGAACGGCCAGAAATATGGCCCTGTGGCCGGGATGCAATTGGAAAAAGCCAAGACGCTCGACCCCGAAAATCCCCGTGCTTATATGCAAGAAGGGGCAACGTTGCTCTTCACCCCGCCACAATGGGGCGGCGACAAAGTGAAAGCCAAGGCAATGCTCGAAATCGCCGCTGCCAAATATGAGGCATTCAAGCCAGCCTCCAGCATTCACCCTAATTGGGGCGAAAAGTCGAACGATATGTTTTTGATAATGGCGAACAAGTGAGGAAGCCGCTTTTTTGAAGTGTTCAGCCCCATTCGAGAAAGTGCATGTGCCCGCCAAACACGGTGGAAAACTCTCGGCGCGCCGATTCTTCAAGATGTCTATTTTTGCCCCCCAATTGCTCAAACCCTTCAATTGGCTCACCACACTTACTCGTCTCGCAACATGGAAATCCAAACCGCACCGCGCACATCAAGCCCAACTGCAAACACCGATTCTTTCCCGATAAATGGCACCGACCATTTGGAGTTTTACGTCGGCAATGCGAAGCAGAGTTCGATGTACTACCAAGCGGCTTTGGGCTTTGAAGTGGTGGCTTACGCTGGCCCGGAGACGGGTGTGCGCGACAGGGTGAGTTACGTTTTGCAGCAGGGCAAAATCAGGATCGTGCTCACATCCTCCTTGCTGCCAGGCACGGAAATCGCCCAGCACGTGGCGGAGCATGGCGACGGCGTGAAGGTGCTGGCACTTTGGGTGGACGATGCGGAACACGCTTTTTATACCGCGATTTCGCGTGGGGCGGAAGCGGCTTTTGCGCCCAAAACCTTGCGCGATGAACAAGGAGAGGTGGTTTTAGCAGCAATAAAGACTTACGGCGAAACCATCCACACCTTGGTGGAAAGGAAAAATTACAAGGGCATTTTTATGCCAGGCTACGAACCGCGCAGGAATGCCTACCCCTCCAAATCGGTTGGGCTGAAATACGTGGATCACTGCGTGGGCAATGTCGAACTCGGCGGCATGAACAAGTGGGTGAAGTTTTACCAAGACGTGATGGGCTTCAAACTCCTTATCACTTTTGATGACAAGGACATTTCTACAGAGTACACCGCCCTGATGTCGAAGGTGGTGAGCAACGGCAACGGTTATATCAAGTTCCCCATCAACGAGCCGGCCAAGGGCTTGAAAAAAAGCCAGATCGAAGAGTACCTCGATTTTTACCGGGGAGCGGGGGTGCAGCACATCGCGGTGGCGACCGACAATATCATGGAGACGATAGGCCAGTTGCGCGCCAACGGCGTTGATTTCCTTTATGTGCCAGAAGTGTATTACGAAGACTTGCTCGACCGCGTAGGAAAAATTGAGGAGAACATCGAAGATTTGAAAGCCCTGAACATCCTTGTTGACCGAGACGAGGACGGATATCTGCTCCAGATTTTTACCAAGCCGATTCAGGACCGCCCCACGGTTTTCTTTGAAATCATTCAGCGTCGTGGCGCGAAATCCTTTGGCAAGGGGAATTTCAAGGCACTTTTTGAGGCTATTGAGCGGGAGCAGGCTTTGCGGGGGACGCTGTAATTTCTTGCCAAACAGACGCAGCCTTTCCAAGTTTTGTGCTTTGGAAAGGCTGCTCAGACCAATGTGGCCTTGTAAGGGAAATATGTGGCTACGTTTACTCTAATCTAAGCATGTTGTCAGGAGTGGTCAAGGTTGTTACTTTGACTTTCTCACTTTTACGGACGATCATTCCAACAGATTCTTTGATTCGGAAAACACCTTTTTTGCCAGTCAGCCAAGCCAGTGCTGGTTTATCATAGAGCAATTGCACTGCTTGGACACCGAATACAAGAGGTGTTGCGCCGGCGTACTCCATGCCGCGCTTTTCGTTTTTGTTGCGATCAAGCGTCAGGTCAGAGTCAATCAGCCCTTTGATATTGGGCAAGTCCAAGTTGCCTCCATGCTTGCTGGTGTCTACTATCCCGACAGAAAACTTGTTGCTTTTCAGCACTGCGGTGATGATGTAAATGTCGCTGTCTTTCAGTGCTTCACCGAAGCTGCCGTCAATCACCTTTGAGGTGTTGATGAATCGGTCGAGCTCGACAAAGGAAGTGATCTGGTCGAGCTGGGGGTTCTCGAAGGAGAAGACCAATGCGTCGTCGTTGTTGTATTGATACTTGACTGCGAGGTTTACCCCGATGAGGTTTTTCAGCCCTTCAAGGAAACCAATGCTGCTGTTAAAGTCTGTTTTGAGCGTGAGTGTGCCGGTCAGGTTGGGTGTAGGAGCGTCCTTTTTTATCGGCGGTGGGCCTACTTGGCTGCTTTCGAACAGAGCGATGATGTTGTCATTGCGGCGGCTCAAGTCTCCCCTGCTTTTTTCTAAGATTTGAAGCGGGGCGATGTCTGGATTTGGCAGTGCTACTGCCAGAAAACCTTGCTCATTGAGCATTTCTTGGATTGTCATGGTAGAGAGAAGTATTGTGGTGAGAAAAAGGGCGGTCGAAATACTCGGAGCTGTGATCTTCAGACAAACAACCTGAACCGCTCATTGTACGGGATGCCGCCGTCGGTGACTTCGATGTTTTGCGAAATCACCCATTGGTTTACAGCGTCAATGCCCTCGTCAAAGGCATCTTTTTCGGAATAGCCGTCGAACAGTGCGCCATAGAACCCGCGCGAGAATGCGATGGATGCCTCATCAGGGATGTAGCCTTCGACTCCGATGGAAAACGAGACAAATTCTTTGAGCCGTTCGGCAAAGTACGAGGAGTGGCAAACATTGAACAACAGCCCTTGTATTTGCTGTTGGCCGCGCTTGTTGATCATCTTAAAAAAGGACTCGAAGTATTCCACTTTCTGGGGTGCTCGCTCCTGCTTGCTGTCGGCAAACACAAGCCCTTCTTCGCGGTCGCCGTGGAGCGAAAAATGAAGGAGGTGGGGAAGGCGGATATTGGGGGTTTCAGCCACGACTTTCCGAATATCGGGCGGTTTCACAGCAAGTTTGAGCATAAACTCAAACTGGTCGCGCGCTGCGCCGCGCAGGAGGCGGTCCTCTATTTCGCCTATTTCCTCTATGAACCGCAGCAGGTTTTCATCTTTCGGCAGGGAGCAGATGAAGATCACTCGCTTCTTTTCGTTTTCCATGTTCGATGGCATGGGGGGGGGTTAAGCAAGTGCAAGCACCTCGCGCACGGAGAAAATCTTGGGCACATCGTACAAGGGTGTTTTTGAACTGGTGTTCCGTTGCGTCCCCAGCAGTTTGAGGCGCAGAGCTCCAGAGTGCCATGCTTGGTTGTAGCCCTCGCTGAGGGCAATGGACTCGTAAAAGCCTTCGGCAAAGGCGATAGCAGCCTCGTCAGGCAGAAAGTCTTGCATCCCGATGGCGCACTGCACATAAGGCGCTATGTCTTCTGCCTGCGCAGCAGAGTTGCAGGCATTCAGCACGACACACTCCACCACTTCTTCCCATGCATTGATCAGTTCAAAGAAACTGGCGAGAATTTCCCCCGAAATGGAGTACGCTTTGCCGTGCTCATTTTCAAAAAGAATGCCCTTTACTTGGCTGTTGTGCGCTGAGACATGAACGATCTGAGGCTTGTGGGTCTCCATCAGACGGAGCAGTTCTTCTGGGCGCACGGCTTGTTCTGCCACAAATTCGATGCTGTTGCTTCTTGCCAATGCCTGCTTTATCGCCTTTATTTCCTTGTCGAACCGTAAGGGCTCCACATCGTTCGGGTTGGCAGAGACAAACAACACCCGCTTTTTTTCAGACGGGACACTTCCTTGCACGTCTTCAAGATGACCGTTTTTGCCCGTTTTGGAGTTTAAAATGAAAGAGACATCTCCTCCTGAGATTGAAACCGCACCTGACCCAAGCCAAATACTGCCGCTGGCCGCAGCAGTTTGTGAGATGGCATCAGCAGTTTTTTTTCGGATATCACTGTCGTCAGGGCGAGCATTGATGTTGGAGATGATGTCCAGCAGCGCATGGTTCACCCGGTTGCGAGTCATGTCCCATTCTTTGCTGTCTAACCGACCCACATTGTATTCTTTTTTGGCAGATTGCCATAGGGTACTCTGCATCAGAACCTTGTTGTACAGCTCTTGATCACGGTTTTTCAACACGTCTAGGAGGTGCTCCAGAGCAATATTGGTTTTGTCGCCGGCAATCAGCCAGCGCAGATTAGATTCTACATTGTTCGAAGTCATCAGATGCGGCGTTAAAATTGCTCAAAGATAGATGTTCGGATTTTAATTCGCAAATTTGGGCTTAATTTGTCCGACCTCTCGTCTTCCAAACTACCTCTTCCGCGCCCAAGTCTTTTGCCAAAAAACGCGCCAGCACAAAGAAGTAATCCGAAAGCCGATTGAGGTACTGCAAGGCCAAATCCTCTACGGGTTCGCCCGATTGGGCGAGGGCGACCGTCAGGCGTTCGGCACGGCGGCACACGGTGCGGCACACATGGCAAACAGAAACCGTGCTGTGCCCTCCGGGTAAGATGAAGTTTTTGAGCGGCGGCAACTGCTCCTCCATCTCGTCCATTTCATTTTCCAAAAGCGCTACGTCGGCGGGCAAAAGGTCGGGCGTGGGCGGGTGCTTGGCCGGGTCGGAGGCGAGGTGCGCGCCCAGTGTGAAAAGCCGGTGCTGCGTGTGCGCCAAAATTTCCCGAACGTGTGGCACCTCCACCGAATCGCGCAGCAGCCCGATGAAAGAGTTGAGCTCGTCCACCGTGCCGTAAGCGTCCACCCGCAGGTGGCTTTTCGGCACACGCCGCCCACCAAAAAGGGCGGTTTCGCCCCGGTCGCCTGTCTTGGTGTAGATTCGAAACATTTTATGAAGTGATGGAGCGATGAAGCGATGAAGTGATAGGGCGCAATCACTCTATCACTTCATCGCTTCATCACTTTATTGTTTTACGAACTCATACCCACCCTTTGTCGCGCCCCACATCTGTTCGCCCTTTTCGTTGAAACCTTGGTCCCAACTGCGGAGCATGGTTTTGGTGATGGTAACTTTCGAGGAGGCATACTTTGCGCCACGGAGGGTGCTCTCGCAGCTGATTCCTTGCGTGGCTCCGGCGAACGTTCCATCTTTTTGTTTTTTCAAAAAAACGGTGCAGCCCTCGCGGAGCGAGAGGTCGGCGGGCTTGAGCGCGTCGAATGCCTCGGGCGTTTTGTACTTGCCGGCCCAATTGGCGGGGTCGGGCAGGGTATACACGATGCTTTTGAAACTCCCCGCGCCATCGTTTTCCACTTTGTAAACCCGCTGGCGATAGGGCTTGGCTTCGGCGGATGCGGTGGCCTGCTCCACATACAGCCAGTGGTTGGCCTTGTCGCTCGCCCAGATGGGGCGGATGTGCAGGCGGATGTCGTAGAAATCGGAATCGCGCTGGCTCTGAGCCTGGCTGCTGAAATCGCCGACCATGTAATTGACCAGCGTATTCAAATCGCGCTCATTACGGGCTTGAAGAAGGCGCGGCGGGTCGCAACCGAAAAGCACCGCGGTAGTCAGCAGAATTGCCAGCAAAAATTTTAGGTCTCTCATCGTCATTGTTTCCCTGTTGCGTCAGAGGGTTCGGCAGTCTGCATGGTGGCAGCGCCGGGTTTTTGGGAGCCGCCGGGTTTGGCCAGTGTCGTTCCCATTTCGTGCATACAAGAGCCGCAAACGACTTTTTCTCCGTGGAGCGCTTTCCAAGTGAGGGGCGCCCATTCTTGCAGGGGCTTGCGGAGCACTTCTTTTTTGGTGCGGCCTTGCGCGAGTTGAAAGCGGTCGAGCAAAAGGGCTTTGAGCCTTGGCTTGACGATGTATATGGTGGAGCCGACTTTTTCGTCCGAAGCGAACGGGATGAGCTCAAGGCAAGTGGTAGTGTGCTGGATTGCCTCCGTACCGTCCACCGTGCCGCTGAATTCGAGGAGGGCCTTTATGGCTTTCTGGTCGCCGCCTTTGGCCAGGTTCACATTTTCCATGTATTTGAAACCGGCCCATTCGGCGGTTTTGAGCACGGCGCCGAAAACCTCGACATCCGCTTTTTTGCCTGCTTGGGCATGGAGCATCGGTGGGGAAAACAGCGCAAAAAAGGCTGCGGCAAAGAGAGCACTTCTCATGGGAATAGATTTTAGTTGAAAAAGATGGGCGAAGATACTGCCCGCCATGCTGTATTTTGGGCGGGGGGCTTGGTTAAACAAAGTCAAACAAAAAAGGCCACGCGCAGCGGGGCATTTGAGCGGGAACAAGTTTGCAATGTTGCGAGGGCTTTGCCTACTTTTGCCCCGCTTTTGGAGCAAAAATGCTCCATCGCTCTTCATTTCAACACTTACCACTCAACTTCTACTCATGGGACGCGCGTTTGAATTCCGAAAAGAAAGAAAATTTAAGCGTTGGGCCGGCATGGCCAAAACGTTCACCCGCATCGAGCGCGAGATCGCGCTAGCCGTGAAAGCGGGTGGCCCCAGCCCGGAAAACAACTCTCGGCTTCGTATGGCCATGCAGAACGCGAGGACGGCGAATATGCCGAAGTCGAACGTGGAGAGCGCCATCAACAAGGCTTCGGGCAAAGAGGCGGAGAACTTTCAAGAGGTGCTGTACGAAGGCAAAGGCCCGCACGGCATCGCTATTTTGGTGGAAACGGCTACCGACAACCCCACGCGCACGGTGGCAAATGTGCGGATGTATTTCGACCGCAGCGGCGGCGCGCTCGGCACTTCGGGCAGCGTGGCTTTTCTTTTTGACCGCAAAGGCGTTTTCAAAGTGCCGTCAGAAGGCCACGACTGGGACGAATTGGAGTTGGAACTCATTGATTCGGGCTTGGAAGAAATGAGGCGAGAGGAGGATGAGGTCGTGTTTTTCACGAGTTTCACCGACTTCGGCTCGATGCAAAAAGCATTGGAAGACAAAGGAATAGAGACGACGAGCGCGGGTTTGGAGTGGATTCCCAACCAAACAAAAAGCCTCGGCGACGCAGAAGCGGAACAACTCATCAAACTCATAGACCGCCTCGAAGAGGACGACGACGTGCTCAACGTGTTTCACACGATGGACATGTCGGAATGACGGCAGACGATACACGGCATACGGTGCGCGGTCTTCTTTCTAATTTCCAATTTCTAATTTCTTTAAAATCTTCTTTGCCCTGCTTTTAAAACCTGCCGTGCCGTGCTCGAAATGCTCTTCGATGAGCAGGCGGAGTTCGGATTTCAGTTCGGGGATTTTGCGGCAGATTTTTTCCAAAACAGTCATGCTCGCGCAGCGAATCGCAAGTGCCTCATTCGGGTCAGCGAGGTAGCCGAAACACAAATCGGCGAGTTCATCTTGCAGATTGTCAGGGATTTTGAGTGGTTCGAAGACGTTGAGCACATTGCGCTTCACCGCATCGTGGATGCTAGGCTGGCGCAACTGGGCGACCATTTTTGGCAGCCAAGGGGCAATAAGTTCGGGGGCGTTTTCGCCGACATAACGCACTGCCCAAGCGCTTCTTTGCGTGAGGCGGTATTCGTTGCCAAGAAAAATTTCCATCAGCGTTTCCAGCCGTCCGGCATCATGGCCGACCCACTTCACGATGCGCATCGTTTGCGCTTTGCTGTGTTCAGCGAGGATTTGCTCGGTGAGAAATTGTTTGTCGGTGTGCGATTTACTCATCTTCCGTGATTTGCTGATTCGCCTCGATGGGGCTTTCTTGCAGCACGGCAAATGAAAACTCGGGGTCCCAAGCCCAAAGCCCCTGTTCGTATTCGCGGGTCATCAGCGCCACATTGTCGGCGTGGCACTGCTGCTGAGTGCGGGGGTAGTGGTAGCGCGACCAGAGTGAACTTTCGTCGAAAGGGACACCGGTGGCGATGCTTTCGCGGAGGGCATAGATGTAGGCGAGGCTTTCGGTGCGGCGCTGTAGCCAGTCGTTGATGCTGAGCGCTGGGTCACCGTGGCCGGGTATGAGGCGGGTAAACCAGTTGCGGTCGTGGATGTAAGGCAGTTTTTCGAGTGTTTTTTCATATTCCACGCTGCTGTGCGTGATGAAGGGAAATTCGATATTACTGAGATAGTCGCCCGCGATGCAAAGCCCTAATTGCCACACGACCACCATCATGCTGTCCTCTGTGTGGCCGGGCGTGAGGTAGAAAGTCATTTTCGTTTGCCCGTGGCGGAATTGCACCCCGTCGCGATAAACGAGAAAATTGCCTTCTGGATAGACGACGGGGTAGGGGCGCTTGATGTAGAATTTTTCGTCGAAGTCGAGCGCCTGCTCCAGCATTTCCTCTTTGCGGGGATTTTCCGCCATCGCTTTTGACATGAAAACCTTTTCGGCCTCAAATGCCTTGTAGCCAATGATATGGTCAAAATCGGAGTGGGTGAAAATGAGGAACACAGGCCGTTCGCCGCGAATTTCGTCCACTTCTTCCCGAATCCTCTTCACCTCTTTGGGCATCAAGGCCGGGTCAACGACCAAGATGGTATCTTCGGTTTTCACGACGGTCGAATTCGTCTTGTACAATTCGCTTTGAAAAATCGTGACGCTTGGGTCACGGTAGATTATTTTGCTCATAATAGGCTTTGAGTTGGGTGAGTGTTCGGAATAATGGACGTTTGGTGCTGTGGGCGTTGAAGCGATTGACTTTGGAGGCTGAAAACCAAGCGATGGATTTTGGGCATTGTGGAGAGCGAAACAGTTGGTTTTCAAAAATTTAGTTTTCAAAAAAAGCCTCGCTTGCAAAGTCCAAAGACCAAAATCTAACAGTCCAACGGCCAAATTAACTACCTTTGCCGCGCCATTCTTCAAGGCGAAAATAGACAAAAATGGGAAATATAGTAGCCATCATAGGCCGTCCAAATGTTGGTAAATCAACACTCTACAACCGTCTCGTGGAGAATCGCGACGCTATCACCGACGACTTTTCGGGGGTGACGCGCGACCGCAAATACGGCTTTTGCGAGTGGAACGGCAAGCGTTTCACGGTGGTGGACACGGGCGGTTTTGTGCACGGCTCCGACAACGTGTTCGAGTCGGCCATACGCAGTCAGGTGAAAGTTGCCGTCGAAGAATCCGCCGCCATCATCTTTATGGTGGACGCGCAAACGGGCATCACCGACCTCGACGAGCAGATTGCCAGAGATTTGCGGCGCGGCGACAAGCCCGTTTTTCTCGTGGTGAACAAGGTGGACAATCACAGCAAAATGCTGGAAGCCAACGAGTTTTGGGGGCTGGGCTTCGACAACACTTTTTTCATCGCCTCCATCAGCGGAAGTGGCACGGGCGATTTGCTCGACGCGGTGGTGGAGCATATCGAGAACAAACCCGAACTCGAAACCGATTTGCCGAAGTTCGCCATCGTCGGTCGTCCCAATGTCGGCAAATCGTCGCTGACAAATGCCCTTTTGGGCGAGGAGCGCAACATCGTGACACCCATCGCTGGCACCACCCGCGACCCGATTCACTCGACTTACAACAAATTTGGCAAAGAGATAATCCTCATTGACACGGCGGGCATTCGCAGAAAGAACAAGGTGGCGGAAGATCTCGAATTTTATTCAGTCATGCGCGCCATCCGGGCGGTGGAAGAGGCCGACGTGTGTATGCTCGTGCTCGACGCGACGCAGGGTTTGGAGGCACAAGACATTAATATTCTGCGGCTTGCGCAAAAAAGGCACAAGGGCGTGGTCATCCTCGTGAACAAATGGGACTTGGTGGACAAGGAGACGAACACGGCCCGCGACTACGAGGCGGCTATCAAAAACAAGTTGGCGCCGTTCGACGATGTGGCCGTCATTTTTATTTCTGCCACCGAAAAACAGCGCATTTTTCAGGCGGTGGAAGCCGCGATGGAAGTGTACGAAAACCGCACGCGCCGCATCAAAACTTCTGAACTGAACGAGGTGATGATGACCATCATCGAAGCCACGCCGCCGCCCTCGGTGCACAGCCGCTACCCGAAATTCAAGTACGTCACCCAATTGCCGACGCCATTTCCGGCGTTCGCTTTTTTTGTCAACAACCCCAACTACGTGCGCGATTCGTACATTCAGTTTTTGGAAAATCAGTTGCGCAAGTCATTCAATTTCAAAGGCGTGACGATGGAAGTGTATATGCGGGCGAAGTGAAAAAGCCGTTCAGACAACTAAACGCATGAAAAAACAGATTTTTAACCTCCTTTTTCTGGCCGCGCTCATCGCGCCCGGCTGCGACAAGCCTGAGCAAATCCCCGCCTATTTGCGCCTCGAGCCTTTTGTCGTCAATGAAAATGGCGGCGCGGCTTGGCAAAACATCACCGATGGCTGGCTCTATGTGAATGGCGAATTTCTCGGCGCTTACACGCTTCCGGCGACCATTCCGGTGCTCGCCGAAGGCCAAAGCGAGGTGATTTTGTTTCCCGGCGTGAAAGAAAACGGCATCGCCAACACTCCGAACATCTACCCATTTATGACCCGCTACGAAGTGACGGCGAACCTGACGCCGCCCGGCATCACGACGATTCAGCCGAGCACGGCCTACGACCCTACGGCCACGATTGTGTGGGAAAACACAGGCGATTTCGACGGAGCCAACACGCTCCAATTTGCAAATTTGGACATTGACACCGCCACGACTTATGTGCTGACAGAGGATGGCGCGTTTGCAGGCAAGTCGCTGCAAATGGAGGTGGACTCGGCGCACCCGCTCATCGCAATTGCGTCTGAAAGAACTTCGCTGCCTGCCACCGGCGCGCAAGAAGTGTGGCTGGAAATGCACTACGTCAACAATATACCATTCACGCTCAATCTTTTAGGCTCCACTGGCGGCTCCTCAGAAATCGCGCAAGCGGTTTACCTTTTCAACGAAACCGAAGAGTGGAACAAGATTTACATCAACCTGACAGATTTTTT
>JBJXFT010000060.1:0-7417 GCA_046155725.1 Saprospiraceae bacterium
ATTGGCGATTGGCGATTGGCGATTGGCGATTGGCGATTGGCGATTGGCGATTGGCGATTGGCGATTGGCGATTGGCGATTGGCGATTGGCGATTGGCGATTGGCGATTGGCGATTGGTGATTGGTGATTGGGTTTGAAAAACTTGAACGCAAAGATTCTACGAACTGTTTCGTAGTTGCAAATTTTTCTACGAAAATTTTCGTAGATTCTGCGAACCGAACCTTTTCACAGGCAATTTTTGGTTTTAAAACCTTGAGAAAGAGGCCGGTGAAATTTTTTTTCAAAAAATTTAAAACCGTGGCAGCGTATGGGCAAGACTTTGCGTTAGTCAACGGTCTTTTAGCGACGCTCCAAAAACCTTTCTTTGATAATCATAAAACCGACAATACTTTAGCCATGACAGCAACTTTCACGTACACACTGGTTCTTGCCGCGATCTATGCTGGCCGAAAAATCTACGCGCTCAGGACCCCGGCAACCGCTTAACCAAATTTTTTCACCACAGACCACAACGCCCCGCCGAGCTTTCGCTCGGCGGGGCGTTGTGTTTGCGAATTCCCCAAGTCCGTTACTTGTCTCCACACGCTGGGCGGTACCCCATGACTAAACAGGGCTTTCCTATAAAACCAGAACTGACCAAGAATAAGTCAGCCCCCCCGCTGTTGGATGGCAACGTATCGAAAAATGAACTTGCTTCCACCCATCACAAATCTGTCATCCCTCCTATCGTCGGGATGACAGGTTTGTAATGGTGGAAACGAACAACTTATTTTTGAGGCGTTTATCACTCGCTTCTTTAGACAGGGCTTTTTATAGGAAAGCCCTGCATGACTAAAGTCATGGGTTGAAGGGACGTTTAGTTTCCGTAACTTCATCATTTACTCCCACGTTTTTCAAGGCCTCTCGCCGCGTCAATGGCGCAAGGCGTGTGTTCTCCACAAATTTCACTACCGCTTCGGGGTTGGTCTTCGCGTATTGGCGCAGTGCCCAGCCCGATGCTTTTTGAATAAAAAACTCCTTTGAGCCAGCCAGCCGTTGCACATAATCGAAGAGCAGGCCCGAGTCGGTTTTCTCCTTGTACGTCAGTTGGAAAATGAGGCACACGCGCTGCAGCCAAATATTTTCAGAAGCCATCCACCGCTCGGTGACGGGCCGGGCCAACTCTGGGTAGCGGCGAAAATGCAGGCCCACGAGTTTGTTCAGCCAATCCACCGTGTCCCACCACGAGCGGGTGCAAATGAGCTCTTCCAAAAATTCGATGCATTCGGGCGGCTGCTTTTTCAAGGTTTTTTGCAGGGTTTCGAGCGCAAAGTAGTGCATTTCCCGATGCTCGTCTTCAAAACAGAGGCGCACGAGGGCTTTCAAATCTTCGCCTTCTGGGATTCCGTTTTGCGCATGGATGGCTTTGGTGAGCGATGTCCAAGCGGGCATTTTCAGTCCAAAATACTCGAACTGGTGGCGCATATAGGCCATTTGGCCCAACGCAATGTCGGGGTCGCCGTGGGTGCGGAAGGTGTCGCGCACGAGGGAGCAGTAGTCGGAGGGAAAGTGTTTCAAGTTGTCAAGTTGCAAGTTGGCGAGTTGCAAGTTTTCCGACGGAGCGCGCATCATTGGGCAAAGATATCCGGGGCTGCATTAGGCTACTTTGTCACTTTGGATACTTTTTTGTCGTAAATACTTACGACCATTTTTCTCTCCGCGAAAATCAGCCCCATCCGCGAAACCCCTGACTGCCGTCACGCCCGCCTCCCGGAGGGCAGGCAGGCGTGTTTCCTACTTCACCCCAAAATCCTTCCGAATCTTGTTCAGCGCGCTCCCTGCCTGCACCCACTCGATCTGTGCCTCGTTGTAGGTGTGGTTCACGTCGAACTTGTCGGTCGTGCCGTCTGAATGCGAAAGCACGATTTGGAGCGGCTTGCCGGGGGCGAATTTGTCGAACCCGAGGATGCTCACTTGGTCGTCCTGCCGCACCTTGTCGTAGTCTGCAGTGTCGGCGAACGTGAGCGCCAGCATCCCCTGTTTTTTCAGGTTGGTCTGGTGGATGCGGGCGAAGGATTTGACCACCACGGCGCGTACGCCGAGGTAGCGCGGCTCCATGGCGGCGTGCTCGCGGCTGCTGCCTTCGCCGAGGTTTTCCTCGCCGAAGATGATGGTGCTGATGCCTTTTTTCTGGTAATGCCGCGCCGAAGCGGGGACTTCCATGAACTGGCCGTTCTCCGTGTTCAGCACTTTGTTGCGTTCGCCGGTGAAGGCGTTTTCGGCTCCGATGTAGCAGTTGTTGGAAATGTTTTCCAAGTGGCCGCGAAACTTCAGCCAAGGGCCGGCCATCGAAATGTGGTCGGTGGTACACTTGCCTTTGGCTTTGATAAGGACGCGCATACCGCTCAGTTCCGCATTCTCGATGGGCTTGAACGGCTTGAGCAACTGGAGGCGTTGGCTGTCTTTGGCGACGGCGATTTTGATGGCGGCTTTGGCCGGAGCGATGTAGCCCGCGTCTTCCACGGCGAATCCTGCTTTCGGCAACTCGATGCCTTTCGGCGGGTCGAGCCTTACGGCTTCGCCTTTTTTATTTATCAAGATGCTTCGTTTTGGGTTGAACGTCAGGTCGCCCGCAATGGCGAACGCCGTCACGATTTCTGGCGAAGCCACAAAAGCGTGGGTGTTTGGGTTGCCGTCGTTGCGCTTGGAAAAGTTTCGGTTGTACGAAGTCATGATGGAATTCGGGCGGTTCTCGTTGTCAATGTGCCGCGCCCATTGGCCGATGCAAGGGCCGCAAGCATTGGCGAGCACCATGCCGCCGATTTTTTCAAAGTCGGCCAAAATGCCGTCGCGCTCGGCGGTGAAACGGATTTGCTCTGAGCCGGGCGTGATGGTGAATTCTGCTCGGACTTCGATGCCCTTTTCATGCGCCTGACGCGCAATGGAGGCTGCGCGGGTGAGGTCTTCGTAACTCGAATTGGTGCAAGAACCGATGAGGCCGACTTCGAGCCTTGCGGGGTATTTGTTCTTTTTGACGGCGGCAGCGAACTTCGAGAGCGGCCATGCGAGGTCGGGCGTGAACGGTCCGTTGATGTGCGGCTCGAGTTTGCTCAAATCAATTTCAATTACCTGATCGAAGTATTTTTCCGGGTTGGCGTAGCACTCGGCATCGCCCGTGAGGTAGTCGGCCACCTTGTTGCACATCGAGGCTACTTTGCTGCGGCCAGTGGCTTTGAGGTAGCGCGCCATGCTTTTGTCATAGCCAAATGTGGAGGTGGTCGCGCCGATTTCTGCGCCCATGTTGCAGATGGTGCCTTTACCGGTGCAGCTGATGCTTTGTGCGCCGGGACCGAAATATTCCACTATCGCGCCCGTGCCGCCTTTCACAGTAAGGATGCCGGAGACTTTGAGGATTACGTCTTTGGGCGAGGTCCAGCCGCGCAGTTTGCCGGTGAGTTTCACGCCGATGAGTTTTGGCATTTGGAGTTCCCAGGCCATGCCGCTCATCGCGTCCACTGCATCGGCTCCGCCTACGCCGATGGCGACCATACCGAGGCCGCCCGCGTTGACGGTGTGGGAGTCGGTGCCGATCATCATGCCGCCGGGGAAGGCGTAGTTTTCGAGCACGATTTGGTGGATGATGCCCGCTCCGGGCTTCCAGAACCCGATGCCGTATTTCTGCGAGACGGTGCTAAGGAAGTCAAAAACCTCCTTGTTTTTGTCCAAGGCCACGGCCATGTCCTTTACTGCGCCCACTTCGGCGGTGATGAGGTGGTCGCAGTGAACGGTGCTGGGCACGGCCACTTTTTTGCGCCCGCATGTCATAAATTGAAGGAGTGCCATTTGGGCCGTAGCATCTTGCATGGCTACGCGGTCCACTTCGAAAAACACATAATCGCCGCCGCGCTGGTAGTCGGCCATCGGGTTGTCAGGGTGCAGGTGGGCGAAAAGGATTTTTTCGGAAAGGGTGAGGGGGCGGTTGAGTTTGGCTTTGGCGGCATCCACGCGGGCGGGGAGGTTGGCGTAAAACGCCTTGAGCATTTTTAGGTCGAATATTGACGAGGCCATTTGTATAGTTTTTGTCAAAAAAGTGGGCAAATGTAGCGTGTTTCTTATCAAGGAAGCGTAAGTGTGTGCTATCTCCACTCAAACAAATCACCCAATGGAGATTCAGGGTGAAATATCGGGTCTGTCAAATCTGGGTGGTGGATCCGAAGTTTGCTCCAAATATCTCGCCCGCAGGCATATGCGCCTAAAGGATCGTCTAATTCATCAAGCAGATCCAAGGCTTCAGCAACTTGGTCACAGGCACTTTTCAAATGGAGCAAAAAAGTCTGTATTGCGGAAGCCTCGTGATGATGGGGAAAATTGTATAGGATAGTCTTGAAAATAGGTCTAAAAAGAACGGATACTGTGTCTGACAAGTCAACAGACTGTATCGCACCAGTATAACCCCAGTAAATCGCTTTTTCTTGGGCTGCCGATTTGCCAAACTCGTTGGAAGTGTAACAGGCAAATACGAAGACGGGAAGATTGGCAAGCAAGTGTACCTCGTCAGGGAGCAGGGCAGGCTTGCCATTTTGCTCGAAGAAGCAATTGGCTGTGCCATGGCTCATAACAAACAATGGCGCAGGGCTGCGACGAAGCCTGTTTTTTAATTTCTCCCCAAGTGCGTCATCTTGAAAAAAGAATTGACAAGAGTTATCGGCGATGGCGAGTGCAATGGAAAGGTTGCCGCGTGTCTGCGAATCATAAGCGGGTACAAAAAGGATCATTCAGGCTCGATTGGCTTTTCGTTTCAAAAAATCCCGTGCCACACGGAGCAAATCAGATGCATATTCCCTGCCAACCGGCAGGCCTTCTGCAATACTGCGCTCCATCTCTTGTGCAGTATACTGACTGCCGTCGGCTGTTCGGTAAAGAATTGTATCGGCGTTCAGGGTTTCCTTCAGCAGGTTACTGATCAATTGCAAGTTGAGGTTGTAAGAAATGGCATCCTGCAAAAAGAGATCTCCCACCTCGAGCAATTCGGCCATCCTTGTCAGAAAATACTTCAAGGATGGCGAGCGAGAAGCTGCCCTTGAGACATTGATTTCTTCTTCCGAGTGGATAAGGCGTTGGATGCCGCCAAAAATATAGTTGGCGAATTCTTTGGGTGCAAGGATGTCTTCGGGGGATGCGATACTTTGAAGGGCTTTCTTCGCGCTCTCATTTCGAGCAAATTTTTGGGCAAGCACATCATCTGCAAACAACCAGGCCTCAATTTCTGGTATAGCAAAAAACACCTCGATCTGCTTGTCTCCCAAATCCCTTCTGACTTCTTCCAGAGCATCGGGTACAAAAGTTTCATCGCTGTCAACCAACACAGCCACTACCTCATTTTCGTCTTGAGTGATTGCCTTTCTGGCCTTATCCAAAACATCTTTCTTGCCACGCAAAGGGACGATCTCTACCTTGTCAAGAGGAAGCCCTGCCGCCCGAAGCAATTTTTCAACGATGCGCGCATCCGTTGCGCCTTCGACGTAAAGTTTTATTCTTTTCATGCCTCGATAGACTTTTATGCAAATGTAGCGCATTCGCTTGCGATGATGGAACGGGGAGGGTGAGAAAAAATTTGGGAAGTCTTTATAGAATGTCAAGTGCCTGAGACTTGTCTTGTAGCTCCGGTCAAGTAATTTTTGAGTCCATCAATCAGTAGAGCATTCAGATCGAAGAGGTCTGCCCCTTGCTCAGAAATGACTTCGTGGAGCCGCCGCTCAGCGTTTTTGATCTGCTTTTTGCTGGCAAAACACCGGACGTAGTGGTTCACCCACTGCTTGTCAAAATCCTTCATCGGCTCGCCCGTTTTGACTACGACGCAGGTGTTCATATCGGCCAGGCAATCGGCTGTTGGGCAGGGCTGCTTAGCGATGGCTTTCAGTACCTCGTCCAGATGGACAAACCTGGTGCCTTCTAGCATGAGGTAGCAAGAAAACCGAAGGGACACATTTTGATGATCCACCAGAACGGTTGCATCGTGGTTTTGACCGACTTCTGTGAAAGCAGGGTCATATCCAAAAGCAGATTTGATCGCTCTGTTGATGAGATCAAGGCTGCGTTCTTTGCCACCATCGGTATTGAGCGTCGGAGTATCCAAGTCCAATATGATCCCGATGTGCTCGATCTGGGGGTAATTTTTCCCCAAGTCTCGCTCAAGCATTTTCAACTTCTCCGGAAGAGAATCCTTACCACGTTTTTCTTTTCCGTCTGTTCCTGTAAAATTATGAAGGTGCTCGACCTCCGTAGCATCAATGGTCTGTGCATCCGCGTCCGCTACGCTGAGGTGGCGGAGCAAGAGCCGGACAAAAGCCGCGTCGTTCGGGCTTTCAACGATGTAGAGTTTTCGTGTCATAGCCTTGGGTTATTCGCCTCTGAACGATTGGTTGTTGGCAATGGCATAGGCGAGCAGGTCGGGGGCAAATCCTTTCCCAACGATCTCTCCACTGCGCAGGCTTCGGTACATCTCGAAGTACATCGCGCTTGGCCCCAAGTTTTCGGCGCTGGCCATCTGGTTGAAGGCCCGGATCATTTCGTAGCTGTGGGAGGCGGCAAAAATCTGTACCCCAAATTGAGTGGCTAACTTGAAAACGAACTTCCACAAATCGTGGTGGTGGGCGTAGTGGACACCGTTTTCTATCTCGTCAATCAAGAGGATTGAGTTCGAGTTGCTTGCGATGCGAACAATGATGTCGGCCACTTTATTTAGGCCATCGCCAAACAAAGTGATCGGCATGAAATCCTCCCCTTCCCTTTTGAGGTGTATCCTTTTTTCTCCGAAATGGAAGACTTCGACCTGCTGAATGGAGGGTTCAATCAGTTGAAGCCCCTTCAAAACGACTTTGTCTCGCCCTTGAAAACGGAGCCGCTCAAAGTTTTCGGCCAAAGTGGCTGGATTCGATTTGAAGCCTGCCGGCACAAAATTGGGATATAAAAGGGGGGCTGGAAGGCTTCCCGCGATTCCAAAATTTTTACTTTCCAGATTGGCATCCAACCGCATCAAAGATTCCGGCCCTTTGTGGTGCTGCGAGTAGTGATGAGAAATGATGGACGACCGAGTGACCCGGCTCTCCATCGCTAAGACATCTTTGATTTTCACCAAATCCTCTATTTCATCAAAAAGGGAAACTTGCTTTTGCTTTTCATAAGACTCTATGCAGGTAAAACGCGCTCCAAATAGCACATCCTCAGTCTCGACAAAAAGCCTGATCTCTGCATCTTTTTTGAACTGATGAAACAAACTGCTCCACGCATTCTCAGGGTGTTCCCAATCGGCAGCTTCGTTGCGCAGGTTTTGTTTCAGGAAGATAATGGATCTTGACTGCGGGTTGTTGGCTAAATAGATCGCCTCCAGCAGGGTGGTCTTGCCCGCGTTGTTCTGCCCTCCGATGAGGTTCACCTG
>JBJXFT010000084.1:0-19068 GCA_046155725.1 Saprospiraceae bacterium
TTGCAGAGGGCTTATCCAGGGAACGTGTGGTGATGATTTTCACACTACTGGACATTTTTGTTTCACGCAACGGCACGACGGCACAACGACACGAAATTCAACGCTTTCAAATCATATTCGTCGTGGCGTTGTGCCGTCGTGTGAAAAATGTCCAGTAGTCTGGATGATTTTACCACCGAGATGTTTTTGAAAACACTAAGGCTAAGAAGGGTTTTGGAGGTGCAATACTCAGTGTCTCTTAGTTTCTTAGTTTTTTCAAAAAAACATTGAGCCTGTATAGAAAATTGCCGGGGCGGCTCAAAGCTGCCCCGGCAATTTTTTGCGCAAGAAAAAAAGTGTCACTTCTGGTCTCGCTCCTACCGCAGCACCACCTTCCTCACGCCCCTCACCACTTCATTTTCGATGGAAACGGCATAGACCCCATCGGGCAAATCCGCAATTTGGAGCGTCAGCGACGCATTGCCTGCACCCAAAGTCCAAGAACGGACGCGCTGCCCGGCGGCGTTGAACATCAAAACAAGCGCATCAGAAGCGAGCGGCTCGGAGAGCGAAAGGCGCAGCACCGCATCAGCAGGGTTGGGCGAAAGATCGAAAGCCAGGCCGCCGCCAATCGCGCCATTGGTGCCCACTATCGGCGAAATGTCGAAAGTGCCCGTATCCATGCCGCCCTCTCCATCCGAAACCACAAACTGGAATTCATCGGCGCCCGCGTTCAGGCCATAGTCGTAGTAGCGGATGAACCCGTTGTCAAGGTCGGCTTGCGTGAATTGGCTGCCAATCTGCAAATCGTTGCCGTTGTTTTTCAGCAAGCCTTTTTGCGGCACGGTGACGAGCGTGAAGGTCAGTTGGGCCGGGCTGTTGTTGGAGTCCTCGGCTTTCAAGTAATCGTTGCCGACCACCACGTTGTTGCCCGATGATGGGTGCAGCACATTGTTCACCGTAATCAAGGGTGGGTTGGTGGCTTCGTTGGAGCAGATTTGGAGTTCAAACGCCGCCAGCGAGCCGCCCGAACTGACCGAGTTGTCTTTCACCCGGAGCGTCCATACGCCCGCCGCGTTTTCGCCATTGAACGTGGAGAGCAAGCCGGTGGACTTGAAAACGGCGTTGTTGTTGGGTGGCGGGCAGGAGAAAAATGCGCCCGCGCCGTCGTCAAAACCGATGTTGAAATTGCCGCTGGACGAAGAGCAACGGTCTTTCCAGAGCAGCACGTCGGTGCCTATCGGGCTGATGAGGTGTACTTCCAAATCTTTGAAATACTCGTGGGAACCCTGCACTTTCTTCACGTTCAGGTCGCTGATTTGCCCGCCAGCGAGCAGCGTGATTTTTGATTCGACGGTGGGCGTGCCATTGGCCGAAATACTTTTGGGCAGATCGTTGGCGGCAAGTTGGGAGCAATTCAGCACACTTACCACAAACACCTGCGTGGCCGACCAAGCCCCTTCGCCACAATCATTTTTTGCGCGAACGCGCCAATAGTAAACGCCGCCCTCGGTCAGCGCGGAGGTGACTTGGAAGCTGTTGAAAGTCGTGCTTGATTGCGAAGCCACTAGGGTGTTGGGCGCGAACGATGGGCTGGTGGCCAACTCTACCGCGTAAGCCGTGGCATCGGCGGACGCGCTCCATTGGAGCAATGGCTGCGTATTCACGCCCGATGCGCCGTTGGCGGGAGCGGTGGGGGCAAAGGCCGAAAAATCGTTGCTGACGGTGGTCAGCGTGATAACCGACGAGGAGGTGGCTGCGCCCGCAGTACCCAGCACCGTTACATCGAACGTCGCTTCGGGCGAGCCGACAGGGAAGGAAATGCTGAGGGTGGAAGCACCGCCCGCCGGCACGGGGTTGGGGCTGAACGTGGCCGTGGCCCCATTGGGCAGGCCGGTGGCAGAAAGGGTGACGGGGCTTGCAAAGCCCGCCAATGCGCTGGTGCTGATTTGAGTGCTGAACTGCGCAGGCAAACAAGCAAATGCGTTCAACGTAGCGGCGCAAAGCGAGAAACTCGCTGCGCTCGGCTGTTCGATTTTGAAACTGGCGTTGGAGATGTCGAAGAACACATTGTCCGCCGCTTCCACGCGGATGCGGGCAGTGTTGGTGGCGTTGTTCGGCACTTGGATGCAAGCCTTCCCGTTGTTTGCCACGCCTGTGGCCAAGGTGACCGTGTTGGTGAGGCCGCCGTTGGTGCTGAGGCGGATGTTCACTTTTTTGCAGTTGACCAAAGAGTTGGCGGTGCCGGCCACATCCCAGGTCACAGTTTGGTATTCGCCGACTTTCCAGATGGTCGTTGCCAGATTTGGATAACTCAGCAGGAACGGCCCTGCCGTGGTCGTGGAGCGGAGCGAAACGGTGTCCATTCCCACGCCGCCGCCGCCGGGCTTATTGTCGCGCGCCACCAGCACGAAATTGTAGTCGCGGTTGTAGGTCGGCAGCACTTCAGTGATGGTACTGGAGTTGGTCATCACCGTCTGGATGCGCGGGAATGTGCGCGCGGGGTCGGTGGTAGGCGTGAACCAACGGAAAGCCGGGGAATTGCCCACGGGGCTGCCGAGTGCGGTGGTGGGGCCGAGGTCCATTTCGTCCCAGCTGTAAGTCAAAGGCGAATCGCCATCGGGATCCACTGCCGAGCCGGTCAGTTCAAAAGGGGTGCTGATGGGGATGAAGAGATTGTCAGGGTAAGGCGTTGTGATGATGGGGTCGTTGTTGCCGTTTATCAAATTCGTGCCGCAAGTAGCACCCTCTAGGTTTTCCACAAAATTGCGGATTTCGGCAATGGAGCAAGCGTGATAGTAGAGCGCAGTGCCGCCGCCGCCAACATTGTTGCCCCCACAAGCTCCATTGTAAGACATGATGGTGCTGCCGCTGCCCGGCTCGCAGGCTGATTCGTAGGTAAATTGACTTTCTGGCGAGCACTGATTGAAGGTGTGTCCCGAGAGCCACATGTGACCGATTTCTTGACCCACGATGGCAAAAAATTCGCTGCCGTAGGGTGGGCCGTGCCAAGCAGAACAGCCACGGCCTTTCGACTGGGTGCAGCAAACGCCGCCCGCCACGCCGATTGCCATACCGTCAATATAGCGGGCAAAAACGTGCCCCACGTCGTATTTGTCGGTAGAGCCGAGCACATTGAACATGGCGCTGGAATTCTGGCTCATCCACTCGCCAACAGTGGTTCCCGTATACGGATCGGTATTAGGGTCGAGGAAAATGATGTCGTAAGATTCCGGGATCAGTTCCAAGCGGATGTTCACGTCGCGCTCATAGATGGCGTTGAGCATGTTCGTGAACTCGGTCACTTTTGCAAAAACCGCGTCTTTCGTGCCGCCGTTGTCTTGCGAGAACTCGCCCGTGCATGCGACAGCAAACTTGTAGATCTTCAATGTCACGGCATTCTCCAACAACTCGCCATCCTCTGGCTTTGGCTCGCCGGGCGAGAAGCGCGGCGTTGTTTCTCCTTTCAAATTTGAAAAATCGAGCGGTGCCTCGTACTTCGTTGGCAACACGCCAGCCATCGGATGGCGCGGCTCGTGGATGGGGTCGTAGGCCATGTAGTATTGATTCTGGCCCAAAGCCACCGGCTGGACATACTCCACGCCCTTGTCCGCACGGACGATCATGGCCCGCAAACCCCAGTAAGGCGATACCGTGATGCGGATTTGCATTCCGGGTGTGTGGAGCGATGCTCCCGCGAGGGTCAAGATTTCTGGGTGCTGCGCCTCCAGCGCAGGAGCCATCGGGCTGGTTTTCAGCATCGCAAATTCTTCCATCGAGCCGTCGGCAATCGGCAGGGCAATCACGCATAAGCGTGACTTGGCTTCTGCCGAAAACTCGCGCGGCGCATCGCGCAATTGCGCCACGATGGCCTCGTAGTCGAGCGTGAACGCCGAATATTGCAGCGGCTCAAACTCGCGCTGCGCCGTTTGGGGCAAGGCCACGGCATCGGGCGAAATGGGCTGGAAATGGTTGGGGGCTTTTTGGCCCCAGAGTGTGGTGCAAAGCACCGTCAGGAAAAGGGAAAAGAGTACGCGCATGGTTAATTTTTATAGTTGTGTGATGTGAGCAGGGCAAATTTCAAGACTTCCCCGAAAGCCGGGGACGAATTTCGCCCGCTTTGCCCAAAGCAGACCATAATCGTCAAAAAATGATGGCTCGAAAGAACAACGCTGCGCCAAAAATCACCAGCAGCGCTCCCAAGATGCGTTGGAGTTGGCGGGTGTGCGCAGGCGTGAGGAATCGCCGCAAGCGTTTCGCCGCCCATGCTTTCACCGTATCGGTGACGACCAGCGCAGCGAGCATCCCACCAAAAAAGACTAGCATCTGGCTTCGGCTCCAGCCGCTCGGCACTACTACCGCACTGACGATTCCGAGCCAAAAAAACACGGTGCCGGGGTTCACGGTATTGACCAAAAACCCGCGCAGCCACCACGAGAGGTAGGTTTTGGTTGCAAAACTTTCCGAAAGTTTTGAACTTTCGGAAAGTTGGTTCGTGCTCTGCGCCCGCGCCTTCCAAAAACTCCCCAGCCCAAACCCCACCAGCATCCCCCCGCCCACCAGCCCCGCCCACATTTTGAAATGCGGCAAAGCCACCAAAGCCTCCATCGCCTCCACCCCATACAGCGCGGCCAGCACATACAGCACATCGCTTGCCCATATCCCCGCCGCCACCGCCACGCCCGCACGAAAGCCCTGCCCAATGCCGGCCTCTACAATGGCGAACAACAAAGGGCCGACCAAAAAACTGAGCGAAAGGCCGAGCAGGATTCCTTGAAGGAGCATATAGTGGATTGATTCGATTTTTGCGATTAAGCCCGATTGAATCAATCGGCCAATCGGACCAACTCCCGCAACTCCGTGTCCGACAGATCGCCCACCCATTTCTCCCCGGCAGTCACCGCGAGGTTGGAGAGTTCCTTTTTCTTTTGCAGCATAAGGTCAATTTTTTCCTCAAAAGTACCCTGCGTGATAAAGCGGTGTACCTGTACGTTTTGATTTTGCCCGATGCGGAAAGCGCGGTCGGTGGCTTGGGCCTCCACAGCGGGGTTCCACCACAGGTCGTAGTGGGCCACGTTGGAGGCAGCCGTCAGGCTCAGGCCCGTTCCGCCCGCTTTGAGCGACAGCACGAGCACCCGTGCCGCGTGGTGGTTTTCGTAATAATCCCAAGGCATAGGATAAGTTAGGGGAGCGGTTTACTGGTGATTGGGGAATTGGGAGAAAAAACCGGCGGGCAAAGGTAGTACAGCAAAACCAAAGGCCCTTGAGGTGACGGGCACAGTTGGGCGATTGGGGAAGCGAAAGTGCATTATTTAGTGCCGATCGAGAAGGCTGGAAGCGCAGGAACCGAATACCAACGCAACGGCCCTAAGGCGGCGAAATCCTTTGCCGACAAATTTTTTTAAAACGACGCACTTGTTTCAGCCTAAAATCTACCTTTGCTGCTTCCCCGCCATAGCGCGTAGCGCGGCGGAGGGCGCACTTTTTAACAAAAAAATTTTTTTCACTAAACTTTCTGACAGGTGGAATACGGGAATTTTCAACGGAGAGACAATGACAATCGGGACAGCAACGACCGCGACCGTGGCGGCAATGGCGACCGAGGCGGCTTCCGCGAACGCAGCGGCGGCGGGTACGGCGGCGGCGGTGGCGACCGTGGCGGCTTCCGCGAACGCAGCGGCGGCGGCGGGTACGGCGGCGGCGACCGTGGCGGCTTCCGCGAACGCAGCGGCGGCGGCGGCGGGTACGGTGGCGGCGGAGACCGTGGCGGCTTCCGAGACCGCGGCGGCTTCGGCGGTGGCGGTGGCGAGCGTTTTGAAGACGAAAGCGTTTTTTCAAAGCGCGTACGCGCAGGGAAACGCCGCACTTATTTCTTCGACGTGAAAAAAACGCGCGGAGACGATTACTTCATCACCATCACGGAGAGCACGCGCCGCGAAGATGGCTTTGGCTACAAACGCCACAAACTCTTCCTTTACAAAGAGGATTTCAACCGCTTTGTGGCTTCGCTGAACGATGTGGTAAACCACGTCAAAACAGAACTCATGCCCGAATTTGACTACGAAGAATTCGACCGTCGTCAGGCCGAGTGGGAAGCGCAGAACCGCGACATGGACGACGATGACGACCGCCGCGACAATGACCCCGACGACCGCAATGACGACGACAACGAAAAGCCCAAGTTCAAGGCCAAAGACGACAAAGGAATGGACGGTGGCGAAAAGCCCGAAAGCCAGGCAAATGACGACGACAAGGACGACGACGAAAAGCCCGAACCAAAGGCAAAAGACGAGGACGACATTGACGACGATTGGAAATAGGCCAGTTTCACTTTAAGGCATTGAAACCGAGCGTTTTTCCGCTACATACAAAGGCGAAGCAACCCACAAAACGTGCGGTCGTTTCGCCTTTTTTTGTCCACTTCTCTCACGACTCTCACGGCTCTCACGACTCTCACCTTCTCACCCATGCTCTACCCCCATCTTTTCGCCCCGCTCGATTTGGGGTTCACCACGCTCCCCAACCGGGTGCTGATGGGTTCCATGCACACCGGTTTGGAGGAGAAAAAAGACGATCTACGGGCCTTGGCCGAATACTTTGCTGCGCGTGCCCGGGGCGGCGTGGGGCTAATGGTCACGGGGGGCATCGCGCCAAACCGGCAAGGCTGGCTGGCGCCGTTCGGCGCAAAAATGACCACGCGCAGCGAAGTGGCCAAGCACCGAAACGTGACCGCCGCCGTCCATGCCGAAGGCGGCAAAATCTGTATGCAAATCCTCCATGCAGGCCGCTACTCCATGCACCCTTTGCTGGTGGCGCCTTCGCCGTTGAAAGCCCCCATCTCGCCGTTCACTCCTTGGCAAATGAGCCGCCGCCTCGTCCGCGCCACCATTGACGACTTCGCCAACGCCGCCGCGCTTGCCCGCGAAGCGGGATACGACGGGGTGGAAATAATGGGCAGCGAAGGGTATTTGATAAACCAGTTCATCGCCCCGCGCACCAACCACCGGCGCGACGATTGGGGCGGGAGTTTTGAAAATCGCATCCGTTTCCCCCTCCAAATCATGCAGAAAGTGCGGGAAAAAGCCGGCGCAGATTTCATCGTCATCTTCCGCGTCTCGATGCTCGACCTCGTGGACGACGGCTCGACTTGGGAAGAAGTGGAACAACTCGCCATCGCCATCGAAGCGGCTGGCGCGACAATGATAAACACGGGCATCGGTTGGCACGAGGCGCGGGTGCCGACCATCGCCACGCTCGTGCCGCGCGGCGCCTACGCTTGGGTCACGGAGCGGCTGATGGGCAAACTCCGTATCCCACTCATCGCCACCAACCGAATCAATACGCCCGAAAAAGCAGAAGAAATCTTGCGCGAGGGCTTTGCCAACATGGTCTCAATGGCGCGGCCTTTCCTCGCCGACCCTGATTTTGTGCGCAAAGCCCAAACCCAGCGCGCCGACGAAATCAACACTTGCATCGCTTGCAACCAAGCCTGCCTCGACTATATTTTCAAAGGGAAAACGGCGAGTTGCTTGGTGAACCCGCGGGCTTGCAAAGAATCTGAAATCCTTAGTTCCGCCATTCCCCCATTTCCAATCACCCATCACCAGAAAGTCGCGGTTATCGGCGCAGGGCCTGCGGGGCTTTCGGCGGCCACAGAGTTGGCGGCATTGGGGCGCGAGGTGCATTTGTTCGAGGCTTCGGGCGAGATCGGCGGTCAGTTCAACATGGCGAAGCGGATTCCGGGCAAAGAAGAATTCCACGAGACGCTGCGCTATTTTGGCAAAATGATTGAAAAGCGCGGCGTGGTGCTGCACCTGAACACGCGGGTGAGTGCGGAGTTTTTGACGAAAAACAACTTTGCGGAAGTGGTTGTCGCCACAGGCGTTGTGCCGCGCGTGCTAAAAATCGAGGGAATCGGCCACCCCAAAGTGCTGTCGTACTTGGATGTTTTGCTGCACAAAAAAGCGGTGGGCAAAACGGTGGCCATCATCGGCGCGGGCGGCATTGGGTTTGATGTGGCGATGTTCCTCACAGCCCCCTCCAGCCCCGCCGGCGGAGTGGAGCGCGCGATAGAAGAATATAGAAATGAATGGGGGATTGATGAAGCATATCAGCAGCGCGGGGGCATCATGAAGCCTCACCCGGAACACCCGCCGCGACAGGTATGGCTGCTCCAACGCTCAAAAGGAAAAGTGGGCGAACGCCTCGGCAAAACGACGGGCTGGGCGCACCGCCTCACGCTGAAAAGCCGAAACGTGCAGATGCGGAATGAGGTGGATTACCTGAAGATTGACGACGCGGGGCTGCACATCACCGTAAAAGGCCAGCTGCAAGTGCTCGACGTGGAGAACGTGGTCATCTGCGCAGGCCAAGAGCCGATGCGCGATTTGTACGCGCCGCTCGTGGCCGCCGGCCTCAAGGTGCATCTCATCGGCGGGGCCAAAGAGGCGGCGGAGCTGGATGCGAAACGGGCTATTGAGGAAGGCTTTGGAATAGCGAATGCGGAATTGACCTTTGACCGCTAATCCTCGTTTGCCAAAAGTCAACGGTCAATAGTCAACGGTCATTTCTGCGAAAAAACCACCAATAGCGTCGCTTCCTCAGGGCTGAGCACACGGTCAATGCGCACAAAAATGCCCGGTTGCATTTCGCGCTCCTGGCTGAGGCGCATGTCGGTGCGGCGAGCCTCGATGATGTCGGCCCAATCTTTCAGCGAGGCTTGTTTTGGTGAAAAAGTGCTGAGGAAAACAAACTGCCGCGAGGCTTCTTTCAGCCAAAAAGAATCGGGCTGGGCGGCGTAATCGCCTTTGACTGTGAAGCGATATTCCTGCTTCGTTTCGCCGCACACCTCTTGGCCTATTTCGAGCAAAACGCCCCGGTCGAGCAACAGGCTTTCGAGCGATTGGGAACCTTCCTTTTCAAAATTGTACTGCACGATGTGGGGCAGGTCTTTGGAAAAAATAGGCTCGGGCTTGAATTTGCAAGCCGGTTTGTTTTTGCAAGATGAAGGTAGGAGAAGCGCGAAAAGCGCGAAGGCGCGGAGCATATTTTTCATTTCAAATAGTTGACGCTTGATGTGCGGTGTGCTCTGATGCAGCGCACGTTTGCTAAACTTTCAAAAGTTTAGTAAACGTAGGCCAGGCAAAAGCGGCGAGTCCGAAACATGAACGTATCATGGATAAATTTTAGAGGCCCAAAAGTAGATAGTTTTGCCCCCTAAAAAACCTGCCCCTGCCTTTACCCCTGCCTACCGCCCCTGCCAACTGCCTACCGCCCCTGCCAACTGCTACTGCTACTGCTACTGCCCGCTATTCACCATGCCCAACCTCCTCCTCCGCAACATCCGCACCCTCGTGCAAGCCGAAACCATCCGCCGTCCGCTTGCCAAAGGCGCAGACATGGCCTCCGTGCCGCTCGTACACGACGCTTTCCTGCTGATTGAAAACCAACGAATTGCGGCTTTTGGCCCCATGGCCGATTGCCCTCAGCGCGCCGACGAGGTGATGGATGCCATCGGGCGGCTCGTGCTGCCAAGTTGGTGCGACTCGCACACGCACATTGTGTTTGCCGCCACGCGGGAAGAGGAGTTTGTAGACAGGATTCGGGGGCTTTCCTACGAGGAAATCGCGGAGCGCGGCGGCGGGATTTTGAACTCTGCGCGGAAGTTGCAGGCCGCCAGCGAAGACGAACTTTTTGAGGGCGCATGGGGACGGTTGCAGGAAGTCATCGGCTTCGGCACAGGAGCCATCGAGGTGAAAAGCGGCTACGGCCTCACGCTCGAAAGCGAGTTGAAAATGCTGCGCGTGGTGCGGCGTTTGAAGGAAAAGTCGCCCATCCCGGTCAAAGCCACGTTCTTGGGAGCGCACGCCGTTCCGGCAGAATACCGAACACGACGCGGGGAATACATTTCGCTCATCGTCAACGAAATGCTGCCGCGCGTGGCGGGCGAGGGGCTGGCGGATTACTGCGATGTTTTTTGCGACAAGGGCTTTTTCACGCCCGAAGAAACCGACCTGATTTTGAAGGCTGGCTGGAAGTGGGGCTTGAAGTCAAAAATCCACGCCAACGAACTCGGCCTCACGGGCGGGGTGCAGGTGGGCGTGGCAAACCAAGCCATTTCGGTGGACCACCTCGAATACACGGGCGAGGCAGAAATAGAGGCACTGAAAAACAGCAACACGCTCCCAACGCTGCTGCCCGGCTGCGCGTTTTTCCTCGGCATCCCCTATGCCCCGGCGCGGGAAATGATGGACGCCGGGCTGCCCGTGGTGCTGGCCTCCGACTACAACCCTGGCTCTTGCCCTTCGGGGAATATGCCGTTCGTGCTCTCGCTGGCTTGCACCAAAATGAAGATGTTGCCCGAAGAAGCAGTGAACGCCGCCACGCTCAACGGGGCGCGAGCGATGGAATTGGAGGCTGATTGCGGCACTATTGCTGTCGGCAAACTTGCAAATTTGTTCATAACGAAGCCCATGCTGTCACTTGCCGGACTTCCCTATGCCTTTGGCAGCAACGTTGTAGAAGCGGTGGTGCTGCGCGGGAAGCGGCATTGAATGCAGGGAGAACGGTGGCGGCTAACCTGTCTTGACGGCGCGTTTTGGGGTGTTTTCGGCGCAGCCTGCTGTTAAAGTCTGGCATTTGTTTTGGCGGGAATATGTCAGAAGAGTGGCGTTTTTATACTTTTGCGCCTTTATGCGCCAGAGCGAAGGGCGGCTGGAAACTTCATGCAATCGAATGTTAAAGCCGCCGCCTCAGACAGCACACCGTAGCCTTCCCGAATCTTTTGAATACCCAGTTTGCCACCATTCCCGTGAAACGCGCTTGTCAGGCGACTTTGAGTCGCGACGGGTGTTTTTGAAAAACCTTCCTTCATCTCATGGAGAAATCCCGTATTCTGTTCACTTTATCCATCAACCTTTGTTAAAAATTTTTCTACTGATGCACAGACTTCTAATCCCCCTGTTTGCGTGCCTTTTCATGGGTGCGCCTGCGCTTTTGCGCGCCCAGATTCTACAAGAAATCCATTACCCGCCTTTTGACCCGCACAACGTGCCGCCTGCTCAGCATGGCGCCGATATGATGTGCGGCAATGCAGGCACTTTCACCCTGGGGCCATTCCTTGCAGAAAGCAACGACACTACGCTGCCCACCATTTTCCTCTGCCACGGCGACACTTTTTTTGTGAAGCACAACGGCGACGCAGACCTGAGCGGCGACCCTGTGCCCGGCACCACGCCGGGCATTGCCTTTGGGTTTTATCAGTGCCCTCCCTCGGTGATGGGCGACAATCTTTTGGCCATTATCGGGAGCGCCATCCCGCCCGTTTTGGGCGACCCTTGCATTTTGCCGGGTGCCACCACGGGCCTCTACGTTACCCCAGCGGTACCCAATGGAGGCACAACCACGTTTTTCAACAGCGGGGCGCTCCAAACCCAGTTCAACATGGGGCAACCGATTTCACTCTTTTTTGCCCCCATCACGGTGGACAGTTTTGCCAACGGTGGGGGTTTTGAAGAGCCTCAGCCCGGATTCCCTCCCGGCCCTTGTGTGAACGTAAACACTGCTGCGGCTTTTAATGTGGTGTACCTGAACGAAATCACTACAAATGGAATTGACAGCATGTATGTCGGCAACGATTGTTTGGGCCAATTCACCATCCGTGGCGGTTTCCCACAGTACGACCAACTATTGAATGGCGACGCCGAATACACCATCAACATCTTTTTGGAAAGCGACCCTTCTGTGAAGGCAATTGTGCATACATCGAAGCTTACCTATTTTGCGAACGTAATATTTTCCGTGCCACAACCTGGATTTTACACCGTGGTGGTAGAAGACGGAAAAAGTTGCCCAGCCACTTTCCGGGTTAACATGAACGGCTGCAACGCTTCCGACAACTTGGGGCTGATATTTCCAGACACGATTGTTCCGCCCGGCAACCAAATCTGTGTGGCCGTCACGGTCGAGAATTTCACCATTTTTTCGGGTACTTTCTCTGTCGAATGGGACGAATCGGTATTGCAATACACCGGCCTTCAGAATGCAAATCCGGCAATCGATAGCATTTTTGGCCCGGCCAATTTGAACGAACTAGAGGTAGCAAATGGCCTGCTCGGTGCTCAAGTCTTTAACAACCCCAACCCCAGCGTCATTACCATCCCGGATGGCGAGACGTTGTTTGAAATTTGCTTTACGGCGGTGGGGCAGCTGGGCGATTGCTCTGGGCTGATCGTGACCAACGACCCAACCGGCGTGGCTTTGGAAGACGAGACAGGGCAAGAAATCGCGCTCTCGGTAGATACCGGTCAGGTTTGTATCGCGTTTTTGCCGCTCTCATTTACCTACGAGGTGGTGGACACGACGTGCTTGGGCGAAGCAACGTTGAACATTATCCCTTCCGGCGGGGTGGCTCCTTACCAGATTATTGTGGAGGAAATAAACGGCCCTACCTACAGCACGGACAACAACACCATCATAAATACAGGCGGCGGCATTTTCGAGGTGCAAAACACCATAGGCAGCACCGACAATACGGCTGTGACCTACAACATTTGTGTGCAGGACAACAACGGGCTGGGTGCCACGCAATGCACGACTTTGGTGGTGAACATACCGAGCCTCGGCGCACAACTTGATTTTGCGCAGCAGCCTACTTGCAACGGCGATTCCGACGGCATCGTCAACGCAGTGGTGCTGTTCGGCGGCGCTATCGTGCCAAACCCTGGCCCGAACTTCACTTTTGCTTGGTCGCCCGCCAATGTGCCCGACCCTACGGGGCCATCACAGAACAACGTGAAAGCCGGCCCTTTTACGGTGACGGTGACTGATACGAACACTGGGTGTTCTTTCTTTGCGTCGGGCGCGCTTCCTCAGCCCACGCCCATAAGTGCGCAAAGCGTGACCCAAATACCCGCCGCTTGTAGCGGCATTTGCAATGGTGTCATCACTTACGAAGCCGAAGGCGGCACCCCATTTGCCGGCATGGTGTATCAGTATGCTTGGACAAATATCACGACCGGCCTTCCCGCCGGCACCGGCACTGGCAATCCCATTGTGCTGAACAATGCTTGCGGAGGCGATTACCGCATCACCCTCACGGATGCCAATGGCTGTGTGTTCGTGGACAGTGTTACGCTCAACAACGCACGCGACATTACTATTGAGCCGGTCGGCCAGATTCAAAATGTGCTCTGCAATGGCGGCAGCACGGGCGCTATCTCCGTCACCGTGATGGAATCGCCGCCTTCTGGCAATCCTTTCACTTTCTTCTGGACGCCGCCAACGGCAGGGGCCATGCAAATGGACAACACCCCATCTTCTACTTACAGCAAACTCCCGGCGGGGTCTTATACGGTGGTGGCGGTAGACAACCTTGGCTGCCAGGCCACCAACACTTTTGACATTGCGGAGCCGCCGTTGCTTGTGCTGGATACGCTTGGTGGTATTGGTGGTATTGAACAGCCCGGTTGTGACCTGCCCAACAGCGGCTCTATCTGCCTATTCACCTCTGGCGGCTCTGGTGGGCCGAACACTTTTGTGTACACTTGGAGCAACCCTGGCGCCAACAACTCCAACTGCCAGAATGGGCTTTCTGTCGGCAATTATGGAATTACGGTGACGGACGTGAACGGCTGTCAGGATTCGCTTCAAATCGCGCTCCTGACCCCCCAACCCCCAACAATCACAGCAGTGGACTCTACCGGCGTAGGTTGTGGCGACGATGGCTCGCTTTCGGTCACTGCGCCAGGTGGGTTTTTGTTTATCTGGACAGACATAAACGGGGTCGTGATTGACTCTACGGCGGCGATTGACAGTTTGGTGGGCGGCTCCTACATCATCCATATTTTTGACGAGAAGGGCTGTGAGACCATAGACACGTTCACGCTGATGCCCGTAACGCCGATGTCGTTTTCAGACACGACTTTGATTGAGCCTTCTTGCTTTGGGTTTGCGGACGGCCAAATCGCCATTGGCGTTCAAGACGGCCAGCCGCCTTATGTGATGTACACCTGGAACCCAACGCAGCCAAACCAATCCGTGATTTTCAACCTGGAGGCAGGGCTGCATGAGGTGACGGTGACGGACAATGTGGGTTGCGAACTTATCGGCGCTTTCACGCTGAGCCAGCCGCCTGAAATCGCCATCACATTCGCCCTCAGCCCCACCATTATTGGCCGTGTTTCGTGCTTTGGCATCTGCGACGGGGATGCAGCACCCGTGGTGGTGTACAATTCCACCCCGCAGACGCAAGGCAACTTCAGTTTCCTTTGGGAAGACGGCAGCACGGATTCGCTGCGCACGGACTTGTGCGCGGGCTTCAATTCTGTGACTGTCACGGATGGTGCTGCCTGTTTTAGCATTGGTTCGGTGGAAATAACTACTCCGCCAGAAATCACCTTTTCTGCCCTGACGACTACCCCGACCAACTGTTTTGGCGACAGCACCGGCACGGCAAGCATCACGGCCACGGGAGGAAACGGCGGCCCATACACCTATCAGTGGAACATTCCTGGGGCAACCACATCTTCCATCACAGGATTGCCTTTCGGGGTGTATACCGTGACGATAACGGACAATAGTGAATGCACCAATTCTATTGATACGATAAACATCGGACAGCCAGAAGAAATGCAACTGATGACTTCGGCGGAAGACCCCAATTGCTTTGGAGGCAGCAACGGCCAAGCCACGGTGGAGGTAATGGGCGGCGTGTCGCCCTATACTTACCTCTGGCAAAATGCTGCGGGCGTCAACGTGGGCAATGCGAACATGGCCGAGATGCTAAACGCCGGCACTTACGATGTGACGGTGACCGACGCGAATGGCTGTACCACGGTGGGGAGTGAAGTCATCACAGACCCTGACGGCGTGGATGGGAGTTACGAAGACTTGGAACCGCTTATCTGCAATGGCGACGAGACTATCCTGAACATTGCTTCCATTTCGGGCGGCTCTGGTGGGCCTTACAGGTTCAGCGTTGACTTTGGTGCGGTGCTCGACCCCAATTTCCCGGTAAGCATCGGCGGCGGCGTACACTATATTACTTAC
Organism: Saprospiraceae bacterium; assembly: GCA_046155725.1. Taxonomy (GTDB): domain Bacteria; phylum Bacteroidota; class Bacteroidia; order Chitinophagales; family Saprospiraceae; genus M3007. Next base: position 15,028 of record JBJXFT010000084.1, read on the forward strand.
TACGACGCGAAGGACTGCGCCATCACGGACTCGATTTTTGTGCTGGAACCCGCCCCCATTACGGTGACGTTCGACCCGGACCTTATTGAAATTGAATTGGGCGCGACCGCCGATTTGGAGCCTATCATCACGGGAGCGGCGGTAATCGGCAGTTTCACTTGGACAAACCCACTGTTTTTGCTCTACGCTGACACGCTCAACGCGGTCGCCTATACTTTCACCAACCTCACTTACACGCTCACGGTGCAGGACACTTTCGGTTGCTCCGGCTCTGGCTCTGTGGTGGTGAATGTGGACCCGAACCGCAACGTGTATGTACCGAACATCTTTGCCCCCAACAACCCGACTGGCCTGAACGACCATTTCAACGTGAATGCGGGCCTGGGCGTGGAGTTGGTGAATTTTATGCGCGTCTATGACCGTTGGGGCGAGTTGATGTACCAGCGCGAGAAATTCATCCCCGACAACGACAACCTCGGCGAAGGTTGGGATGGGCGCTTCAATGGCGATTTTGTCAACCCCGGCGTGTTCATCTACCTTGTTGAAGTCAAATTCCTCGATGGGCGCGTGCTGCTTTATCGGGGCGACGTGACGGTGGTTCGGTAGATAATGATGGGTTTAGAGTGGTTTGGAAAGTTTAGATGGTTTAGCCTAAACCAACTAAACTTTCCAAACCAGTATAGACCCTTCCGACAGATGTTCGATGGCGATGCTGAAACTGTAGAGCGGCAACTGGAGGTCCAGTTGCCGCTCTACTTTTAGTGCGCACCATTTATGGGTGCTTCTCAATCGGATTCAACAAAAAACTGCCCAACTCCCCAAAATCTCCATTTTCTTTCTTCTTTTGCAGGAGTGTATAGTCGGTTTAGGGTGGTTTGGAAAGTTTAGATGGTTTAGGGGCTTCGTGTCCAATCTATTGCACTCAGATATTATCCTAAACCACCTAAACCATCTAAACTTCCCAAACCACTCTAAACCACCAGACCATTATTGATTTTCAAATTCTCGCACAAAAATGACTACAAAAAAAGACAAGGCTTTGAAACAGATTGGCCTCCTCTTCCTGCTCGTTATGGGCATTTTTTCGGCAAATGCCCAAATCAAGTACGGTTTCAAAACCGGCCTCAACTTCGCGCACATCAATGGCCCATCGGAAACCAACGACGCGGGCGCGGAACTGGAAACATGGAAAAACAGTACGGGCTTTCACATAGGCATGACGTTCGCCTACAAATTCACCGACAACTTCGGCCTGCGCGGTGAGTTCCTGTACTCCAAGCGCGGCGCGAAGTACACGTTCGAGGGGCAGTCGTACCGCATTTTTCAACATTCCACGGGCAGCGTGCTCACCCTCGGCACCTCTCGCTACCTCATCAATGTCAACAATTCGTACCTCGACATCCCTATCCTGGCTTTCGCCCGTTTTGGCGACTTTGAGATTTCTGGCGGAGGCTATGCCGGCATTTTGGTCCAGACGGCAGGGGAAGGCTCGCTGCGCTATTCGGGCAAGACCGCCGGCTTGGGCAACGATGTGTACGAACAACCCAATGCCACTGACACCGAGTTGAATTTTAACCTCAATCACAACTACCGCAGAGACGACCCTCGCACGGGCGCAACGGAAGGCGAAACGCCGGTCAGCGTCCAAGTAGATGGGTTTGTGTCTGAAACGCCCAAAACCTTGGGGGCATACTACGACCTCCCGGATGACAAAGGCAGCCTCTACAATACCTTTGATTTCGGTCTTGTGGGCGGCGTTTCGTACTACATCAGCAACGCGCTCTATTTCAACGCTCGCCTCCAATATGGCCTTTCCGACATCACCAACAACAAAGCCGACCTCGCCAAAACCCGTGTAGGCACCAATGGCGAACTCCTTTTCCGCGACGACAAGGACAAGAATTTCGTGATTCAGGCTTCGGTCGGGTTTAGTTTTTAAGGTTGGAGGGGGTTATGGTTTGGAGGTTGGATGGTTTGGAACACCCCCAAACCATCCAACCTCCAAACCTTCTAACCATAACCCCATAAACCTTCCCGTACATTTGCCGCCCTAAGCCTAACAATTTATGCAAAACCTACTCCCGCTCGCGCTCGGTCTGGCGTTCATTGCCTTCGTGCTTTGCTTTTGCAACGCAAAGCAGCCCAGTGCTGCGCCCAGCCCCGAATTCGCCATCGTCACCGATTCGCTGCTGCCCTACGACCTGCAAAACCCTTCGCTCTCCATCAACCTCGCCAGCGAAGCGCTCAAAGAAATTTCGGGGCTAAGCCCCACGGATTCTGCGGGTATTTACCTTGCCATCGCCGACGAGCGGGGGGAGGTTTTTTTTATTGATGGCAATGGCGGCGGTGCGGTGTCGCGCCGGATTTTGTTCCGCGAAAAAGGCGACTTCGAGAGCGTGGAAATGGTGGGCAAAACCATCTGGGCCGCCAAGAGCAACGGCGACCTTTTTGAAATAACCGATTGGGAAAAAAGCCCCCCGAAAGTGGAAGAGTTCGAGACTCCGCTCAAAAAAACCGACGACGTGGAAGGTTTGGCGTACGACCCTTGGCGCAACGCGCTCTTGCTCGCTTGCAAGGCCAACCCCGACAGCCTTTACCCCCGCCGCATCTATGCTTTTGATTTGAAAACCAAAACCTTGGGCGAAACGCCCGCCTACACCATCCAGCCAGAAGAGGTGAACGCACTGGTGCCATACAACGAAACTGAAAAGCACGACTATTTCAGCCCATCGGGCTTGGCCGTGCACCCGCTCACGGGCGATGTGTACGTCATCTCCACCGCGCTCAAACGCCTCGTGGTGCTGGATTACAAAACCGGGAAAATCAAAGCCGCCCAACGCCTCGACAAAAAGATACTCCCCCAGCCCGAAGGCATTTCATTTGACCCGGCGGGCAACCTGCTCCTCAGCAGCGAAGGGAAAGAAGGCCAGGGCTTGCTTTTGAAATTTGATTTCCGGGGAAAAAGGTGAGATTGGCAAATTGGGTTCGCCGTAGAGCACAGCTTTTGTAAATCAGCAAACATCTCCCCATGATAAACAGACAGTTGGTCATTTTCTTTGCTTTAGCCTATCTGATTTCGTGGGTCATTTGGCTGCCTTTGTATTTGCCCGCGTTTGGCATACAGTGGTTGCCAGTGCTGCCTTATCATCATGGGCTGGGCGGTTTTGGGCCGATGCTGGCGGCATTTGCCGCGACGGCTGTTTTTCAAAAAAAGAAAGGTGTTGTGGCGCTGATGAAATCCATTTTTGACTGGAAGCCGATGGGGTATGTCATCGTAGCATTGGCCAGCCCACTTCTGCTGAATTTACTGGCAGGCATCATTGGCTTTTTCTTTGGTGGCAATGCGCTTGATTTTTTCGGATTGGGTGTCAGCCGAGAGTTCCCTGACTTAGGCCTCTTGACATTTTTTCTCTACAACTTGCTCTTTTTTGGCTTCGGAGAGGAAGTGGGGTGGCGCGGATTCGCGTTGCCGCGTTTGCAGTCGAAACACGGTGCATTGACGGCCAGCCTGCTGATGAGCATCTTCTGGGCAATCTGGCACTGGCCCTTGTTTTTGTATCGCCCCGGCTATATGGGCATGGATGTGGTGGGTGTGCTCGGCTGGTTGTTCAGTCTGGCGACTGGGAGTGTGCTGCTCACTTGGCTGTTCAATTCGTCGCGGGGCAGCATATTGGCCTGCGCCATTTTTCACGCTACGGTTGACATCGCGTTCACCTCGGATTTTTCGGGTGCCCACATTGTGCAGTACACCGGAATGCTGATTACGTTCTGGGGCATTGCGACGATTCTTTGGTTCAAGCCCCGCGATTTGTCCAACTCGGCGCGAGTCAAGACGATTTTGGAATGAGTTGCATCGTTCCGTTCCGGGCTCTTACTTTTGCCCGATTTTCCGCCATCGGCGAAATGAACCACGGCTCACGTTCATGGTTTATAGTTCATCGTTCACAGTTCATCGTTAGAAAAAATGCCAGTCATAGAACTGAAAATCCCAAACTTGGGCGAATCCATCAGCAGCGTCACCTTTTCCAAATGGCTCAAGCC
>JBJXFT010000094.1:0-7456 GCA_046155725.1 Saprospiraceae bacterium
GCCCCGACGGCAGCTACTCAATCGAGGTGCCTGCTGGTGCTACCCAACTCCGTATCGCTTACACCGGCTACGCCGAACAGGTCGTCACGCTGGGCGCTTCCAACACGGTGGACGTGTCCATGAAGGCCTCCGGCATCCTCGACGAGGTAGTGGTCATTGGCTACGGCTCGGTCAGGAAATCTGACCTGACCGGTTCTGTTGCTTCCGTCAGCGAGAAGGATTTCAACAAAGGTCTGGTGACTGCGCCCGACCAGTTGATCCAAGGCAAAGTGGCTGGCGTTCAGGTCATCAACAACAGCGGCCAGCCAGGCGGCAGCACCACGGTTCGTATCCGTGGCAACGCTTCCATCCGCGCGGGCAACCAGCCTTTGTTCGTTGTGGACGGCATCCAATTGACCGGCAACTCCACCAAGCCTGGGGCTACTACCGGCACCCTCGGCGCTTCGCCCACTTCCAACCCGCTGAACTACCTCAACCCTTCGGACATTGAGTCTATGCAGGTGTTGAAAGACGCATCGGCTACAGCCATCTATGGTTCGCGCGGAGCGAACGGCGTGATCATCATCACCACCAAGCGTGGCAAGAGCGGTACCCCAAGTGTGGAGTTTAGCACTTCGGTGGGCGCAAGTTCCATTCTCAACAATTACACCGTGCTTACGGGCGATGAGTACCGCGCAACACTGCGAGATTATGGCAAAACCTCTGGCGATTATGGCACAAGCGTAAATGCCATGGACGAAATACTCCGCACGGCCATTGTACAGAACCACGGCTTATCCATCGGCGGTGGCACCGAGACCGGCACTTACCGCGTCAGCCTCAGCTACCTGAACCAAGAGGGCATTGTCAAATCCAATGATTTGCGCAGGGTAGCAGCCAACATTGCTGGCTCTTTCAAGTTTTTGGAGAGCAGGAAGTTGGGCATTGATTTCAATGTGATCACTTCGCAGACAAAAGAAAACGGGCCTTCGGTAGGAACCAACTCGGGCTTCCAGGGCAGCCTCATTGCCAACGCCCTTCAGTGGAACCCGACCCACAAAATGTACAACGATGATGGCACTCCTGTCATCATCCCTGCATTTGGCGAAACTTCGATCAACCCTGTTGCGCTCATTGATGCTTATCATGACCGGACCAATACGGTAGATATCATTGCCAACATCAGCCCCTCGTATAAACTCACGGACGAGTTGACCTACAAACTTGCGTACAGCATCACGCATGGCGCCGGCGACCGGCGGGTGTACATGAACCGCTGGATCAACATCCAGGGGATTCAAGGCCTTGGCCTTGGCGGGTATCAGGACGAGAAAAACACCAATCAGATCCTGACGCACACCCTCAATTACATCAAAGATTTTGGCGCCGTCAACCTGAATGCGATTGTTGGCTATGAGTACCAGAACCTTACTGAAAAGGGTATCGGCGCATACGCGAACGACTTCATTTTGGACAATTTTGACTACACCAATGTCCTTCAAAACTCCGTCCCCGGCAGCCGCCACCTCTTTGGCTTCCACAACCCCGATGCCGAGCTTCAGTCATACTTCGTCAGGGGCAACGTAAACATCAAGGACAAATACTTGGTCACGGCCACCATGCGCGCAGACGGTTCCAGCAAATTTGGCGAAAACAACCGCTACGGCTATTTCCCAGCGGTGGGTCTTGCCTGGAACCTCCACAAAGAAAACTTCCTTCCTCAAGGAGTTTTTGAAAGCCTGAAACTTCGGCTTGGTTGGGGTCAAACGGGCAACTCTGAATTCCCGTCTGGCGCTTCCATTGAGCGCTATGGCTTCGTCGATGATGGTGTGCAAACGCTTGCTCAAGAAAACGTTGCAAACCCTGACTTGAAGTGGGAGACCACCACTACTTTAAACATAGGCGTGGACTTCGCCGTGATGAACGGCAAGATCAACGGTTCTGTGGAGTACTTCAACAAGAACAGCGAAGACCTTCTTTTCCAATTCCCGACCATCCAACCTGCACCTGCCAGCTTCTACTGGATCAACCTTCCGGGCAATGTGATCAACTCTGGTGTTGAGCTTTCTCTGAACGCACTGGTGATTGACAAAGAAAAATTGTCTTGGAACATTGGCGCCAACGTTGCTTTCTTGCAGAACACTTTTGAAAATTACGAAGGGCCAAACATCAATTACGGGGAGGCATTTGGTCAAGGGGCATCGGGCGCAACGACCCAGCTCTTGGCTTCCGGTCAGCCGCTCAACTCTTTCTATCTGCGCAAATTCCTTGGCATAGGTGCAGACGGCATCAGCGACTATGAAGGTGGCGAAGCAGAAACGCTTTCTTTTGCAGGCGACCCGAACCCCGACATTTTGCTGGGCATTTCTACGGGCGTTTCGCTCAACAAATTGAGCGTTGGCCTCAACTTCAACGGTGCTTTTGGTCACGTGATTTTCAACAACACCAAAATGTCGGTGCTCCCGATCACCAACCTCGGCACGCGCAACATTGACGCAAGCTTGGTCGGCGGCTCGGTCAGAGAATCTGACGCAAACGCAATCAAAGCATCTGACCGCTACTTGGAGAAAGGAGACTACCTGAAACTTGCCAACGCGACCATCGCCTACAACTTGGGCAACTTGGGCAAAAATTTGAAAAATGCCCGCATTTACCTGACCGGCCAAAACCTGCTCGTGTTCACTGGTTACAATGGTTTCGACCCTGAAGTAAATACGGTGAACAACCTGAACGGCCTCCCATCTACAGGCATCGAGTACATCCCGTACCCTTCTGCCCGTACGATCATCCTTGGCGCAAACTTTTCATTCTAACTAATTAAACACTCTAACATGAAGTTCAAGAAAATTTTCCTCCTGATGTCCCTTGCTACCTTTATGGGCTGCACGGACTTGAAGGAAACACTCAACGAAGACCTTACGTTTGACGAGGCCAAAGGCCTTTTCAACGTGGATGCGCTCCTCAGCGGCTCTTACACCGGCTTGCAAACCTTTCAACACGAAGCAGAAATCTGGGCTGGCATGGAACAGACTTCCGACGAAATGCTCGCGCCCACCCGTGGCGGCGACTGGGACGACAATGGCAAATGGCGCTCGCTCCACAACCACACGTGGGGCCCCGAACACCCAATCCTTGCAGATGCATTTACTCGTTTGCTTCAGATTGTCTTTTCCACCACAAACTTGCTCAACTTCGACCCAACGCCGCAACAAGCAGCGGAAGCGCGCCTCATCCGCGCATTCGCCATGTACACCGTGGCGGATGGCTGGAACCAAGTTCCTTTCCGTCAGCCCGGCGAGAACTTGATCAACCCACCAAAGGTGCTCAAAGGAGCAGAGGCACTTGATTTTGTTATCAGCGAGTGCAAGGCGATCTCGGCAGATTTGCCTGACGGCCCTGCTACAAAGGCCAACAAAAATGCAGCAAAGGTGCTGCTTATGAAAGCCTATTTGAACAAGGGGACTTTCGCCAACCGTGCTGCCCCAACGTACCCAAACGGCGATATGCAAGAGGTGATCGCGTTGGCTGACGCGCTCATCGCAAGCAACCAATATCGCTTGGCTGACAACTATTTTGACAACTTCGCACCGAAGAACGACATACTCTCTACCGAGAACATTTGGACGAGCCAAAACGTCGGCGGCGTGAGTGGTGGCCGTGTGCGCTCACGCTGGCACTGCACCTTGCACTACAACCAAGTGCCTTCGGGATGGAACGGCTTTGCTACGCTCAGCGATTTCTACGACACTTTTGAAGATGTCGATGCCCGCAAGGGCGGGAGCTACGCCGGCTTGACCGATGTTACTGGTGTCCGGGCCGGCTTCTTGTTCGGCCAGCAATTTGACCAAACCGGTGCTGCGCTGAAAGACCGCAAGGGCTCTCCCCTCTCGTTCACCCGCAATGTCGCCTTGACCGAGCCAGACCCAGCAACCCTCGAATTGACCGGCATCCGCGCTATCAAATACATCCCCGACCTTGTCAATACCGGAGATTTTGCTGACAACGATTACGTCTTGTTCCGCTACGCCGATGTGCTGCTCATGCGCGCTGAAGCATTGCTTCGCAACGGCAATGCCGGTGGCGCACTTACAGCGGTCAATGAAGTGCGCGCCAAGCGTGGCGCTACTGCACTGGCTTCTTTGAGCGACGACGAAATGCTCCGGGAGCGTGGCCGCGAATTCTACTGGGAAGGCCAACGCCGCACAGACCTCATCCGTTTTGGCAAGTTCTTGAACGCATGGCAAGAGAAGCCTGCTTCTGGCCCAGAGCGCCTGCTCTTCCCAATCCCGGCTACGGCACTTGCCGTAAACCCGAACCTGTCGCAAAACAATGGCTACAAATAGCCCGCATTTGTTGTTGAAATCAGCTTGGGTTTCGACCTGATGGAATATTCGAGAGGCCGCCCGTTCGGGCGGTCTCTCGTCGTTTGAGGATATAACCTGGGCGCTCGCAAGTGGTAATGGAGCAGATCATCTCACTTCAGCAGCGTCACATCGCCCGAAAAAACCCGCACCACACCATCGGCAAACTCGGCCCTCGCCTGCCAGAGGTACACCCCCTCGTCCAAGTCATTGCCTTTGAAACGACCGTTCCATCGGTTTGAGGCCGAATCGAAAGCCCCGCCCTTGGAGCCAAAAACGAGGTTCCCCCAACGGTCGAAAACTTGGAAAGCGCGGAGGATGCCAAAGTCGGGGCTTTGCAGAAAAAAGAAATCGTTGTCCCCGTCGTCGTTGGGCGAAAAGACATTGGGCGCGTAAATGCGCCGTGCGATGTCCACCTCTATGCCGATGGAAATGGAATCGGAACATTCCTCGTTGGAAACCCGTAGGCCGTACAGCACGCTTTCCAAAGGCGCGGCCATCGGGTCGGGGCAATCAAGGCAGGAAAGCGAATTCCCAAATGGGTCGTGCCACGCGATGCCAAGGCTGTCTCCCTGATTTTGGAGGAGCGGCGAAAGCAGGGTTTGTTCGCCCTGATGGATTTGGAATGGGCCGATGGGGCTGATTTGGATGGTCTTGCCTTCCGTCACGTTCCAAAAAACATCGGCTGGTTCGCAGCCGTCGAAGAGCACGAGGTGATATTGGCCGGGCTGCTCCACCAGTCGTTTGGCGTTGGTGGAGCCGTCGTCCCAGAGGAAAGTTTTTCCCAAATCGCTCGCGTCGAGCGTGATTTCGGTGTTCCTGCAAATTTTCCCCTCCAAAAAAAGGCTGTCGGAAAGTGCGCCCTTGATGTGGATCGTGCTGCTGTCGAACTCGACGGTGGCGGGGTCGTCCGAGAGCCGAATAGGCCCCATGACTGCGGGAAGGTCGAACAGCAGGGCGCGGTTGCGGTATCGGCCCGGCGGGATGTCGCCGATTTGCAGCAGGATGTCGAGCGTGTCGTTCCCCGTTTTCAGGGTTATGTTCCCGATGGTGATGATGTTGGGCGAGCTGCCCGGCTGACTCCCCCCCCCGATGGGGTTTTTCAAAATTCCCAAAAAAGAAAACCCTGCGGGGAGAGTGTCCGTGAGGGAAAGATTGAAGCGAGGTTCGCCAGAGTCGTTTCGGAGGATGAAGCGCAGGATCGCTTCGCTGCAAGCAAAGGAAGTGTCGGGCACAAAAATCTGCGAAACAGCGATGGTGTAGGGGCAGGAGGCGGAGGTCACGTCGTAGCTCACCACGATCTCTTCGCAAGTGCTGCCCGCTTTGAGGGAATAGAGCGCACCTTGTGTCACGGCCAATTGGCTGGCGGTGGCGCCGGTGTTCCAATGGACATTGCTGCCGTATTCGGTGGCGTCGAGAAAGAGGGTTTCGCCATGGCAGACAAACCAGGCGAAGGAGAGGCTGTCTTCCTCAAACCGGTTGACGTGGACATCGGTGCTGTCGCCAAAACCGGGCCGGGCTGGGTTGTCAGAAACCGCTTTTGTGCCGTAAAGGTCGGGCAAGTTTTGAATGGTTGCTTGGTTTCTGTATTTCCCCTTGGGGATGTCGCCCACGGTAATCCTCAATTGGAGCGAACGGATGCCTGGGAGGAGCGTGAGGTTTTGGAGGAGGATGCTGCCGGGGATGCTGAGCGTGTCCACCGTGCCGCCAAGCATATTTTGCTCCACGCTGGAAAGGTGAAAGCCCGTGGGCAGCGGGTGCTCGAAGTCCAAACCGCTGAGCGTTTCGCCGCTGCCGTTGGCGAGGGTGTAGCGAAAAACCAGGTCGCTGCACGGGAGGATGGTCTGGGGCGTAGCGGCGTTTTTGAAGCCCACGGAAAAGGGGCATGAGGCTGCGTCGCTGGCCGAAAAGGGCGGGCCGGTGGCGAGCATGGTGGCCGTGCCGTTGGTTTTGCTGATTTTGAAATGGGCGCTAACGATGCCGTACACCGCGCTCCCGACGGCGTACAAATCTCCAAAAGCGTCAAAATAAAGACCGAAAACCTCGTTGTCAAAGGCAATGGGCGGGAATGCGGCGACTGCGCCCGTGCCGGTGTTGAGGGTGGCGATGCAATGGTTGGCGGCATCGTAGCCATACAGAAGCCCCGTGTAGGGGTCGAACGCAATGTCGGCCAAATGGCCTTTGCTGCCACCGAGCAAAACGGTGTGGGTGGTGTAGCCCCCGCTTTCCAAATCGGTCTTTGCCAACTGAACGTCTTTGCCATCGGCGCCCGAGCCTACGGAATAAAGGAACTGCCCATCGGGGCTGACATCGCCCGCGAGATAAGCGAGCGAATTGTCCAAGCCCGCCGGGCCGAGGTCTTGCGCTGAGGCCCCTTGCCCCATCCGGTAAAGGTGCTGGTCGGATTGGAGGATTCCGTAGAGCAGGTTGTCGGTTTTTCGGAAGCCGATGGCTTCGAGGTTTCCAGTGGGCAAACTGCCGAGCGGCGACACGTCCGAAACCTGATAGAGCGGGCTGACGCCGAACTCGGCCAGCGCGTTCGGGAGCGTGACAAAGACTTGGCCTGTCCTCGAAAACGGGGTTTGCCCCACGAGAGACATGGGCAAGAACAGGAACGGCAAAAGCATCAACCTCGTCATGAGCAGTTTGTGATTTTGAAAGAAGGGCAAGGCTTTTAAAAACTTGGTTGGGCGTGTAAAGATATTTGGACTTTGGGCGGTTCGGGCATGGAATTTTGGGCGCCTAAACTTGTGCGATTTTCGAGACTGAAAAATGGCCGCAAGTGGGAGGGGGCGTTGTACTTTTGGCGACCTTTATCGCACACTACCAACTTTTTATGAACAGCAAACTTGTACTCTGGTCTATCACCGTCGGCCTCGGCGGCTTTCTTTTTGGTTTGGACACGGCGGTCATTTCGGGCGCGGAACAAACCATCCAAAAACTCTGGAACCTCGATGGCTGGATGCACGGCTTGGCAATTGCCATGGCACTGTACGGCACGGTGTTCGGTGCCGCGTTTGGCGGCATCCCTGCCGATAGGATTGGCCGCAAAAAGACCCTGCTCTGGATCGGCATCTTGTTTTTCGTGTCGGCCATTGGCGCGGCGGTGGCGCAGG
>JBJXFT010000096.1:0-10465 GCA_046155725.1 Saprospiraceae bacterium
ACGTTGAGGGAGCGCGGGGTTCAGCCCGCGTCAAATTTTATACGCGGGCTGAACCCCGCGCTCCCTCAACGCGCTTCCTCATCGTTCATAGTTCATCGTTCATCGTTCGCCTACTCCCCCCGCAAATGCCCAATCAGCGCCAGCCGCATATCATTCCGCAGGTCAGATTTGTCCCTCGGGTCGGGCTTCGTGATTTTTGGGATGTCTGGGTTGTCGCTTTTGCCGTCTGCGCCGAGCGAAGCTTTGAGGAAGCCCATGTTCGCTTCGTTGCCCGAAAGCAGGAAATCGGGCAGCACCACGCGGTAGATTTTGGCGTCGTCCAGAGCAATGGTTCCGATCATCCATTTGCCCGTGGCCTCGTCGCGGCGGGCGCGGTTGACTTGCAGAAAACCACCGTTGCCCTTGTTGGTGAGGCCAGTTTCGAGGGTTTTGCGCAGCAGACTGCCCTTCATTTCCACTTCTGTGATGCCGCCGCCGAAAGGCAACATCCGCACGATGTCGAGTTCGGTGAGTGTGCCGCTCAGCACATCGTCCACGCGGATAGAGCCGCTGTTGAGCATGGCGCAATCGGGCTTGGTGCGCGACACGGCGAGCATGGCTTCGGTAATCATCGTGCCTGCGGGGGCGGGGTAGTGGCGGATGAAGGATTCGCGGCAATCGAGCGGTTTTTCGAGTTTGGTCACCACGGCGGTGGCGTTGAAGCCGGAGGAGGCGAGCGATTCGTTTTTGATTTTTTCCCATTTGGCGATCACGGCGGCGGTAGCCGGTTCGTCGGTAATGCTGGCGTTCACCCGTCGCAGTTCCGATTTCACGGTGCAGGTTTTCTTGCGCTTGTCATAGCGCAGGGTGTGGATGTACACGGTTTTGGCGTTCGCGTCGGCCTTTGTTATCACGCTGGGGCCGACCGGCACACGCATATTGTCGTGGTCGTGGCCGCCGAGTACGAGGGGGATTTGGGGGAACATAGCGGCGAATTTTTTGTCGTCACTTATTTCCAAATGCGTTAGCGCGAGCACCACGTCGCACTTGGGTTGGAGCTCGGAAAAATTCTTTTTGGCGGCCTCAGCCCAGTCGCTGTATTCGACCCAAGGTTTTCTGCCAGAGTTGATGAGCACACCAAACAGGCCGAGGTTGATGCTCGTGCCATCGGCATCTTTGAGGGCCACGACTTTGTTGTCGGGGCAGATTTCTGTGCCGCCGCCGGGTTTGTTTTTGAAAAACTGCTGCGTCCAGGTTGCGCCCTTCAATCGTGCATTGGCGGCCAGCCAAGTGAATTTAGATTCATCGAGCCGCGCCTGCAAGTCGGCCAAGTCGTCGTAGTCGAACTCGTGGTTGCCAAACACCACCCAATCGAGGCCAAGGGCATTTAGCACTTCCACTATATGCTTGCCGCGTATGCGCTTGCCCTCGTGCTTCAAAGTGCCTATGACGCTGGGGCTGATGAAATCGCCCGCGAGGACAGTGAAGGTGTTGGGGTTTTTAGCGAGCAGTTCTTTGCGGAGGGTGGCCACGCGGGCGAGGCCGCCGACGTTGTCGGATGCTGTGGGCGATATTTCGTACACGTCGTTCATCTGGAGGATTTGGAACTCGAGGATGCCGTCGTCGCCGCCCGTGGAGCTGGCTTTTCGGGCAGGGTCGCAAGAGAAAAAGAGGAGGGTAGCGAGGAGGAGCGAGAGGGCGTTGACTGATTTCATTGTTCAAAAATTTGTTTAGTGCTAATTCGGAATTCCGTTCCGGGCGATTTATGCGCGAAAGGGACTTCCTTGATACATTTTTCGACTGCCAAAAGTCCAAACTCCCTGCTACTTTTGCTCATCAATTTTTAACCGCTGGGGCCTGGGTTCCCGATCGAGCTTCCCGAAAGTCTATTCCCGAAGAAATCGGGATCGGGAAGTTGAACCCAACGCGCCGCACAAACCTCCCTTTCCCATGTTCCGATTTTTCTTTTCAGCCGTTTCTTTCTTTTTCTTTTTCAACGTCCTGGCCGCCCAAACTGACAACGCCCCCACGCGCCCCCTACCGGTCCAATACCTCAGCCCAGTAGATGCCAATCTCCACAACGAAACCAAAGAAGTGGAGGGCTTCGCCCGAAAACTCGCTGCGCTCAAAACTGCTTTTGCTGAAAAAGAAACGAGCCGCATTATTGCCTACGAATCCTATCTGCTCGAGGCCATGCGCCAAGAAGCCGACCAAATGGCGGCCAAAGCCACCGCAGAATCCGCGCAGGCCGAGCGGCGCAAATCCGCTTCCTCCGGCCAGATTACCACAGCCGCCAAGCCCGACGAGGTGCCGGCTCGCGACCCTTTCGCTGAGGCTACCACGCCCACCGAAATCCGTTTGGAAAAAATGACCTACACCCTTGCCGCCTTCGACCGGCATGCCTTCGACCCGGCTCAGCTCGAAGCGGCTGCGCGCGACTTCGCCAAACTCGACGAGTTTCTGAAAATCATGCAAGAGGAGTTGGAGGAGTTGAAAAAGTAACAAGTTTTCAAGTTACAAGTAGCAAGTTCTCATCGTGCTTGAAACTCGTCACTTGCTACTTCTAACTTCTTGTAACAGCATCTCTGCCACCAGCTTGTTCCCCCTTTCATTGAGGTGTACCCCGTCGGAAGTGAGGATTCCGCTTTCGAGGTTGTCGGGGTTGTTGTTGGCTGAATAGTCGCGGAAAGCCTTGCGGAAGTCGCAGAGTGCGACGTTTTTTTCCTGTGCCAAATTCCTGATAATCTGCGCGTAAGCGTCCAATTCGTAATCCAATGGATTCGTGCCATCATACCGCTCGCCGATGCAGGCAGGAGTACAGATGACGACGCGGATTCCTTTTTTCTTGAATTTCTGGATGAGCGCGGCGTAGAACTTCTGGAACTTGTCGGCATCGGTGCCAGTATGATGCGTGTGCTTGTGCCACACGTCGTTCACCCCCACATAAATTACGACCACGTCGGGCTTTCGGGCCAGCACGTCGTCTTCGACGCGGAGGTAGAGGTCATAGACCTTGTTGCCACTGATGCCTGCCCCCATGAGTTGGTAGCGTTTGGCCTGACCCTGTGCCAAGAGCGAGTCGCGCAATTGCACGATATACCCTCCCGGATATACTGCCGCTTCCGTGATGCTGTCGCCAAAAAACACCACGCGGGTATGTTTTTTGGCGGTTTTGAAAGAAAAAAGAAGGCAAGCCATGAGGGGTAGGGCGAGGAGAGAAAGCTTGAAAGGCATAAAGATGAAAGGTGCTAAATTCATCATGGGAATGTCTCGACAAGAAAAAAAACCGCAGACCTATAAGCCGGATTCTGTACCCCAGTTCCCTTACAGGATGCAGGAGCCTCTGCCATTTATCTGGCTCTCCCGATTGCTCGAAAGAGTCTGCGCTGCCTACCCCCCTTGCTCCCGACCGAAGCCGAGACTGCGCGAGCCGCGCATTCACCCCTCCTTCGCCAAGGCTCTGGCGGGTAAACAAGGTGTACATGGCATTTCAACCCGCAAGGTTTGTCCATCCCGGCGGTTGCCCGTCGGAATCGTGCGCTCTTACCACACGTTTTCACCTTTACCCGCCGTAGCCTTGGCGAAGGCGGGTTTACCCCACCAACGATTCGGCAGCCTTGGCTTCGGCGGGTAAACCCACCAAAACTTTGACAAAGACAGGAAGTTATTCTCTGCGACACTTTCTATGCTCCCGAACTGATTCGGGAACTCCGCCAGTTAGGCGGTGCGGTGCTCTGCGTTGTCCGGACTTTCCTCCCCGAGAGGCGGCAGAGCGGTCTGCGGTTTTTAAATTTCTAATGGCCCCACCCTCAATTTGTTGAAGCCCCCAAGCCAAATGTCCTATCCAATTTTCAGTATTGGCTTAAACTTTGTTTAGGTACTTTTGCCCGTCTTTTTTGTAGGCAATTATTGGCTGAAGAGCTCAACAGCGCCCTTCTCTCCTTCTCAAATCTACCATCCAAAAATCCAAGGTCCATCTAATCTTATGTTCAGACGTGCGCTCCTGTATGTGGTCGTGATGCTCATTCTACTCGCGCTGGCAGTCAGTGCGGGTCAGTGGGACAAAAGTACGGCGTTGCTCCAACAGCACGCCACCGAAATATCGGCGTGGCTTGCCGAACAAGAAAAAGTTGGCACTGCTACTCCCAATTCAACCGTCCTTACCCACCGCTCCGATTCGCTGCTGTCGTGGTCGAACACAAACGTGATTCCCGCCCGACGCGACCTGAAAATCTTGTCCGAAAAAACAGGCCGGTCGCTCCTCCTCCTCCCGCAAGGCTGGTTTTTGGCAAATACCGAAAAAGTCGGCGGCGACTCCCGCACCACCCTCGTCCCTATTCGCTACGAGCTGAATTTCAACGAACTGAGCCAAAAGGCGGCCTTCCCCGCCAATCCGAAAATCTCCCCCAACGTCCACATTGCCGATTCAAAAACAGATTACCCCATCAAAGTCGGCGGCCAAGAAATCTGCTGGCTCTCGGCCTCCGGCCCTGTGCAATCGGCTTGGCTGCAACGGCTCAAGCTGGGGGCTTGGCTGCTGTTCTTTGGCGTGTTCCTGAGCCTTTTGGCACAAACAGCCCGTGCGTTGGGCACACGGTTTGGCTGGTTCGCCGGGGCTGGGCTGGTGGCAGGAGTGTCCACGGGCTTGCTCTGGCTCAATCAGCAAACGGGCTTTACCGCCGAACAATTCGGCACCTTGCCGCTCTTCGCGCAAACCTTCGACCATGCCTCGCTCCTGGGCAATT
Organism: Saprospiraceae bacterium; assembly: GCA_046155725.1. Classification (GTDB taxonomy): domain Bacteria; phylum Bacteroidota; class Bacteroidia; order Chitinophagales; family Saprospiraceae; genus M3007. Next base: position 4,725 of record JBJXFT010000096.1, read on the forward strand.
CAGTGGGTGATTGGCTCGTCCACGTCACGCTTTTGGTTTTTGTGATGGGGTTTTTTCATAGCAGCCCCCGACCCCTTGGGGTAAATGTACCGGCTGCTTTATCTGCCGGATTCGCAAACGGGCAACATTTGCGCATTTCACCCGGTATTGCGACGGCTAAAGCCGCCGGTACATATCTCCTCGCCATGCTCTCCGTCCTCATTGGCGCGGAAGCCATGCGGCAGTTGGTGTTTTGCAGCCGCAGGGGTTTTGACTTTGAACACATCCTCAATCTTGGTCTCTTGGGTTTCCTTGCTTTGGCGGGCTTGGTGGCGCTCATGGTTGGGCTGTTCTTGTTCAGCCACCGCTTAGCACTTGGCGTTCGGAGTTTTCAACTTTCTCGCAGCCAGCGCTTTGTGGCCATAAGCTTGGCAGCGGCATTGTTTGCCATGCTCTGTTTTTTGATTGCGCCGCCCGAATTGAATGTGCTGTGGGTAGTGGTTTTTGGCCTGCTCTATGTGCTCGCGCTCGATGCGTTTGTGCATTGGCAGGGGGCGGGCTTTGGTTGGGCAATGTGCTGGCTCGTGCTGTTTTCGCTCTTTGCTTCCACCTCCTTATACCGTTTCAACAGCCTGCGCGACAAGGGGCTGCGGCTTGCCTACGCCGAGGCTTTGGCCGCCGACCGCGACACTTCGTTGGCTGAAACTTTGCTGCCAAAAGCCATCGCCGACATTCAAAAGGACTCTGCCAACATCGGGCGTTTGCTCAAGCCTTGGCCTTTCAAAGCGGACGCGGACGAAATGCGCGAATACTTAAACCGGCGGGTTTTTGAGGAGAATTATTTGTTCCAGCACTACCGTCTTGGCGTATTTGCATTTGACAAACAAAGTCAACCCCTCTTGTTGAGGCAAACACTCGGCTACGAACAAGTGGTGCTGGGCAATTGGGCCACGGCCAAGCCCCTGCCCGACGCCGCGAGCATCCGCTACTGCACCGATTCGGATGGCACGTTTCGCTACATTGCGCAGCTGATGGTCAACCGCATGGGCGATGCTTCGGAACCCGCCACGATTTACCTGTTTTTCGACCGTGCACACCCCGTTCCTTCGCGTACTTTTTCCTTGTTGTTTTTCAATAGCCCGCTTAAAAATCTTACGCAACTCCAGCGTTACGATTTTTCTATTTCAAAAAACGGGCGGCTCACCGTGGATCAAGGCTTGGCAAACATGACCGCGCTCGGCGCGAAACTCGCCAACCGCGCATCTGCCGAATTTGAAACCTCCAACCGCGCCGACGCGGTGGCAAAGAGCGATGACGGCCAAACCATTGCCGCCGTGGGCCACAAATCGGGCGGCTGGCTGAAACAGGTTTACCTCTTCTCCATCCTCTTCACCTTGGCCGCGCTGTGTCTGCTCGCACTGGCGTTCGCCAATTCTTGGCTGGGGTTTTTGCCAGCCGAATACGACTTCCGGCTCTCGGCGAGCGGTTCATTGGCGCGGCGCATCCACTTCTGGAACGTGACCTTGCTGGCCGTGTCGTTCGTGGTGGTGGGCTACCTCACTTACCAGCATTTCACGCGCTCGGCGCGCGATGCCGAGCGCAACGATTTCAACTATCGGGCGACGGCATTGCTGACGAATTTGAAAAACCAAGCCCTCAATTCCGCCCTTTCGGGCGACAGCCTGCGCCAAGCCTTGCCCCGCTCGCTCGCCACCATGTCGGCCAGCCTCGGCATGGACGCGCAGCTTTTTGACCCTTCGGGAAATATGGTTTTCACGACACAACAGGAGTTGGTGCAGTTGGGCGTTTTGCCTTCCAAGATGAACCCCGCCGCGCTCGCTTTTTTGAAAAAAAATCCCCAATCCGAGCGGGCAGAAGCGGAGCAATCTGCCGGCCTGCCCTATTTCACCCAATACCGCTCGCTCCAAAACGGGCGGGGGGAATTGCTGGGATTTCTCGCCGTGCCGTATCCTGAAACCACGGGGAATGCCGGCGCGGAGGTCTCGGATTTTATCGGGATGTTGGCGAGCCTGTATGTGTTTTTGCTGCTCATCGCCTTCGGGGTCACGTTCCTGCTGGCGCGTTCCATCACCCGCCCAGTGAGCCTCCTGTCTGAAAAAGTGCAGGAACTCCGGCTCGAAGACAAGAACGAACCGCTTGCCTACGCGGGCGATTCGGAGGACGAAATCAGCCAACTCATCGGGCAGTACAACCGCATGGTGGGCAAACTCGAATCCTCCAAAGTACAATTGGTGAAACTCGAACGCGAGGGCGCATGGCGCGAAATGGCCCGCCAAGTGGCGCACGACATCAAGAACCCGCTGACGACGATGAAACTCTCCATGCAGCAGTTGGAGCGGCTTTCGGGCAGCCCCGAACAGGCTGCGGCTTACTTGCGCAAGGCCATCACGCGGCTTATCGAGCAGATTGATTCGCTGGCGCAAATCGCCTCGGAGTTCTCGATGTTTGCCAACCTCGATATCAAGAGCAAGAACGATGTGGTGATAAACGAGGTGGTGGAAAGTGTACACGACCTGTTCAGCGAACAAAAACAAGTGGCCCTTTCGCTGACCTTGCCGGAGGAACGTTTCCACATCCTTGGCGACAAGAACCACCTCATCCGCGTGTTCAACAATTTGGTCATCAACGCCATTCAGGCAATCCCCTCCGACCGCCAAGGGCAAATAAAAGTCTCGCTGAGTCGCGTGGGAAACCTCTCGGTCATCCAAATCAGCGACAACGGCGGCGGCATCCCGCCCGAAATCAGGGACCGGGTTTTTGAACCTAACTTCACCACGAAAACTTCCGGCAGCGGCCTCGGCCTCGCCATCTGCAAGAAAATCATCGAAGCCCACGACGGCGATATCCGCTTCGAGACCCGCGACAATGAGGGCACTGATTTCTTTGTGGAGATACCGATGGTGGCGGTGGGGTAGTAGAAGTTTAGTGCTACATTTGTCCTCAAATCATTGTGTCATGCAATCTACATCCATTGCTCCCACCAATTTGGCATCAAGTCTTGAAGCCCGCAAAGTCCAACTACTCGCCCGTATCGCAAAAACGGAAGATGAGGAGTTGATAGAACACCTTGAAGAAATCTTTATTGAGGAAGGTGAATCCGCCACGGATGAAGAAATTGCGTTGGTGGAAGCCCGCATTGCAGAATTTCGAAAGAACCCAGAAGACTTTGTCACGCTTGAAGCATTTGTCGTACAATTGAAACAGGCATGAGCTATTCCGTCATCGTACTCCGAAAAGCCCAATCGGATGTTTTGAACGCAAGAGCGTGGTACGAAGATGAATCGCCTGGATTGGGCGAGCGATTTTCAGAGGCTCTTATTGCATCATTTCTTCGCATCGCCAAACATCCGACGCGCTACACCCCGATAGGAAAGGAAGCGAGAATAGCTCCTGTTCGGCGTTTCCCCTACCGCGTTTTTTACACAACGAACGAAGCAATGAAGCGCGTCGAAATCGTGGCCGTGATACACAATAAGCGGCATCCTCGCGTTTGGAAGCGCCGGCTTTGATGACGCTCAAACCCCGGAGGTTTTTGAAAACCTCCGGGGTTTTTCGTTTGCCCTCATCCCATCGAAAACAATCCCACCACATTCCCCTCTGTGTCGTTGAAAAAGGCCATGTTGCCCATGCCCGGCGCGATTTCGGTTTTGGGCATCACGATGGAGCCGCCGGCTCCGGCCACTCGATTCAGCACCGTGTTGAGGTCGTCCCCGCCATTGAGGTACACTTTTACACCGTCGCCGCCGGCAGGTTTGTAGCCTTCACTGTGGCAAATCGCCCCGCCCACGCCGTTGTTGTCGCGGTCGTAAGGGAACATCCCCATGCGAAACGGCCCCATTTGCATTTCTTCGATTTGGGTGTCAAAAATGGCCTGGTAAAATTTTTGGGCGCGGGGGAAATCCAGCACGGGGATTTCAAACCAAGAGATGGCACTGTTGAGAACTTCCATAGCTTAACTTGTTTTGTTGAACAAAAATTTGTGAGCGGCAAAGGTCATTTTTTGTTTTAAAAATAAAAAACAAAAAGTTTAATTTTTGTCGAAAATTTCTTTTCCTACTTTTGCCCAAGAGAAGGTTTGAAGGTTTGTTGCGCCAACCCTCAAACCAGAAACCCTCAAACCTTCAAACCTTAAAGTTATGAATCGAGAAATCCACCAGTGGCACAGCCCACGCCTGAACAAGAACATGGAGATAGCGATGTACGGCCATTTTGGCTTTTCGCTGCTGCTGCTGCCTACGGCTGCTGCCGACTATCTGGAGTACGAGCGCTTTTTGCTCATTGATGTGCTCGAACCCTACATCGAGGCGGGCAAGGTCAAAGTTTTCAGCATCAACAGTATCAATTCGGAGGCGTGGCTGAACAATCGAATGCACCCACGTCACAAAGCCATTCGCCACCAGCAGTTCAACGGGTATGTGGAAAATGAGGTGGTGCCGTTCATCAAAGCACATACGAGTGAGGGTACGCCCATCATCACGAGCGGCGCCTCGCTGGGAGCCTTGCACTCGGCCAATATGTTCTTCCGCCGCCCCGACCTTTTTGCGGGCACTATCGCCATGTCGGGCGTGTACGACCTGACTTCCTACACCAAGGGCTACTACGACGAGGACGTTTATTTCAACTCGCCTTGCCACTACTTGCCCAATCTGAGCGACGAGCACACGCTCAATCTCCTCCGTCGAAGCGGCCACATCCACATTCTTTCGGGTTCTGGAAACTACGAAGACCCCGATGCTTCGCGCACCCTCGCGGGCATCCTGGCAGCCAAGGGCATCGGCCACGACCTCGACATTTGGGGGGGCGACATGACGCACGATTGGCCTACTTGGAGGGCGATGCTTCCCTATGTCATTGACCAGAAGTTTTAGAGGCGTGAGAGGAATGTGAGAGGCGTGAGAGGGTGAGAGGTGTGAGAGAAAGCCCGCCGTGGTTGAAACTATGGCGGGTAAATGAGAGACGTGAGAAATTTAAGAGTCAACAGCCAACGGTCAATGGTCAACAGTCAACAGTCAACGGTTAACGGTCAACAAAAAATCACGCTCACGGGCGACCTCGGCAGCGGCAAAAGCGCAGTGTCGAGGATTCTTTGCGAGCGCACGGGCTTTGAGTACGTCAGCACTGGAAAGGTGCAGCGCCAATTGGCGCAGGAACTCGGCCTCGACACGCTCGAAATGAACCGCCGCGCCGACACCGACCCCAGTATTGACGAGCGCATTGACGGTATTTTCGTCGCGCTCGGCCAAGACCCGAAGGGCTATGTGATTGACAGCCGGATGGCGTGGTTTTTCCTGCCCGATTCTTTCAAGGTTTTCCTTCAAACCGATGTGCACGTGGCGGTGCAGCGCATCCTCAACGACCCGACGCGCAACAGCGAGCAATACGCTTCGCCCGAAGAGGCTGCGCAAAAAATCCTCGCCCGCAAGGCCAGCGAGAATGCCCGCTTCCTCGCCAAGTACGGGGCTGATTGCTCCAACCTGAACAATTTCGATCTTGTGATTGACACGGCGCAGCGCTCGCAAGCCGTGGTGGCGGCATTGGTTTTTGAAGCTTGGGAGGCGAAAAATGAGGGACGGGAGTTTGGGCGGTTTTGGTAAATGGATTCACCAAAGAGGAAACAGGGTTTCACAGAAGACCGAAATCAACTTGTTTGAAAAAGTACGCTCTCCAAACTCAACGAGGTGTCATTCCGACGAAGGAGGAATCTGCATAAGAGCAAGACTCGGTTATTATCTCAAGCAGAT
>JBJXFT010000103.1:0-4496 GCA_046155725.1 Saprospiraceae bacterium
GGCATCTGGATGTCGAGAAAAATCAAATCCACTCGCTCTTGGTTCAGCCGGTCGAGCGCGTCGAGCGGGTTTTTGCACTCACCCGCCAGCGCGAGGTGGGGCAGCCGGGCGATGTAGTTTTTGAGCAGGGTGCGGGCGAGTTCTTCGTCGTCAACGACCAGACAGTTTATCATGGGTCAAAAATAGATTTCCAGCAACACCTCAAACCGCTCCGCTCCGGGGCGGATTTCGAGGCGGTGCATGGCCGGGTAAATGAGTTCGAGTTGGCGGCGCACGTTTTCCAGGCCGATGCCGCCCACCTTGTCCTTCGATTTTGCCACCTCAGGCAGGCTGTTTTTTACTTCAAAAACGAGGCTCCGCTCGTTGGTTGTCAAGCGAATGTCGATCCAGCCTTTCCCGATTTTTTCGATGTCGCCGTGCTTGAAGGCGTTTTCGATGAAGGGGATGAAAATGAGCGGGGCCACCAGCAATTCTGGTCGGCTGTCGTCAAGGTCGGCGCGGATGTCAATGCCGCCGCTGTCTTTGAGGCGGAACAGGTCAATGTAGTGGCGGATGTACTCCAACTCCTTGCGCAGTGGCACACGGGCGGCGTTGCAATCGTACAGCACATAGCGCAGCATGGTTGAAAGTTTGAGTAAGTTTTCGGGCGCGTCGTCGGTTTTCAGCACCGCTTGGGTGTAGATGTTGTTCAGCGCGTTGAACAGGAAGTGGGGGTTGATCTGCGATTTTAAGAATTTCATTTCGGTCTCCAACTTCTCGCTGCGCAGGGCGGCGGCCTCTTGCTCTTTGCGCCCTGCGAACAGCGATATTTCATACAAAGTGCTGCCGATCACGGAGATAGCGATAGGAACAAAAAAGACCGCGCCACGCCCGCCCCCCGGCCTGCCCGTGTAAAGAGTGTCGGGCAAAAAATTTCCTTCCATAAAAAACAGGGACAGCCCGATGGTAGCCCTCGCCAGCAAAATCAGCAGCACAACAGCGCTCAGGGCATACAGGGCGTAGCGTTTTTTGAAATAAAACCTCGGCAGCAGCAGTGCTAAGTTGAGCCACACAGACAATGCCACGCCGGGGATAACCGCTGACAAACGGAGCAGAGATTGTTCTGAAAAATCAAGACCGCCGAGCATCAGGAGTACCGAAGCCCAGAGGATGCACCAGAAAAGGACCTGGCGAAGGGTGTCTTTGTTGCTTGTGCGTTGCATGGTGGGCTTAGTGTCGTCGTCCATGTTTGGGGCGGTTTTCGTCCTTTATTTTTTGCCACTGTTGCCATTGGCTTGCTGTCAGCACCTGCTGCAACGCAGCATCCTGTTCCGCAAAAACCGCTTGCATTTTGCTGCGCATCTCGCTTCGCCCGCCCTTCGCGCCGTCCAACGCTTGTTTCATTTTGTTGGCGGCAGCGAGGTTGATTTCCCGGACTTTGAGGCTCTGCTCTGGCGTGAGCGATAGTTTTTCCACCATCAGGGCGGTTTGCTGTTCGGCGCGTTCGAGCGGGTCGGTGTGGCCATGCCCTCGGTCGCCCGGCTGGGCTTGGGCTGCCAATTTAGTGAGCAGCAACAGGGAAGTGAGGACGATTTTGATGAAAAAGCGCATAGTAAAAGGCGTTTTTGATTGGAGGGGCAAAGGTTGCCGAATTGTTTTTTGTCCCGGCATCTTTTCAATGAACGCGGCGAGTTTGCCCATCAAAAAGCCCTCTGCGCCGCAAAAGCCGGTTGGCCTCTATTTATTACTACAACAAGGAGTTCGAGGTGGCTATTTCCCACTCCAAAAAGGTGGTCGCGCTGTATCCTTTCGACTACGACGGGCAATTGATGCTGGCAAAAATCGAAATCAGCCGGGGAAATATCGTGGAAGCGAAGGCGGCCCTGGCGGTTTGTTTGCAGCACAGCCCGGGGGCGAAGGCGGCGGCGGATTTGTGGGAGAAGGTGAAGTGAGGGCTATCCCCACGTTCGTTGACAAACCCGCCCCGTTCGTTGATGAAAATTCCCTGCCCGCCGCCCGCCCACCACCTTTGCCCCGAAGCCCCCGCTGCGGGCTGCCATTTTTATGAAAAAACAAGTCGTCATCCTCCTGCTCCTGCTCCCCGCACTGGCGGGCTTCGCCCAAAACTTCACCCTCTCCGGCTACCTCCGCGATACGGCCTCTGGCGAAGAACTGCTCTACGCCAGCGTCGCTGTGGTCGGCAAAGGCGTGGGCGCCACCACCAACGAGTACGGTTTTTACTCCCTCACGCTGCCAGCGGGCAAATACCAAATCCGCTGTTCGTATGTGGGCTACGATTCAAAAACGCTCGACCTCAACCTCGACAAAAACATCCGGCAGGACGTGGAACTCGGCTCCGGCGCGGTGCTGCAAGAAGTACAAATCAAGGCCACGCGCGACGACGAAAACGTGCGCTCTACGGAGATGAGCGTCGCCACCCTCGACATCAAGGACGCGAAACTCATCCCTGTTCTGTTCGGCGAGCAGGACATCCTGAAAACCATCCAGTTGCTGCCCGGTGTCAGCCCAAACAGTGAGGGCAACGCGGGCTTTTTTGTGCGCGGCGGCGACACCGACCAGAACCTCGTGTTGCTCGATGAAGCCCCAGTGTACAACGCCTCCCACCTACTGGGCTTCTTTTCGGTGTTCAATTCCGACGCGCTGAAAGACGTGAAACTCTACAAGGGCGGCATCCCGGCACAATACGGCGGGCGCATCTCTTCGGTGCTCGACATCCGCATGAAAAACGGCAACGCAAAAAGCACCGAAGTCTCTGGCGGCATCGGGCTGATCGCTTCGCGGCTGACGCTGGAAACGCCCCTCGGCAGCGAAAAAGGCTCGCTCATCTTGTCTGGAAGAAGGACTTACGCCGACCTGATTTTGAAAGCCGCGTCGCCAGAGTTTGGCGAGACCAGCCTGTATTTCTACGATTTCAACGCCAAAGCCAACTACACTTTGGGCGAAAAAGACCGCCTGTACCTGAGCGGCTACTTTGGGCGCGATGTATTTTCCCTCAGCCGCATCGGGCTGAACTGGGGCAACACGACTGGCACCCTGCGCTGGAACCACGTTTTCAACGACAAACTTTTCTCAAACACTTCGCTGATTTACAGCGACTTCGACTACGGCTTCGGGGTAGACAATGCTGGCACGGCCATCAAACTCTCTTCCGGCATCTTCGATTACAACCTGAAACAGGACTTCAACTGGTACCGCAACCCAAGCAACTCCCTGCAATTCGGCTGGAACGCGATTGTCCACCAGTTCAAGCCCGGCAAGTTCACCGCTGATGACGACGACGAAACGACTGAAGACATGGCCATCGAATTGCCGCAGCAACAGGCGCTCGAAACGGGTTTCTACTTGGACAATGACCAAAAAATCAACTCCCGGCTGTCGGTTTACTACGGCGCGCGGCTCAGCACGTTCAGCAACATCGGGGCCTTCGACGTGAAAACTTACAACGCTCTCGACGAGGTCACCTCAACGACCTCCTACGGCAAGGGCGATTTCTACCACACTTCGTTCGGCTTCGAGCCGCGCGCCAACGCCACGTTTTTGCTCGATAAAAAGAGTTCGGTGAAAGCATCCTACAACCGCCTCTACCAGTACCTGCACCTGCTCTCCAACTCGACTTCCGGCACGCCGACCGACCTGTGGACACCGAGTACGCCGTTCATCAAGCCGGAAGTCGGCGACCAGTGGGCACTGGGCTACTTCCGCAATTTTCAGGACAACAACTACGAGTTCAGCATAGAGGCGTACTACAAAGCCCTCGGCCATCAGGTGGATTACGAGGACGGCGCGGAGACTTTCCTCAACCCCGACCTCGAAGCGGAGTTGGTGTTCGGCAAGGGGCGGGCCTACGGCGCGGAGTTTTTTCTGAAAAAAAACAAGGGCAAACTGACCGGCTGGGTGTCGTACACGCTCTCCAAATCGGAGCGGCAATTCGATGCCATCAACGGCGGCCAGTGGTTTTCGGCCCGGCAAGACCGCCCGCACGACATCTCGGTAGTGGCCACTTATCGGCTCTCCAAAAAACTGACTGTTTCGGGCACATGGGTCTACTATACGGGCGACGCGGTGACTTTCCCGACCGGGAAATATGAGGTGGACGGCGAGATCGTCACCCTGTACAGCGGGCGCAACGGCAGCCGGATGCCGGATTACCACCGCCTTGACCTGGGCCTGACCTGGACGCTGCAAGACCGCAAGCACTGGACTTCCGACCTGAATTTTTCCGTGTACAATGCCTACAACCGCCAGAACGCTTTCTCGATTGACTTTCAGGAGAGCGAGACGGATCCGACGCAGACAGAAGCGGTGAAGACTTCGCTGTTCGGCGTGGTGCCGAGCGTGACTTGGAATTTTAGCTGGAAGTAACTTTCAAAACTGCCGGAATCGAATTCTGGCGCATCCATCAACATGAAGAAATCGTTCTTTTTTCTCCCCCTTCTCCTCGCTCTCGCCTCCTGCGAAGAAGTCATCCAACTCGAACTCGACACTGCCGAGCAGCG
>JBJXFT010000111.1:0-4508 GCA_046155725.1 Saprospiraceae bacterium
GTTATTTCCACCTCGGTACGCGAGTCACAGCCGAGCGCGTTGTCGTGAATGCTGGCCGGGTTGGCCGGGTTGGCCAGGTAATCACAGATGCCTTGGGCGTTGCAGACGGACAGCAAAGGGTTGAGAAAGATGGCAAGGCCATCGCCAATGGTAGTCAGGGATTCCAACCCGTCCAAATTGGTCAGCAGCGGGTTGTCGTAGATATCGAAATCGCCGCCGACCGAAGCGAGGCTGCCCAGGCCGTCCATGCTTGTCTGGGCATCATTGCTGTGTACTTGGCAAATGCCGCCAACGCTAAGCAGGTTGTCCAAACCAGCAAGGTTGACCAAGGCATCGCTCGCGTGGATATCCATCCTTCCGCCGATGCTTGTCAGGTTGTTCAGGCCATTCAGACTTATCAGGCCATCGCAATCGTAAATATTAAGCCGTCCGCCGACGGTCGTCAGGTTGTTCAGGCCATTGAGGTTTATCAAACCGTCACAGCCGGAAAACACCTCCAGATTGCCGCCAATGGACGTGACATTGGACAAACCGTTCAGGTTCGTGATGAAAGCATTGTTGTCCCCGTCGTTGATGGTCACATTGCCTTCGATGTTCGTGCAGCCCGGATAATTGGTCGGGAATGCATCTACTTCTGCCTGAGTGGTGAAGGTGATGCCGCCGGGCAGGCAGTTTTGCGCGATAAGCACCGGTGAATTGGTCAAAAATGCCAGCAAGAAGGCAAGGGTTATAGCTGTAAAAGAATGTTGCTTTTTCATTGTTCAAATTTTTTATAGTGAGAAAAAAACGAGGGGAGGCAATTGATGGGCAAAGGTTTGCCCTTGCCGCACCGGGCCTTTCCCACCATTTTCCAAACGGCGTGGAGCGCTTTCCAAACAGGGTGGACTATTTTCCAGCGGAAGTGGACTGCTTTCCAAATGGCAATTTTTTTACTCAAAAACCTTGCTTTTGATACTTTTGCAACACCCTCTTCAAAAAAGTGATTCGCCCATGCCGCGCAGTTTTTCCCACAACTCCTGCTTTGTCCTGTTCGCGCTTTGGGCGGCGTTTTTTCCCCCGCTTTCGCTGCCCGCCCAGGCTTTGTACAAAATGAGGCACTTAGGCCCGACGGACGGCCTCTCGTACCGCTGGGTCTATGACATTGCCCAAGACAGCCTGGGCCACATCTGGGTCGGCACCTCCGATGGTCTGAACCGCTATGATGGGCACCGTTTCTCGGTGTTTCGCACAGAAGTGACCGGCACGCTTGACCCGATTGCGCTCAACCACTTCAAGTGGGTGTTCTGCATGGCGGGCAACGACATCTGGCTGACCGCGATGGAAGGGACACACCTCCACTTCATCTCCAAAAACAGTCAATTGCAGCCCTTTGCCATGACCGACCGGGGGCAGCCAGCCGACGCGCGCCCGCTCATGGAAGTCCAGACCGGCCGGTGGTGGGCTTTGGTGCGCATGAAAGAGGGGGAAATGGAGTGGCTGGGGCGCGTCACCTCGCCGGGGCATTTTCAGCCCATCGTGCAGTTGGAAGAGGCGACGGGCATCGAAAAGTATGTGGTGGCGCTGCCAGGTGGCGAGCGTTTTTGGGCTTACGAGGACAAAGCCTACTACATCGTTGACCTCAGCGCGCCTTCGGTGGTCAAGCACGCCTACTCCGCCATTCCGGGCGCGTCCATCGCGCACCCTTCGCTGCCCATAGATGCGCAGAGGCGGTTTTGGTTTCCCGCGCCGGAAGGCGGGTTCCGACATTTTGTGCTGCCTGCCGCTGTTCCCATCGGGCAATGGGAGCGGTTCGTGCTCGACAACAAGGGCAACTTTTGGATTTGGACGCGGGGCAAACACACCTGGCGCTATGCCGCGAAAAAAGACGCGCTGGAAGATTTTGGCGTGTTCGATTTTTGGGAATACAACCTGTACAGCCCTTTAGAGGACCGGGAGGGCAACATCTGGCTGCCGCATTTTTACGGCCTGACGCAGTTGGTGCCGCAGCGCCGCTTGTTTGAAAATTACCTGAACAAGCCGCTCAACGATTTGGGCGTCGCGCTCGGCGGCACCAGCCTCTACGCGCTCTGGGAAGGTGACGATGGCTCGATTTACATCAATACGCTCCGAAACGATGCGACCGTCCGGCTGAAACCCGGCTCGAACGCCCCTGAGTTTTTGCCGTGGTTGCCACCGTTTTGGGAGGCTGCCGAAAAAGCCGCTGTGGAACAAGCCGCCGCCCGCCTTCGCTTGGACACGATGGACAGATATAGCAGGATGCTGTGGCTGCACGACAAAGAAAACCAGGCCCTCTGGATTGGCCCCAGACAGGCCACAGGCATCCATCGGATTGACTTGCGCAGCGGCGAAGACCGCGCTTTCCAACTATCGGAAGCCCCTCTTTCTCTCAAACAATTGCGCTTTCTGAACGGCCAACTCTGGGTTGCTTCCACGAGCGGCTTGTATCGCCTCGGCCCTCAAAACGGGCAGTGCCACCGTTTTTCCACCAAAGACGGCCTGCCGCACAACGTCGTCTATTCCATCCTGACCGATGGGCCGTACCTCTGGCTCGGTACGCACTACGGCCTGTGCCGTTTCGACACCCACAGCGGAGAAACCAAAAATTATTATGTAGAAGACGGCTTGACGCACAACGAGTTCAACAGTTATTCCGCCCTAAAAACCCGTGCGGGCAAAATGTATTTTGGCGGCCTCAACGGCCTCAACGCATTCTTCCCGGCGGACATCGAGCAAGCCGAACTGCGCGACAAGCCCCGGCTTTACCTGAACGGATTTGCCAAATTTGACGGTCAACGAGACACGCTCACAGAACAGCCTTGCCCCAGCGATTCCTCCCGCAGCCTCATCCGCCTGCACCCCGACGACCGCTCTTTCGTGTTCGATTTCTCCATCAACAGTTTTTACAACCCCAGCCAGAACAAGTACCTCTACTACTTGGATGGGCTGGAAAAACCCTGGTGCAACGAAACCAACGAGGGCCGCGCCACCTACCTCTACCTGCCACCCGGCCACTATGTGCTGCGGGTAAAAGCCGCCGGGCCCTTCGGCAACTGGGCGGCCAACGAAATCGCGGTACCCATCGAAATGCCTTACCGATGGTACATGCGCTGGTGGGCTTGGTGCGCATACGCCCTCGTGCTGTGGTTCGGCGGGCGCTGGCTCTACCGCCTGCGCCTCTCGCGGCACCTCGAACACCGCGAGGCCCTGCGCTTGCGCGAATTAGACGAGTTCAAGTCGCGCCTGTTCACCAACATCACCCACGAATTTCGTACGCCGCTCACCGTCATCCTCGGCGTGGCCGAGCAGATGGAGCAAGCTGCACCAGACAGCCAGTTCAGCGACCTGCCCGCTGCCAACCGCTTTTCCGAAGGCCTGAAAAAACGCCTCGCCCTCGTGCGCCGCAACGGGCGCAATCTGCTGGATTTGGTCAACCAACTGCTCGACCTTGCCAAAGCGGAAAGCAATCAATTGAAAGTCAGCCTCGTTCAGGGCGACTTGGTGCGCTATGTACGCTACATCACGGAGAGTTCTCACTCCGTAGCCAACCACCACAACATCCTCCTGCGGGTGGAAAGCCAGGTGCCGGAACTGCTCATGGACTATGACCCGGAAAAAATCCGGCAAATCCTCTCCAACCTGCTGTCCAATGCCTTGAAGCACACGCCGAGCGGCGGGCGGGTCACGGTTTCCATCGCGCACCAGGCCGCAGTGGTCTGGTTGAAAGTGGAGGACACAGGCACGGGCATCGCGCCCGACGAATTGCCCCGCATCTTTGACCGGTTCTATCAGGCAAACAGTTCTGTTGCCCAAGTGGGCGGCACTGGCATTGGGTTGGCCCTGACCAAAGAATTGGTCAAATTGCTCGGCGGCAGTGTTTCTGTGGAAAGTCCCGCCCCAGGCGGGAGCAAAGGCACCGTTTTTACCGTGCAATTGCCCATCAAGAACGAGGCGGGGCGCGTCAACCCCACCCCCGACCCCTCCCCCAAATGGGAGGGGGGACTAAGCGTACACCGTGATGTCGTGGGCGACATCTCGTCTCCCCTCCAATTCGGGGGTGGGGTTGATATGGCCGATTCATCATTCATCATTCATCATTCATCATTACCCTCCCTCCTTATTTTAGAAGACAACCCCGACGTGGTGGAATATTTGAAACTCTGCCTTGAAGGGCGTTTCCAACTCGATTTTGCTTACAACGGCAGGGCAGGCATTGAAAAAGGCTTGGACACCGTGCCCGACCTCATCCTCTCCGACGTGATGATGCCCGAAAACGACGGCTTCGAGGTGTGCGACGCGCTGAAAAACGACGAGCGCACCAGCCATATCCCCATCGTGCTCCTCACCGCAAAAGCCGATGTCGAAAGCCGCATTGCCGGGTTGCGGCGCGGGGCCGATGCTTACCTCGCCAAGCCTTTTCACCCCGACGAGTTGTTGGCCACCTTGCAAAACCTGCTCGTTTTGCGCCAAAAATTGCAGGCCAAATATGCGTCCGCTGCTTTTCAGATGCC
>JBJXFT010000122.1:0-9336 GCA_046155725.1 Saprospiraceae bacterium
TCCGATTTTAATCCTTTGTATCAGAAAAGAGGCCATCCTAAAGGCTATGACGTGCCTCACTACGTCAGTCCACAAACCGATTTGGACTTTGTAATCCAATTTCAGAACACTGGCGCCGACACAGTGCAGCAGGTCGTTATCCGCGACACCCTCTCTGCTGTGCTGGACCCGGCCACAGTGTACCCAGGCGCTGCGAGCCATCCCTACCAATTTGACATCTTGGGCAACGGCATCGTGGAATTCACCCTGTCTAATCTTAATCTCCCTCCCGGTGGCGGCGTGCCAAGTGAAGGTTTCGTAAAGTTTCGCGTGTCTCAAAAACCGAACGTGCCATGCGAAACGATGATCTTCAATAGCGCCGCCATCTCTTTTGATTTCAACGCGCCGGTGTTCTCCAACACCACCTACCACACCGTGTGCGAGTTTGATACCTTTATCATCATCACCAAAACCAAGGAAATCTATGTGGCGGGGGCCGATCTCAAAGTGTTCCCCAACCCCGCTACCGAAAGCGTCAATTTTGAAGTAAAAGGCGTGGAAGCCAAGTCTTTCGCCCTTTTGCTCTACGATATCCAAGGCCGATTAATTTCTAATCACTTTTTTGATCATCCTGATTTCCGATTGCCCCGGCACCAACTTCCGGCAGGAGAATTTATCTACCAACTTGCCGCCGATGGCAAGTTGGTAGCCTCCGGAAAAATAATAATCCGATAATTTGACAATGGGATAATTTGATGATTATCAAATTGCCTCATTGTCAAATTATCAAATTCAAATACAGGCCATTCCACACCGACGATTATTCATTCATGAAACATATCCGAAGCCCGCGAAGCGAAAGAGCTTTGCGGGCTTTTTTAATTTTACGCCATGAAAAAATTATTTGCTTTACCCGCCTTCGCCAAGGCTATGGTGGGTTTTCTCGTCCCCATCTGCCTCTTGCTTTGCTTTTCCAACTGCGCTTCCTGGAAGCAAAACCGATGGCTCTCGGCGCACCAAAAAGAACTGAGCCGCTTGGCAAACAGCGACCTGCCCACCGAGCAAAAACTTGACGGTCTGGTGCAGGACTATGTCAAGTTCATGAACGAAGACCTGAAATTCGTCAACCCCGTGAAAGGCGTGAAGTACGTGAAAAAGTACCACGACCAAAACCGGGCTTCGATGGAGAAAATCCTTCGGGAATCGGAAAAGTGGCAGGGAAGCCTTGGTACTTTGGACAAAATTGCGCTCGGGGTGCGCACGGTGCAAAAGCCCTACATCGGCGACCTGATTGATCTGGGGCCGAAGTTCAAGCGCAAGTACAAGCAGTATGCTTTTGCGCTCGAACTGGCTTCCAAAATCACGGGCGGGCTGACGAGGTTTGTGGGAAAAGAACTCTTCTGAAAGCGGGTTTTCAAAATAATGCTGTGTTCAATTCCACCGCCCGGCTATGAAACGGAAAATCTTCGTCCGCCAAAATTTCTGCCAGCAGTGCTTTGGCCAGTTTGGTTTTTCCGACGGCGATCTGGCACAGCAAAAAATTCCAACGGGCTTCGTGCTTGAACTGGAAACTGTTTCGCAGCGCGTCAAAATCGAGCGCGGCGGACGCAAATTGCCCAATTTGGAAACGCGCGCTCGCGCGGAGAAAGCGCGTTGTTTCGTCTGCGCCAACCATTTTGTCCTCTTGTAAAAGTTTGGCAGCAAGCCGGTAATTTTTCTGCTCGAAAGCTTCGGCAGCCAATTGGGCAGGCGTTTTCAGAGAAGTGCCCCCTTCCTTTTCGACAGCGCTGCGGACGAAAGCCTGAGAAGGCTGGATATGGAATTTGCGGGCCAAAGCCAGCAGTTGCGCTGATTTTTTGTTTGTGTTTTCAATCGGTTTGGCAGTCTGCGGCTTGCTTTGCTGTGGCGCAGGAGTTTCGTTTTGAGTTGCGTTTTTGTTCTCAAAAGAAGTTTCGGGTGTCACCATTGGAGACTGGTTTCCCACCACCTCCGATTTGGTTTTGGTGGACGGGCTCCTGAAAAACAAAACAGCCGCTGCCAGCAAAACCAGCGTAGCGGCCATGGCCCAGAAGCTGCGGGAGGCGAATATCTGCGTTGTTTTCGCCCCCCCTGAGGAGGTTTCCAAGAGCACCGATTTTACTTTCGCCCGCATCCGCAAGGCATCGAGCCGGTACATCATTTCGCGGTGCTGCTCCACCGATTTGGCGAGGATGGCATCTGCTTGGAGCCGCGTTTCGAAGGCCGCCCGCTCGTGTTCGGACAGTTCGCCGAGCAGGTAGCCTTCCACTTTTTCGTGATAATTTTCCATGTCTGATTAGTTCAACAATGAAGCGGCTGCGCCGATCTCCACCAATTTTTTCATGCATTTTGAACGATGGTTTTTCAAAGCATCCACGGTGGTGTATTGGGTCAATTTTTTTTCGATCACCTCTTTGTCGCGGCGTTCTTCGAGGTATTTGAGCCGGATCAGGTTTTGACAACTGGGGTCTAATTGCGCCAGCAGTTTTTCCAGCCGTTCGGTTTCAGCCAGGCTTGCGAAATTGAGTTCTTCGGGCAGTTCGCCGATGTCTCCCAAATCATCCGTGCTGTGCTTCAGCGCGTTGCGGCGAAAATGTTGCGCCCGCTTTTTGGCAATTTCTATGACAAACGTGGCCGGGTCGTAGCCTTGAAAAACATATTTCCCAGCCCTGATTTTTTGTAGGCAAATCGTGATGCAGTCACAAATCAGTTCTTCAATGTCGTTTTGAGTCAGCCGGTGGTTTTTTCCGATGTTGAAAACCAAGCCCGACACCCGCGCCGACAAGCACCCAATCGCCTCCGCCTCTTCCCGCTCCAAAGCTTCGAAAAGTGCCGCGTGGCTTGCATACTTTTCGCAGGCACGGTTGGTTTTTCGGTCAAGGAAAATGTCAAGAATTCGTGCCATGTCGGGCAGCAGCATTAGTTAAAGGCAATGATACTGACTTTCGGCATTTGCGCATCTATGTCTACCGCGCTCGGTTTTGTAACCGAAGGGCGCGATTTTTTTTGCCAAATGCCCACAGCATCGAATGCCGTAGAGCAAAAGTGGACGAGTGAAGATTGCCCTGCCTGCGGGAGAACTTGATTACACTATAGTTGAAAAGGTCTTCAAACGATTGCCCACGCCTCCAGCCGTTCGGCTATTTTCCTATCATCCGAAAGGCGCGGCACTTTGTTTTGGCCGCCAAGTTTGCCCTCGCTTTTCATGTATTCCCGGAAAGCGTCGCGGCGCAAGGGCCTGATTTTCAGTGGCCGGAGGATGTTCCCCGTGATGAGGTCGTCGTAATAAATATTCTGCTGGCGCATGGCCGCATCCACCTGCGAGGCGAACTTTTCCAGGTCGGCGGGGGCGTTGTCAAACTCAATGAACCACTCATGGTAGGGCAGCCCAGCTTCGGGCGGCGTCACCTGCGGAGCCACCGTGAACTCTACGATCCGGACACCTTCGGCATTCGCTACAGGGAGCAAACTTTCTTCCACTTCCTTGCCGATCACGTGCTCACCAAAAGCCGAGATGTAGTGCTTCGTGCGGCCAGTCACCACGATTCGGTAGGGGTTTTTGTGCACGAACTGCACGGTGTCGCCGATGTTGTAGCCCCAAAGCCCGGCATTGGTGTGGAGGATGAGCGCGTAGTTCACGCCGATTTCTACATCGCGCAGCCAAAGCCGCGCAGGGTTGGGTTTGAAAATCTCGTCGGCTGGCACGAACTCGAAAAATATACCTGCGTTGGCGTTCAGCAAGAGGCCGTGTTTAACGTCGGAGGGGTTTAAAACCCCTCCGACGTTTGCGTTCGGGAACGTATCCTGAAACGCGATAAAGCCCTCCGAAGCGGGGTAAGTCTCCACCGTGTCCAGCGGGCCGCCCACCAGCGATTCGAGTTTGGCGCGGTACGGTTCAAAATTCACCCCGCCCCACACAAAGGCGGAATAGTTCGGAAAAATCTCCTTGACCGTGCGCTTGCCCGTGCGCTCCAACAGCCGTTCGTAGTACATCTGCACCCACGGCGGGATGCCCGAAATGAGCCGCATATCAGCCTTCACCGTCTCGTCCACGATGCGGTCGAGTTTTTCTTCCCAATCCTCGATGCAGTTGGTTTTCCACGAAGGCAGTTGGTTGGTGCGCAGCCAGGCCGACACGAGGTGGTTGGAGATGCCGCTCAATCGGCCCGTCGGGATTCCGTTGATTTCCTCCAGTGCGGGGCTGCCGGACAGGAAAATCATCTTGCCGTCCAGCCACTGGCCTTGGCCCGTGCGGGCGAAATGGTTGAACATCGCATTCCGCGCTGTACCAAAATGGAGCGGGGTGCTTTCCTTGCTCATCGGGATGTACTTCACGCCCGAAGTGGTGCCGCTCGTTTTGGCAAAATAGGCCGGGCGGCCTGGCCACAGCACGTCGGCTTCGCCGTTTTTCACCCGTTCGATGTAAGGCTTCAAATCCTCGTAGTCGCGGATGGGCACGGCCTGTTTGAAATCCTCGTAGGTGTTGATATTGGAAAAGCCGTGGTCGCGGCCAAAGACCGTGCTGGCTGCCCGCGATACAATCTGGCGCATGATTTTTTCTTGGCAATCAACGGCTTGCGCCGACCAACGGTCTATGTCGCGGGCAATGGCTTTGGCAAACGGGCGGACGAGAAAGGAACGGAAGGACATATTTTTTTGAATGGCGATGGTGCTGCGGTACGCCAACAAAGGTACGAATGTCCTTCTTGGAAGGGAGGATAGTGTGCGCTCGGTGGCACATCAAACCCGCACCAACCGCCCGCTCGACACCGCTGCGCCCACCGTAAGCCGATAAGCAAAAACTCCTTTGCTCGGCAAGGCAGAAGCAGGTAGGCGCAACGTCTGCAAGCCTGTTCCCAAATCGTAGGTGTCAGAAAAAATCCGCCGACCATTCAGGTCGAACACTTCCAGATGGGCGAGAGTGGGGTTTTTGAGCAATATTTCAAAAGAAGTTTCTGCCACAAACGGGTTGGGGCGCGGCGGAAAAAATGTAGCGGCGGCATCGGTGTTTCCCCCGAAATGGAGGAGCAAGGGGCGGCGTTCCGTGGTCCCGTTGGCGCGGGCGGAGTAGGCTTCGGGGCGGAGGTTTTCGGAATTGAAAAACAAAGCGTCCGAAAGTCGAGTCGCTTTCAAAGCCCTGATTTTTAGTTTAAAAACCGTTTCCCCTTTGTCAAAAAACATCCCCTCGCCATCCGCCCAAAGACCGCGCAATTCGTGGCCCCGCAGGTTGAAATGCGCTTCGGGCAAGCCCGATGCTTCCAAAATCTGGAGCGTGGCGGGGGCGGTTTCGAGAGCCATTTGCCAACCTTCGAGCATGGCAGGCTCGGCCAAATGGAAAGCTACCGTGGCCTCTTCGCCCGCATCCAGCCAAAGGTCGTCGGTGTGGAAGAGCATCGGCGGGGCGGTGTAGCGGTCATCGGCAGAAGGCTCGCCCGTGAGGGAAGCCGTGCCGTTCACGTCGCCATATTTGATGCCAACAAAATCGAAACCGTGGAATGCCAGGTCGCCCACGAGATTGGGGAGCATAATTTGGTAAGTGTCTTTGAGCGCGTTGAAAGCGGCCACCTGAGAAGGGTCGGCCACCGGGCGTGTGAGCCGCCAAGCAGGCACCAAGGGGAAGGTGTCGTAGATGCCGAGGATGAGTTTGCGGGTTTCCACGATGTCGAAAGTCGTCACCGAATTGCTGCGGTTCACATCGGCGGCTGCGGTCTGATAGACGCTCGTGAGGGGTTCGATGGCGAGGATGTGCTTGGATATGAGCACCAGATCAAAGGTTGTTACGCCCTCCAACGCAGCGGTTGGCCGTTCGGCGCGCACGGTGACGCGGTGCGGGGCTCCAAACGGTATTTGGCCCAGAAGCCCCGTGTAGCAAGAGTCTGGGATGGTTTCAGCGTAGTTTTTGGACCAAGGTGTGGCCGCGCCGGGCAAGGTTTCCACGCGGGTTTTGAGGCTGAAAGTGGAGATTTTGGTGTTGCCTGCGGTGCGGGCGCAACCGTGGAGGAGCACATCCGCGTCCTTGTCGCAGGTGCAGTCATGGTCGCCGTCTTGCACCACCACATGATTGCTGCACATATTGGTAATGCCGTTGCCGTCTTTCGCCCACACTTCGATGGCGTTGAAGCCCTCGTCGCAAGAATCCATCGTGATGCTTGTTTCGTTGGGGAAGCCCGTACCCTCGCCTGCTCTTCGGATGCCGAGTTGTATCTGGTTGGTGGGGGTGCAATTGTCGGACATGGAAAGGATAAATTGCGAGGCGGTGAACGCCTGCTGGCATTCGGGCTTCTGCAGGCTTTGCGTCAACCCATTGATGCACAACAAACTTGGCGGCTGGCAGTCTTTGATTTGAAAGAGGTAGGTGCATTGGACCACGTTGCCACAATTGTCGTTCGCCTTCCAGGTTATCTTGTGCGTGCCCAATGCAAAGGGGCCTGAAACGGTGTCGTTCGAGGACTGGATGTCCACGGAGCCGTTGTTGTTCAAGTCAATTTTGTAGGAATAATTGACCAGCGAATTGCCGCAATTTGTCACGGCATGTTCCGTCATAAACACATCGCCGACGGTGCAAACATTCTGGTTGAGACAAAAAACTTTGTCCGTGCAGGGATATAACCAAGAGATGGGCTGAGCCGCGAGCCATTGGCTCAAAAAGAACGGGAGGAAAAGTAATGACCGATTCATAGAATGTTGTTTTTTCGATTTGCCAGCAAAAATAGTTCCAACAGCCTATTCTCACCGCTTTTTAAAAGCAGCACTTTTGAAAAAAACGCGGAACACCTGCCGTTCGCACCTCTTTTTGTTTAACGTTTTTCCCGGCCCAACTTAAACAAACCTGGAGCGCACCGCGTTTAGCCCAAACATTTGCAAGCCCTAATTTTAGAATTTTGAAAAAAGTCGTCGTCATCGGTGCTGGTTTTGCGGGCTTGGCAGCAGCGTGCTGTTTGGCCAAGGACGGTTTTGCGGTCACGGTATTGGAAAAAAACGACTGCCTCGGCGGGCGGGCGCGCAAGTTTGAGGCCGAAGGTTTTGTGTTCGACATGGGCCCCTCGTGGTACTGGATGCCCGATGTGTTTGAGCAGTTTTTCGCGCACTTTGGCAGGAAGGTCTCTGATTATTACCAGCTCGTACGGCTCGACCCTTCTTATCAAGTGTTCTTCAAGGAAAGCGAAACGCCAAGCCCTCCGAGGTTTTCGGAAACCTCGGAAACCCATCAGGCAGCAACGCAAATCCCCGCCCAAATGGCGGACTTGGAAAAACTGTTTGAAACCATAGAGCCGGGGAGCGCGGCGAACCTGCGCAAGTTTTTGGCGGAAGCCGAGTACAAATACCGCGTCGGCATGGGCGAATTCGTGCACAAGCCCAGCCACAGCATCTGGGAATTTGCCGATTGGCGGGTGCTGGCCAGCCTCCTGCGCTTGCAGATGTTCACCCCCATGTCGCGCCATGTCAGGCAACTTTTCAAAAGCGAAAAGTTGATTCAACTCCTCGAATTCCCCGTCCTTTTCCTCGGTGCCACGCCCCAAAAAACGCCCGCATTGTACAGCCTGATGAACTACGCCGACATGGCACTCGGCACTTGGTACCCCATGGGCGGGATGTTCAAAATCGTGGAAGGCATGGCCTCGCTCGCCCGCGAACTGGGCGTGGAAATAAAGCCAAACCAAGAAGTTGCCCAATTAGAAACCGCCAACGGAAAGGTTGCTGCCGCCATCACGACCGACGGCACGAGATACACCGCCGATGCTTTTGTGGGCGGAGCCGACTATCACCACATCGAAACCAAATGGCTTTCTGCTGCCGACCGCAACTACTCCGATGCGTACTGGCAATCGCGCACAATGGCGCCCTCTTGCCTGCTTTGGTACGTCGGCGTGAACAAGCGAATCGAGGGGCTGCGCCACCACAACTTGTTCTTTGACGAGGATTTTGGGCTGCACGCCGAGGAGATTTACACTACGCCCCGCTGGCCGACCCGCCCGCTTTTTTACGTCAGCGCACCTTCCGTCACCGACCCCAGCGTGGCACCGCCCGGCTGCGAAAACTTGTTCATGCTCATCCCCGTCGCGCCGGGGCTGGACACGGCGGGGCAGGCTGAAATCCGAGGACGCTATTTTGACGTAGTTTTGGCTCGGCTCGAACGGCGCACAGGGCAAAGCATCCGCCCGCACATTGTGTATCAGCGTTCCTACGCCCACACCGATTTTGTCCAAGATTATCACGCATTTCGGGGCAATGCCTACGGCTTGGCGAACACGCTTTTGCAAACCGCTTTCCTCAAACCCAAAATGAAAAACCGCCACCTTTCCAACCTTTGGTACACCGGCCAACTGACGGTGCCGGGGCCAGGAGTGCCGCCTTCGCTTATCAGTGGGCAAGTGGTAGCCAATGAGGTTCGAAGGTTTATGGGTTAGAGGGTTTCTGGGTTCGGCGGTTTGATGGTTTGAAGGTTATCTCCGCACACGATAAACCTGCCTGCCGAAATACAGGACCCCTAAGAGTGAGGCAACCCTCAAACCAGAAACCCCCAAACCTTCAAACCTATTAAGCATGAACCACCTTCAACTCTTCCACCGTACCTGCGCCGATTGCAGCAGCCTTATCACCCGGCGTTACAGCACTTCGTTTTCGTTGGGCATCCGGCTGTTCGACAAGCGTTTTCGTGCGCCCATTTACGGCATCTACGGGTTTGTTCGTTTCGCCGACGAGATTGTGGACACTTTCCACGATTACCCCAAAGCCGAACTTCTGGAGCGTTTCCGGCAAGACACTTGGCGGGCCATGGAGGAGGGCATTAGCCTCAATCCGGTGTTGCACTCGTTCCAGCAGGTAGTGCGGAAATACGGCATTGAGCGCAGCCTTGTCGAGGCTTTTCTGGACAGCATGGAGATGGACCTGACCGAATCCACCTACACGCCCAACCAATACAACGAGTACATCTACGGCTCGGCGGAAGTGGTGGGGCTGATGTGCCTGCGCGTTTTTTGCGAGGGGAACGATGCCTCATACCAACGGCTGACTTCTTCTGCGCGGAGGCTCGGTGCGGCTTTCCAGAAAATAAATTTCCTGCGCGACATCAAGAGCGACCACGAAGAGCGCGGGCGCGTCTATTTCCCCGGCGTGGATTTCAGCCGCTTCACGCAGGAGGACAAGTGGCGCATCGAAGCGGACATCAAGCAGGATTTCGACGCGGCTTTGGAAGGTATACGCCAACTGCCCAAAGGCGCACGGCTCGGCGTGTACCTTGCCTACAAATACTACACCCACCTTTTCCTGAAAATCAAGAGCGCGCCGCCACAGCGCGTGGCGCAGGAGCGTTTTCGGCTTTCTGGCAAGCGAAAAGTT
>JBJXFT010000127.1:0-8513 GCA_046155725.1 Saprospiraceae bacterium
TTTCGACCTAATCCCGACCTGTCTCAAAAAAAACAAAGCAGGTTTTCGATGGATGATCTCTGGTAAAGTTCACCGCTCATCCGCTCAGCGACAAGTTTTCGATTTCTTTTCCCAAGCAATGCGCGCCCTGCGCGTACTCAGCCTTGGCAGTGCGCTTGCCCCGAAGCTAAGGTGGGGCGGGCCCGCCTCCCGGAGGGCAGGCAGGTTTTTCGCCCTCCCCTCAAAACCCGTTGACGACGTTCAAAACTGCCGTGACGATGACCACAAACAATTTCTTCTCACTTTTAAACAACCTATCACAATGTTTGACAAAATCATCTTCCGAAATTCTGGGGGGGGGGGCAACGATGCTTCTCGCCCTGCTGGCACTTGCACTAATGGCCGTGCCAGCAAAAGCGCAAGACGTCTGCGAAGATATCTTGTGCGGCAACCTCTTCATCGAAGTTATCAGGCAATCCGCCAATGTTGAGGCTTCCTGCCCTGCCTCTGTGGGCGTGTGCCACGACAACTTCCGTCAGGTAGCCTACAAAGTGTACCTGAAAAACAGGAAAATCAGCCCGAGCAACGACCCTCCCCAGCCCTTCAACTTGGACTATTCAATGCTGGACGTGAATGTCAGTCTGGTGCAAACCAGCACTCCCTTGTACTCCCATATTGATATGGCCGCAACTCAAAACTGCTTTGTCACCAGCAGCAACGGGGCGAATTGGAACAACTTCAACGAACCCAATGGCGACAAGGTAATCTTTACCGCCACAGCGAGCGGAGTGGCCATCAGCTTTGCCAATATAGATGAGGACAGCCCCAACTGTGGCTATGCTGCCCAAAACGGCACGAACAACATCATACGCCTCACCCCCGGCCAGCCCGACAATGCCGCCCCCTGTGTGCCGCCCGAAAAATGCACTTACGTCGAACTGTTCACCGTAGTGGTGAATGCCTACCCCGGTGAAAGCTTGAGGCTTCAAATTGATGTCGGGAAATATGTGGCAAAATCCACGGGCGCTGTATGTAACGCGCTCCCTCCGGTCATGGTCGGGCCCCGCAACGGGCTGATCTCCATCACCGTCAACAACCCCATTACCTTCACAGGAACGGCGAACGAATACATCGAAGCAAAACTGCTGGACAAAATACCGGCCCCAAACGGCGGGTACATTTTCCCGATTGCCGTGAAGAACACAGGAAGCCAGCCCATGACCATCACCTATCTGGAGTTCATGCTCAAAGCATCGCTTTTCCAATTGAGCGAGCAGTTCACCTACACCGGGATCTCACCGCGAGAATACGCCCCCGCCCCGGACCCGGTCACCGGCCAGAGCACCCGGTATCTCCATTACCTGACCAATGCGCCCATCACGCTGAATCCGAGTGAACAGAAAACCATCGCCGCCATCGAAATGGGGCCGCCCACCGTGATCAACCAGAGCTGGGCGACAGGCCTTGACTTCGAGGGGGCTGCAACAAAGCCGCGCATCAAGACCTCCTCCACCGCTTGCACCCGGCTCAAAACATCGGGCGGGCCGGTGATATCCAGTTCCATCGGGGATAGTTATTGCAACGACCCGAACATACACTTCAAAGTGACGGGCATCCCTGGGGGCTGCGGGGACTTGAAAGCTAAGGTGGAACTGTACACCACAAACTCCGCCACAACGATGCAGCTGACAAAAATGGACTTTACGCTGGAGTTTGAATTCGATTCGCCCAGCATATCCGTGCTGGGCGTGAATTACCCCGACTGGCCCGGTGTCGGGTGCTCGCTGTTCGGCTGCTTTTCAGGTGCGTGTTACAGTGTTTCTCCAGACGGCAAGACTTTCAACTACTGCTTCGACGTGCCCGTCAATGCACCGACCTCATTCGTATTAGACCCCTCCGAAAGCATGGAGATCGTTTTTAGCAACACCGGTAAAGGCTGCATCACCAAAGTGACCCTGAAAAAACTGGCAATCACCTATGTGCTTTCTTCCAATGCCTGCATCCCTCGCGTAGATGCTCCCGAAGGATTCTCTATCTGCGCCAACGCTATCAAGGGTACTGCCAAAACCCCGACCGGCGAGGGCATCGAAGAAGTGAAGATGAATCTAAAAGGAGCCGTCATTAACACGGCTGTTGATTCAATTGAGAATTGCGCCAGCGTAACCTGCTCCCCTTCTTGCGCAGCAGATTCTGACCATACCGACCAGAATGGAGCCTTCAGTTTTTGCAATGTCTGCCCCAATTGTGATTATTTTATGATAGACCCAGAAAAGAACGACAACCCCCTCAATGGCGTGACTAGTTACGACCTCGTGCTGATCAGCAAGCATATACTCGCTATTGAACCATTGGATAGCCCCTACAAGATGATAGCTGCCGATGCAAACAAAAGCGGTAGTATCACCACTTTCGATATTGTGGAACTGCGAAAACTTATATTAGGCATATATACCGAGTTGCCTAAAACTAAGTCTTGGCGTTTTATCAACAAGGATTTTCCTCTGAACGCACAAAACCCCTTCGCCGCCCCCCCTTTTCTTCAAGTTGCAAACTGCGTTGCCCCACAGTCGTCCACAGTAGATTTCATCGGCGTGAAAGTAGGCGACGTGAACAATACGGCAGTCGCCCACGGCCGTCCTTCCGAACGGCCCTCGGTCAGCTTAGCTTGGCCCAATCTCCATGCCGCACCGGGCGAGGCCCTCACCCTGCCCATCATCTACGCCGGCGACGAGCCGATGGAGGCGGTACAGTTGGGCCTTCGTTTCGACCCCAGGGTGCTGCAACTGCTCGGCCCTTCCCAAGGCGACCTCGAGAGCTACCTGCCCGCCAACTTCAACCTGCTCAACGCCGCACAAGGCGAAATCCGCACCCTTTGGCTGCCCATGACAGGCGAGCCAGAACCCGTGCTGCCCGGCACCGTGCTGTTCTACCTCACTTTCAAAGTGTTGGCCGAAATATCGGAAACTGGGCTACCGCTCTGGCTCGACACCCAGCTCTTAGATTGTGCGGCCTGGAAACCCGACGGCACCGAGTATGCCCTCACGCAGGCGCCGGCCACCTCAGTGAGGGCGGGAGCACACGCTACCGAATCCGAGGCGGGGCTACAAGCCTGCGTCCGGCCCAACCCTAGCTCCGACAGCGCGACCCTCTCCGTCAGGGCTGCCAAGCCCGGCAAGGCACGCATCGCCCTGCTTGACGCTTTTGGGAAAAGGCTCTCTGTGCGTGAACTACAGTTGACGGCAGGCCATCAGGACATCCCCCTGCCAGACGCGGCAGGTCTGCCCGCCGGGGTATACTTTTGGAGCATCTTCACCCCGACCGAAACAGCTCAAGGCCACCTCGTGAAGCAGTAGGGAAAAGTTCCGGGCGATTTTGAGTCGCCCCAGAACTAAATATTCCCAAGGCAGATGTGGGGGTTTGACCGCCAGTCAAGCCCCCACTTATCCATGAACCAAAACGCATCACAGCAATCCGCGCAAATCGGTGAAGCCAGCATTTCCAAACCACTCCGTTCATGAAAAATACATTTCTATCCATCATAGCCATAGTTGGCATTTGCAATACAGCATCTGCCCAAAACCGCCTCTACGTCAACGCCGCCGCCAACGGCCTCAACAACGGCCAGACTTGGGCCAGTGCCTTCGCCAAGCTCCAAAATGCGCTTGCCCAAGCCCAAGCAGGCGACGAGGTCTGGGTGGCCGAAGGCACCTACTTGCCTACTGCTGATGCCGCCAGGGACAGTTCTTTCCAACTGAAAAGCGGGGTCAAACTCTACGGCGGCTTTGCGGGCACAGAGGCAAGCCTCGGCCAGCGCAACTGGCAGGCGCACCCCACGGTGCTGAGCGGCGACATCGGCGTTCCGGGCGACAGCACTGACAACAGCCTCAACGTCGTGTACCTGTCCCAGCCCGACTCCAGCACTACCCTTGACGGCTTCACTGTCTGCTTCGGGCTGGCCGACTACGCTGCCGGTGCTGGCAGCGCCCGCGACAGGGTGGTGTGCGGCGGCGGGCTGTATGTGGGGGCAGACAACTGGGACGCTTTTCCAAACATACAAAACTGCCGTTTTTGGCGCAACACTGCCTACTCCTTTGGGGGCGGAGCCATGTTCAACGGCAGTTCCAGCGCAGCCGTGGCACCAAGATTGGCCAACTGCCGCTTCGAGGAAAACCGCTCGTTGGGCAGCGGTGGAGGGCTTGCCCGGTTTGGCGGCAGTTGGGCGGAGCGCGGCATCGAATTTGAAGGTTGCACGTTCATGCAGAACTTGGCAGGGCAGCAAGGTGGCGGGCTGTATTACAGCGATACGCAGGGGCCTAACACCGTGGCACTGCATACCTGTTCCTTTGAAGGCAACAGGGCTACTCTGACGGGCGGCGGCACTTATTTTCGAACGGGGAAAGCAGGAAAAAGCGGGTTGAGCGTACTGCGATGCAACTTTGAGGCTAACACTGCATTGCAAGGCGCAGCCATAGAAATCTTTACCAATGGCAGCGACTTTGATGGAGAGGCGGTGATAGACAGCTGCACTTTTTCCAAAAATATTTCTTATTCAGGGGGCAATTCCCCCTCCATCATTTATGCAGACCAGTCTGGCACCCCGCAGACCCTCATAAGGTTGAGCAACTCAAGGATAGAAGAGAACAGCTCAGAAAATTACTATGTTATATTAATTTCTTGGCTTGATGCAAAGGCAAGAGTTGAGAACACCGTATTTAACAACAACAGATCAGGTACCCAGATAAAGATGGGCCTACTCTCCACATCTGACATTTCAAATACAATATTCTCCTCAAACCAAAGTAACTACTTGGGTGATTATGACTTTCACGGCAGTGAAGCCTACCATTTGAAATTTCACAATTGCCTTTTTACTAACAATAAGCCTCTTTTATTTTTTCAATTGGTATCCGCTACCGAAGTAAAAGAAATTGAATATACCAATTGCAGTTTTATGAAAACCCAGCCTGATGAGTTCTATTCTGGCTTTAATCAAACAATACTGATAACTAACTCCTTGATTGAAAACCCTGCCACACAATTTCTATCCTCAGGCCTAACTTACCATTTATCTCATTGTTCTTTTACAGATTTTGAGTGCATAACACAGAACCCCTACCTAATATGCACCAACAACCTCTTCGGCCTCGACCCCATGTTCCGAGACACCGCTGCCGGCGACTACTCCCTCCTCCCCTGCTCCCCCCTCATCAACGCTGGCTCCAACGCAGCCGCAGCCGATATCCCCACCGACCTCGCCGGCTCGCCCCGTATCCTCGGCGGCACCGTGGACATCGGGGCCTACGAATCCCCCGCGTTCGCGCTCGCCGCCGCGCCCACCGTTTTACCTGCCTGCGCGGGGGCGGCCAACGGCAGCATCTCCGTCAGCCCCGTTTTCGGCTGCGAGCCATACACCTATCAGTGGCAGCCCAGCGTGGGCGACTCCTCTCAGCTCTCAAACCTCTCGCCGCTCACCTATTTCCTCACCGTCACCGATGGCAGCGGCAGGCAGGTTTTCGACACCGTGGCTGTGGCCGAAGCACCCAACCCAGTGCTGAGCCTCGCGGCCCAAGACCTGATCTGCGGCAGCGGGGCGGGCGGCTCCATCTCGGCCACCGTCAGCGACGGCACCCCGCCATTCCATTATTCGTGGCTGCCCGCAACATTGCCCGACACTTCTCACCTCTCACACCTCTCACCGCTCGCCTATTCTCTCACCCTCTCGGACGCCAACAGCTGCCAAGACTCGGCCCAAGTCAGCATCGCCCTCGTCGGCTCGCTCACGCCCATGGTGGGCGGCACGCCCATCTCCTGCCACAATGCTGCCGATGGGCGGCTCTCGGCCATGTCCGCCAACGGCGCGCCGCCGTTCTCTTGGCTCTGGGAAGGCTGGGCAGGCACGGACTCCATCGCACAGCCCCTCGGCCCTGGCAATTACTCGGTCACCGTGTCCGATGCCTACGGCTGCACCTTCTCCTTTGCCTTCCAGCCCCTGACCGACCCCGACTCGCTGTGGCTCACGGCGGGCCACACAAACAACACCGACATGCAGATGCCCAACGGAACGGCGGTGGTCACCACCACATCGGGCGGCACGCCGTTCCAGTCGCCGCCGCCGCCCGCGCCGCCCGTCGCGCCGTACAACTATGTCTGGAGCACGGGAGGGATGGAGCATTTCATCACCGGCCTGCCGGAGGCCACCTACACGGTGACGGTGACGGACAGCCGGGGCTGCACGGCTACCACGGAGGTGGTGGTGCAGTTCATGGTCGGCACGGGAGAGATAGAAGGGCAGGCCTTGCTGATGTACCCCAACCCTGCGGCGGACTGGCTGAGAATTGTGCTGCCGGCCCACCTGTCGGGCCAAGGCGGGCAAGGAAATTTGGAAGGCAAATGGCTGGCCGAACTGGCGGACGCATCGGGGCGGGTGTTGCTGTCAGAATTGTTGCCCGGCGGCGCGGGCGACTGCACCTTGGATTTGAGCGGGCTGCCGGGCGGGGCATATTTGTTGACGGTAAAGCAGGGCCAGAAAGCAGTGTTTTCGGGCAGCGTAGTGAAGCGGTGAGGAATTTTTGGGGAAGGGGCGAATGCCATCCATCGCAGGAAGCAGCGGGATGGCATTCGCATACAGTGCGGTGTGAGGCAACCATGAAAGCAAGTGCCATTAAACCGCAATTTGGCTTTTGAAAAAACCTATTTCATCGAAAATCCAGCCGAATGGCAGCCAGCCGCGCCGCTTTTCGCAGTTTTGCGCAGCAAAATTTTTTTCGATGTACAAAACCTACTTCCCCCAAATTTTCTCCAAAGCAATCCCGCTCCTTGTCGCTTGCCACTTTTCACTTGCTACCCTTGTGGGGCAAAACCGCCCCGCCTTCAGCTCGGAGGCATTGAAAACCATGCACGTGCGCAACATCGGCCCAGGCGCCATGTCGGGCCGCATCACAGCGATTGCCGTAGACCCCACGCACCCCGAAGTCATCTATGCGGGCGCGGCATCGGGCGGAGTGTGGCGCAGCAAAAGCGGCGGCACGGCTTGGGAACCCATCTTCGACAAAGCGCCCACGCAGGGCATCGGCAGCATCGCCATCAACCCCCGCAACCCCGACGAAATCTGGGTCGGCACGGGCGAGGGGAATCCCCGCAACTCGCAAAATTTTGGCGCGGGCATTTTCAAAACCATCAACGGCGGCAGGGACTGGGTGTGCATGGGTTTGCAGGACACCCGCACTATCCACCGCGTGGTTTTGCACCGCGACAACCCCGATGTGATATTCGCTGCTTCGCTCGGCTCCACCTACGGGCCAACGGAAGAACGGGGCGTTTTCAAAAGCACCGACGGCGGCAAGACTTGGAAAAAAACGCTGTACGTCAATGACTTGACCGGTTGCGCCGACCTTGTGGCCGACCCGCAAAACCCGAACAAACTCTACGCTGCCTTGTGGGAGTACCGTCGTTGGCCGTGGTTTTTCAAGAGCGGCGGCAAGGGCTCTGGCCTTTACGTCAGTTACGACGCGGGCGAGACTTGGGAAAAACGGACGGACAAGGATGGATTGCCCGAAGGCGATTTGGGGCGCATCGGTTTGGCCGTTGCCAAAAGCAATCCAGACGTGGTGTACGCGCTGGTGGAAGCAAAGGACAATGCGCTTTACAAAAGCACCGACGGCGGCAAGAAATGGCAAAAGATGGCGGACAAGGGGCAGGGCGACCGCCCATTTTACTATTCGGAGATCTATGTGGACCCGAAAAACGAGAACCGCGTCTATTCGATTTACACCTTCATTTCCAAGAGCGAGGACGGCGGCAAAACCTTCTCCACTTGGGCCGGCTGGACCATTCACCCAGACCACCACGCTTTCTGGATTTC
The DNA here is from genome assembly GCA_046155725.1 of Saprospiraceae bacterium. Lineage (GTDB taxonomy): Bacteria > Bacteroidota > Bacteroidia > Chitinophagales > Saprospiraceae > M3007. The sequence continues at coordinate 7,841 of JBJXFT010000127.1, forward strand.
GCCCGAAAACCCAAACTACATCCTCAACGGAAACGACGGCGGGCTGAACATTACCCACGACGGCGGCAAGACTTGGCGCTATGCGGAGAACATCCCGGTCGGCCAATTCTACCATGTCGAAACGGACAACGAGTGGCCCTACAACGTGTACGGCGGTTTGCAGGACAATGGCTCTTGGGTCGGCCCCTCGGCGGTCTGGAAATCGGGCGGCATCCGCAACTCCGATTGGCAAGAGGTATATTTCGGCGACGGCTTCGAGACCATGCCGCGCAAGGACGACCCGCGCTACGTTTTTGCCCAATCGCAGGGCGGCGAACTCGGCCTCGTGGACCGCAAAACGGGCGAAACCAAATACATAAAACCGCTCCACCCGGATGGAGAAACCAAACTCCGCTTCAACTGGAACACCGCGCTGGCACAAGACCCCTGGCAGCCGCACGGCATTTTTTTTGGGAGCCAATTTTTGCACCACAGTTATGATTTGGGGCAAAATTGGCAAATCCTCTCCCCCGATTTGACTACGAACGATACTTCAAAAATGCACCAAGACGTATCGGGCGGGCTCACGTTCGATGCCACGAACGCCGAAAATCATTGCACTATAATCTCCATCGCGCCCTCGCCGGTGCAGAGGGGCGTGGCCTGGGTGGGCACGGACGACGGCAATGTGCAA
>JBJXFT010000018.1:0-4689 GCA_046155725.1 Saprospiraceae bacterium
GCACAAGCAATCGCCCAATTCCCTTCCATCATGGGGTGGCCGGCGCAGAACAACCCCTATTTTTCGAGCATTTGGGGTTTTGATTTGCCAGCAACGCCGACACCGCTTGCACCGTACGCAGGGATGGACAACGATTTTGTGTACAACCCGCTCAATGGCGATTTCCCCGTGGTGCAGTTGCGCGGTATACCCTCCTTCGTCCCCGCCGAAATCATTTGGTGCGTGTTCAACGACAATGGCGGCCCGCACGCCAACAGCAACGGCAAGCCTCTTAAAGTGGAAATACAACTCACCGTTTGGGCTTTCAACTGCCCAGACCAGCACTTGATGAACAACACGCTTTTCACCTCGCACAAAATCATCAACCGCGCCACCGAAATCACCGATTCCACCTTCCTCGGCATCTGGACGGATGTGGACTTGGGCTGCTATCTGGACGATTATGTGGGCAGCAACCCCAGCCTGAATACCATGTACGCCTACAATCAAGATGCGGTGGACGGACAGCCGGGCAGTACTTGCCAAGGCGTGCCCACCTTTGCCAATGTCGCGCCCGCACAAAGCGTCACATTCCTGAATCACCCCTTGGACAAGTTTGTCGCCTACAACAATTCAGGCAGCGGCATCCCTGCCGGCACTACCGGCCCTATCGCTCCAGCAGAATATTACAACTACCTGACCGGCTCGTGGCGCGACGGCACTCCCCTTACTTATGGTGGCAGTGGCTACAACCCCGCCAACCCAGGTGCTGCACCGGTCTCGCACAGCTTCCCAGAGCCGCCCAATGACCCCAACGGCTGGAGCATGTGCACCGCAGGCTTGCCCTTCGGCGACCGTATCATGATCGGTACAACCAACCTCGGCCAATTGCTCCCCGGCCAAATAGAAGAACTCGTCACTGCTTGGGCATTCCACCCCAACCCCTCGCTCCCCTGCGGCATCGGCACTACGCTCAGCGACGTGGCGGCCATCCAGGCACTCTACGACGGCGGTTTCAAGAGCGTGTGCAGTCCCATCAGCAAAGCTCCCGAACTTCCTGCCGACAGCCTCGACCTTTTCCCAAACCCTACCGCCGGCACGGCCATTCTTCGCTATGGAAAACTTACGCCGCTCTCGCTCCGCGCCTTCGACGCGGCGGGCCGGTTGGTGCTGGAAAGAACCAAGGGATTTGAAAAAGAGGAGACCAAAATCGAAACGGCTGCGCTCGCGTCGGGCATTTACACCCTCTACATCGTGACGGAATTGGGCACAGCCACGAAAAAGTTGGCGGTGCTGAGGTAAGCGCGGGGCAGGGGATGGGGTGGGTTGGTGTCAGAGTGGGTTTAGAATTTCATCCACGGCAAATCGGCATTGGCTTGCTGTACGCGATAAAGGCCGACGGCATTTGCCCAGGAAGCAATTTCCGGCAGGGTTTCCCAGAAGTTTCTTTTCGGTAAGTAGCCCAAGGTTCTTGAAATCTTTTGAATATCCAAAACAGAATCTTTTGCCACTGTTGCCAAAGCGTAAGGCGTGAACTGTTTGGCCATTTGCAGGCTTTCCAAAGCGTTGGCCATCCAACGCAAGGGCAGCATCGGGATGGCTCGGAAAGCCAATTCTTGACCATGGATTTCAGACAGCAAGCGATGCACCACCTCGCGCATTTCGTAAGGCTGCGCATCGGCGACGTTGAAAATTGAACTTCCCGAAAGTTTGGAACTTTCGGGAAGTTGCGACAATGCGCAGCACTCCACCGCCGCGCACAGATTCTCCACATGGGTCAGCGAACTACTCACGCGCATCTCGCCCGGCGATAGGATATGTCCCCATCGAACCAAGCGCATCAGGCGCGGCAGCAGCACCCGATCGCCCACGCCGTACACCGCTCGTGGGCGCAGGACGTACAATGACCGATGCCCCCAGTCTTGTTCCAGCAGCCAGTCTTCTGCCATTCGTTTGGAAAGCCCGTAGGGAGAAAGTTTTTGACAGTCAACGCTTTCATCCTCTTCGTGCAAGGTTTTCCGAGCATCGTACACCGAAGAAGAAGAAATGTAAACGAAGCAGGGGCAGTTGCGGGCAGCCTCAAAAACGTGGCGCGTGCCATCCAGATTTGTTTTTTTCAAAGCCGCCATTCCAACCGAATCAGAAGCGAGCGCGGCGGCGTGGACCACCACATCGGCCTCTTGGCGCGGGAGGGGTTTTTGAATATCTGCCTGAACATATTTTGCGACAGCCAACAGTGGGGCGGGCGGCGCGGTGCGGCCAGAAGCCGTCACTTCCCAGCCTTGCGCAGCAAAGTGCCGAACCAAGGTAGCGCCGACGAAGCCCGTAGCGCCGGTGATGAATATGCGGTTGGGGTGGGTCATGAGTGAACGATGAACTAAACGATGAACAACCCGAGTCATTGACTTACAATGATTTGGGTTGGGATTTTGCCTTGTTTATTTTTCACTCGTTCCTAAGATTTGAAAATCAACTTCCCGATCCCGATTTTTTCGGGATTAAACTTTCGGGAAGCTTTGACGCAACCGCTCCCGCAGCGCATTTTTGTCCACCTTGTTTTGTCGCCCAGCGCGGGGAAGTTTTTCAAAAAAAATCAGGTCGGGCAAAGCCTCGCGGTCAATGGAAAACTCGCCTCGTTCGAGTTGCTTCTTGAATGCGGTTTCGGAAACCGGGCGGTGGGTCTCCACAAAAAGAGCCACCGTTTCGTCGTGTTTGGTTTCGTCAAAAACGCCCACAAAAGCGCACTCCGTCACCCCAGGTATTCTATTGATGGTGGGTTCGTACAGGCCGGGGTAGAGGTTGAAGTTGCGGCGGATGATCATGTCTTTTTTGCGCCCGGTCAGCACGATTCTACCTTCGGAGTCGAGGAATCCGAGGTCGCCACTGGCGTGCCAGTCGTCGCGTTTGTCGAAGTGCAAGTAGCGGGTGTAGGTTTGTGGTGAGCGCACCAGAATCTCGCCATCTGCAGCGATTTGGATTTCAACGCCGGGTACAGGCCGACCCAAAATATCGCCAGAAGCAGTCGGCAGCATCGCTTTTTCCCGCCCATCAATGCTGGCCACCACCAAGTTCTCGGTCATGCCATACAAGCAAGTCAGCCGAACGTGTTCGGGCAAAACAGCCATGAGCCGTTCCAAAAAAGAGCGGTGCACGGGGGCCGAACCAAAGAACAAATGCTGCAAGCATTCGGGGAAAAACTTGCCCTCTCGCTCGCAGTATTCGATCAGCCGCAGGTAATCGCAGGGCGGGCTGAACAGCGTGGTGATCTGGTTTTTTTCAATGAAATCTATCTGCCCCGTCGCAGACAATCGGTACTCCCACAAGTACGCCGTCACCCCGGCATTCAGCCCGATGATGGCAAAATAAGGCAGGTGCGTGGCGATGCGCCGATTGTGCCCGCCCCGGATCAGGTCGGCGATTTGCAGGATGCTGGCCGTGATGGCCCCGACGCTGTGCACCACGCCTTTGGGCATCGAAGTAGTACCCGAAGTGTAGGTGATGAGGAAATCGCGTTCCTCGAGTTGGGGCGCACCTTGTGACTTGAAGTCATCGGATGAGTTTCGCGCCATCAATTTCCCGAAGGGAATGTGCTTTTGAAAAATGGGCATCCAGCCGCCCGTGGCAATGGTTTTTACGCCGGGGCTTCGGGGGAAGTAGATTCCTTTTTTTGATCCCTGAAAATATGCCCAGCGAATCAGCGGGTGTTCCTGCAAAAACAAAAGTCGGTAGTCCACAAACGCCCACTGCGGCTGCAACTGCTTGAGTTTTTCCCGGTAGTTGTCGCGCCCCATTTCGGGGTCAATCACCGCGAGGCGCAGGCCGCAGATCATGGCGGCATATACGATGCACACAAAACCAGCATCGGGCATGGCCGCAAGCACGGCGGTGTCGCCCGCCTTCATGCCTGCTTGTTGGAAACCCTCCGCCAGCAATTCAGTATCGCGCAGCAGCTCGCCGATACTTAGGGTTTTGCCCTCGCACACGATGGCGGGTGAAGCGGGGTCGCGTTCGCGGAGGAGGGAGAGGAGGGCTTGTCTGCCGAAGCCTTGGCGGAGGAGAGAGGGCTGTTCCATGCTTGCTTGTGTTTGCTTACTTTTGTGGCAAATTTTTAACGCTTTTCGAGATGGACATTTCTTTTGATGAAATCAGGCAGATTCTGGCCGAAACAGCCGCCAGCCAAGCGCAATCCCAAAAAAGGATGGACGAGGCCGCTGCGCAATCCCAAAAAAGGATGGATGAGCTCGACCGCATCGTCAAACAGACCCAAAAGCAGCTCGGCGAGCTGGGCAACAAATTCGGCTCTTTTGCCGAAGGCTTGGCCTACCCGACGGTGGAGCGCATCATGCGTGAGCAGTTCGGCATGGAAGGCGTGAACCCCATCCACATCCGCCGCCCCGACGGTGAGTTAGAATTAGACGCTTTCGGCTACTCCAACGGCTCCATCAACACCGTCATCGCTGGCGAAATCAAAAGCCATTTCCGCGAAGAGCACATCGAGCAAATAGAACAGGCTTGCCAGAAACTGACCCACTTCATGCCCGAGCACGCCGGGAAAAAAGTGCACGGCATGGCGATTTTCGTGAAAGGCGAGCAAAACGCGATTGATTTGGCCAACAAGCGCGGCATCTACACCGTGCAAGCCAACGACGAGAACTTCAAACTCCGCTCCCCCAAACACTTCGTGCCGAGGGATTTTGGGAAAAACTGAAC
>JBJXFT010000131.1:0-4006 GCA_046155725.1 Saprospiraceae bacterium
CCCCCCTTCTTTTCCAGTGTTTTTTCAAACTTTTTCAGTCCAAAAATTTTATTCCATTTTGGAATTGAACCCCAAGTCTCTTGCCGCATCTTTGCCACAGCAACTTTCCAAAGTTTCTCAAACCCACGCCCTGTGGAGGATTCCGAGTATTCGGGACGGTGCTTTGGAGAGTTGCTTTTTTATTTCAGGGCAATCACCACCACCTCCCCGCACCCAAACCCCTGCGCATTCTCCTTCCCAAACCCCGCCAGCAGCCCCAGTTCCACCAACTCCCTCGGTGCGTTGAGTTCAAAATCGAACATCCAGCCCTTCACCCGCGTCTCTGCCGCCTTCCCGCTTTTGATGGTGATCAGTTTTGATTTCGGCTCCTGCCCCACGCGCCGGAAGCCGAACTGCGCCGCGTCCCAAAACTTCGGCGGCTCATGCCCCGTCGCTGCACGGTACTTGTCCAACAGGTTGATAAAAAGCAGTTTGCCGAAGTCCGCATCGTCCGGGTGCAGGTACTCGTCGGGGCGGTCGCCGTCGCGTTTGCGGGCCACCACGAGCGGCGAGCGGGCGCGGATGCGCACGGGAACGCCCTCGCTCAGCAAGGGCGGCGGGCACATCTCCACCGTTTTCACTGAAAATCGGACTTGGCTCGCGCGGTCGCCGAGCGAGAACCGCTGCTCCTGAAAAAGCCCGCGCACAAACTCCGTCGCCGTGCGGTCTATGTAAAAACCCACGAGCAGCGACACCTCGCGGCATTCGATGTGCAAGCGGTCGCCCTCGATGCGGCGGCGCGGCACGTCGAGCTGCGAAAAGCAGAAGAGTTTGAACGACTTACGGAGCGGAGTCTGGTGGCCGAGCTGGTGGAGGTGGGCCGCGAACTCCGCGTCGGCGTTCTCGATGACCTTGTACATCCAGGCCGAGAGTTCGTACTGGTAGTTCACCGGGAGCACGGGCGCGTCGTCGAGACATTGGAGGGTGATTTTGAATTGCATGGGCGTTGGTCGTGGTGGTTGCTGCGATTGAAAGTATTGGATGGATGGGGCAAAGGTGAGAGCGGTGCATCCGAACTGGTTTCCCTACCCCTGCTTGTCCCAGACTTTCCAAGTCTTTGAGACTTGGAAAGTCTACACCGTGGAAAGCCTAAAACTTCATCCGCCCCAGCTCGCCGCGCAGATGCTCCAGCAGCGAATCGGGGGCAATGACCTGAATATCGAGATGGTAAAAGCCGAGGATGAAATTCGTCAGCCCGAAGAAATTGCGGTTGACCATGCACTGGAAATCGAAATAGTTGGGGTCGGCGGTCACCTCGATGTACGATTTGGTGGTCGGGTAGCGCTCGGTCAGTTCGTTGTAAGCTCCCACGCTGAGGCGCAGGTGCACGTTTACTTGGTCGTTGCTGACGATACGGAAAGGGTCGGTGGGCTGGACGTTGTGGCTGCCCGCGTGCTGCCAGGGCTGGTCGAGCACCCGCACCCGGGCGATGCGGGAGATGCGGAAGTGGCGCGGGATCCGCTTTCCCACATCGAAACTTTGCAGCGTGTCTTCTGCCGGTTTGATATCGTAAGGCTCTACCACCCGGTCGGCCACCGTATTGCTGTTGGAAGAGCGGTAGCCTTCGAGCACTACCTGCTTTCTCTCGGCTTTGGCCTGTTCGAGCAAGTCCACTTTGGCGAGGTGCGGCTTGCGCAAGTAGGCAAAACCGAGCTGCGTGTAGTCGTACAGCGAGTGCAGTTTCTCTTTCAAGCGGGCCTGCTTTTCGGGCGTGGTGCGGAGGCTGTCAATGGCCTCGTACAGCAGCACGCGCTCTTCTTCGGAGAAGAAAAGCAGCTCGCGCATCTTTTTCAGGGGCTTGTCCAACTTGAAAGCGTAGCGGTGCCGCTCGTCGCGGTCCATCTCGAAGCCCGCGTTCGTGAACGCCTCGAAATCACCTTTGATGGTGTCTTCGTGCATCCCGTATTCGGTAGCAAGTTGTTGCTTGGTATAAGCGAAAGGCCGTTCGGCAATGGCGCGCAGGATGCGCAGCAGGCGGATTTTGGTGCCGTATTCGGTATCTTTTGGCATGGTGGCAGATGGGTTAAGAGGCGAATGTACCAAGGTTTTGCCAACCAAAAACAAAATTGTCCCATACAATTCGCCCGTTCGGCCGGTCACCTATTTGCCATACGCATGGGCTATCATTTTTCCGCCCGGGTTCCAGATTTGCCGTAGCCTTGCGGCACCATAGTCGCACATTATCAGCAATCAAACCCATCCTGAAAAATGAACATCCTCCTCGCCATCGCCGACGACGAAGCGCTTTTCCGGCGCGGTATGCGGCTCATTCTGGAAGATTACCCCGGCCTGCGCGTTGTGCTCGAAGCCGAAAACGGCGAAGACCTGCTCTTCAAAATCCGCGCTTCCGACGAACTGCCCGACGTGCTGTTGCTCGACTTGAAAATGCCCGGCATGAGCGGCATCGAAGCCGCCGAAATCATCCGCCGCGAATTCCCCTCCATCCTCATCGTGGTCGTGTCCTCGCACGTCAGCAAGGCATTTATCCTAAACATGATCGAGATCGGCGCAGCCGCTTATCTGGGCAAAAACGCCCACCCCGACGAAGTCGTGGAAACCATCCGCATGGTGCGCGAAAAGGGTTTTTACTACAACGCAACGGTCATGGAAGTCATCCGGGACAACATGACGGGCAAAAACCCCGTGAAGCCCCAGCGCAGTTTCGAAGTGGAACTCACCAACCGGGAAAAGGAAGTGCTGCAACTCATCTGCGAGGAATGCACCACCCAAGAAATCGCCGACAGGCTCTTCATCAGCGGCCGCACCGTAGAGGGCCACCGCAACAACCTGCTGTCCAAACTCGGCTGCCGCAATACCGCTGGCTTGGTGGTGTATGCCTTGCAGAGCGGGATGGTAAAGGTGGGGGGGTAACTTGGCGAGTGCTTCAGCATCGGGCAAATGCTCCCTCCAAATACGCCATCACCTTCGCCGTTGCGCCACGGTTTTCCTCCAAATACGCCCGCACCGCTTTCAAGACCGAGAAATCGGAAGCATCCGTACTCGAACCGATTCGGTCTCGATAACTACCAACGCACCCACAGCCAATGGCTCGGCGATATGCTCCCAACTTTCAAGGAGCAGTGTATGGAACACTTCTGCGTTGATGTGGTGGATTCGGAAAAGGATGACAGAAGGCTGGCTTTGCCCTGAAAAAGCAAGCAGTTTGCCAAAATCGAGGTCGTGGGTAATAACCACCTCCCCCGCTTCAAGCGCGATTTCGAGGATTTCAGAGTCGGGTGACTTGTTTGAAAAATATTCAGGAAGGTAGCGAAAACCATGCCCTTCGGCTTCCAATAATTTTCCCAACAAAGGAGAGATGCCCACGTCCAGAAGGAATTTCATGCGGCGATGCGTTGCAAGGGCAGGTACTGTTCATCCATAGCAAGCGCAGCGAAGGCAAGCGCTTCGAAGATGTCTTCTTTTTCTAAAAAAGGGAATTCTTGAAGCAGACCGTCGTGGCTCATTCCCCCTGCAAGATAGCCCAAGAGTGTAGCGACTGGAAAGCGTATGCCCCGGATACAAGGTTTGCCCGTGCAAACAACAGGGTTCATGGTGATGCGGGGAAATTGAGGGTGTTGTAGTTCCATCATTGTGCTTGAATAAACGCATACAAAAGTAGGCACAAAATTGTGAGTGCTTTAGCGTCAGGCAAATTCTCCCTCCAAAAACCCCATCACCTTCGCCGTCGCGCCCCGGTTTTCCTCCAAATACGCCCGCACCGCGCCGGAGGCGTTTTGGTAAAAAACAGGGTCTTGCAGTTTCTGCAAAACCGCCGCCAACTCCTCGGCATCCCGCACGGGGAACGCCCCGCCCCGCGCCACCAACTGCCGAGCCTCCTCGAACTTCTCGTACTTCGGCCCAAAAATGATGGGCAAGCCAAAAGCTGCGGGTTCCAGCGTGTTGTGGATTCCCCGACCAAAGCCCCCGCCGATGTAGGCCACCGTGCCGTAGCGGTACAGCGTGTTCA
>JBJXFT010000146.1:0-17852 GCA_046155725.1 Saprospiraceae bacterium
AATGCGCCGGTGAAGTAGGTGAGGATGGCGATGATGAACAGGTAAAACGCGCCCCGAATAATGTCCACCATCGTGTAGGTCACGGGCAGGTTGCTGGTGCCGTAGCCATCGGTAGCAAACTGGAAACTGGGGATGCAGTTGAGCAAGCCAATGAAACTGAGCAGGATGAACGGGGTGCTTTTCACCACGCCCTTGAAGTCGGTGCGCAGTTGGCTCCACAGTTGGCTGAGGGTGGTGGAGGTGCCGGTGCTGGGCGTGACGCGGGGCAGTTCGCCGAGTTCTTTGAAGCCGTATTCGTCTGATTCTGTGGCGGTTTTGCCCTTTTTGCCGCTTTTCTTTTTTTCCGAAAAATCAAACTTGAAATATCCCGCCACCAGCACCGCCAACCCCACGCCCATCCAAATCAGGCGGTTCAGCAAGATGCCCGGCGCGAGCAGACCGACCGACTGGTGGTTCTTTTCGTCCACCGTCCAATACTTCGTGAGGATGCTGAACGGGCGGTTGCCGAAGGGGTCGAGCAGGCTCGCCACCTGCTCGTTCTGTATGTCTTTCATCAAATTTCCTGCAATGATGTAGCCCACCAACAGCACCACCGCCGCCACGAAGGAGTACATCGTGCTGCGCGTCAGGGCCGCCACCGCGTAGAGTATGCCTCCGGCAAAAATCATGTTCGGGATGACGATGGCGGCGTAGGCATTCAGGTGTCCCGCCACCTCGAAGGGGCCGAAACGCCCTGCGTCCACCCAGCCCGCAGCAGGCCCAATCGCCGCGCCGAGCCACATCCCCAGCGACACGCCGAGCATGGGTATCAGGGCAATCAGCAAGGCCCCGGCGAAGTGGCCGAAGTAGTAGCCCGCCTTGCTGATGGGCGAGGAGAAAACAATCTGGTCGGTGTTGTTCTCAAAATCGCGGATGGCCGCTCCGTTGAGAAAAGCCACCACGAGCAGCAGCGAGAGGATGGAAAAAACGGAGTACCAGTTTTGCGCCACGAAAGGGGCGTTTTTCCAGACGTTGCCGTAGGAGCCGCCGATGGTAACGTCGTCTGAGACTGTGCCGCCAAACGACATCAGGCCGAAGACGAACATGAAAATCCAAGGCATGGGCGAGCGCAGCCAGGCGCGGAGCTCGAAGGAGAAGAAGGTGGAGAACATAGGGCAACGCGGATTTCGCGGATTGTGCGGGTGAACGCGGATTTTTTTGATGTGGGTGGTTTGGGGAGAGGAGAGCTTATCTTGGACAAATTGGCGGCTGGCGAATCTATCCAGCAAATCTTGGAGGCGCACCCGCACATCAACCGCGAGCAGGTAAAAGCAGCCATCACGTTCGCTTCGCGCGCGCTCAAGGGCGAAAAATCTTACCCACTTTCTTATGCACTTGCTGACTGATGAAGGGGGTATGAGGGCTTTGAAAACTTTCAAAAAGTTGTCAAAGCTACATCTCCCATGAGACTACGCCGCCGCCCCAATCTTCGCAAAAAACACATCCTCCAGCCCGCTTCGCCCGGTTGAGACCTACGTCGTCAGCAAAACTTGTATTTTTGCCTCAAAATTGGGATTTATGACAACCGCTATCAGACAGCCCCTGAGCAATATTCAACTTCAATTGCTTCAACTCTTTGCGCAAAATGTGTCGGATGAAGACTTAAAAGCCATCCAACGGATGCTTGTGCGCTACTTCGCCGAGAAAGCCACTGCCGCCGCCGATAAGGACTGGGACGAAAAAGGCTACACAGCGGAGGGGTTCAAGCAGGAACACATGAGAACACCCTACAAAAGTGCCCAAAAATGAGGCGCGTAGTACTGGACACCAATGTTCTGCTCTTTGCCATCTCCCGGCGGACGGATTATTACGCGATTTGGATTGCCTTTCAAAATGGGGCATTCGACTTGTGCGTGACCACCGACATTCTGGACGAGTACGCCGAAAAACTGTACGAGAAATTTCGTCCAGAAGTCGGCGACAACACGATGAAAGCGATTGAAAACTCCCTTGATGTTGTCCGTATCCACAAGTATTATTTCTGGAATCTCATCACTGTTGACCCAGACGACAACAAGTTTGTGGACTGTGCTGTGGCTGCCAATGCAGATTTCATCTGTACCGAAGACAAGCATTTCAAAGTTCTCAAACAGATTCCGTTCCCATCCGTAGCCGTTATTTCGGCAGACGATTTTGTAGAAATGCTGACAGGGAGCCGCCCAGTGAAGAAAAAATAGTCCCTCACGCCGCCGCCCCAATCTTCGCAAAAAACACATCCTCCAGTCCCGCCTCGGCGGGCCGGAACCCCTCGCCGGGGTCGCCCTCGCTCAGGATGTGGATGATGGGCTTGCCCGCCACGAGTTTGCTCGAAATCACCCGGAAGCGGCTCTGGTAGTCGTCAATCTGCGCTTTGGCGATGGCCTTTTCCCAGATTTTTCCCTCCAACTGCGTCAGCGCGGCTTCCGGCGAACCGGCGTACAGCACCTGCCCGCCGTTGATGATGGCCATGTTGGAACAGAGTTCCTTCACATCTTCGACGATGTGGGTGCTGAGGATAACGATCACGTTCTCACCGATTTCGGAGAGCAGATTGTAGAATCGGTTGCGCTCTCCGGGGTCGAGGCCAGCCGTCGGCTCGTCCACGATGATCAGTTTCGGGTCGCCGATGAGCGCCTGCGCGATGCCGAAGCGCTGGCGCATACCGCCAGAGTAACTGCTCACCGATTTTTTGCGGTGCTCCCAGAGGTTGACGCGCTGGAGCAGCGACGTGACCACCTCCTTGCGGCGGTTGCTGGGTATGCCTTTCAGTGTGGCCAAGTGGTCGAGCATATCCGTCGCCGAGATGCGCGGGTAGATGCCGAACTCCTGCGGCAAGTAGCCCAACGCGCGGCGCACCGCGTCTTTGTCTTGCAAAACATTGATGCCCCCCTCAGTCCCCCCATCGGGGGGAAGGAGCCAAGCAGTTCCCGAATCGGCCTCCTGCAAGGTGGCGAGGGTGCGCATGAGCGTGCTTTTGCCCGCGCCGTTAGGGCCGAGCAGGCCGTACATCCCGGTGGGGATATCGAGCGACACATCTTGGAGGGCTTTCACCCCGTTGGAGTAAGTTTTGGAGAGGTTGCGGATGGTGAGGTGCATAGGTGAGAGAAGGTGAGAAAGCGAGAAGGTGAGAAAGCGAGAAGGTGAGAAGCCCGCCTTCGTTAGAACTACGGCGGGCAAACCGGCGGCGAATATGACGCGCCAACTGTTTGGGACGTGGCAAAGATTAGAAGAAAAAGACGTTTTGGCGGACGAACAGGTACAATCCACATTTTTGCAGCGCAAGTTTAACATGGCTGCGCTGCGCCGACGCTGAAAATTTTGCGCTTGCAAACGCTGCACCACGGCGGTGCGGAAAAAAGTTTGGCCCTTTGCCGGCGGTGAAGGGTAGGAGGGGCAACGAAAGGGTCAACTGTTAAAGTTCGCCCGTTTTCAATGGGTGGCCCAGTTTTGGGGTGACGCTGCTCGCCGCTTAACGTCTTTTTAACGGTTTTGAAAAAACGAGGGGTTTCTACTGATTTTTGCTGCTTTTTTTCGTGCCTTTGCACCCTGAATCACAGACCTCGTCTGTTTAAAACCGCCTCGCAGTGACCGCAGTCGCTACCAGAAAAGCTCCGACATCCTCCGTCCTTACAGATTCGCAACTGATTGCCTTGTATCTGCAAGATCAGGATGCCCTGTATTTCAGCCAGCTCTACCGCCGCTATGCAGGCAAGGTGTTCGCCAAATGTATTTCTATGTTGGCCGACCATGGGATGGCGCGCGACGCGACGCAGGACGTGTTTATCAAGATACTCCTCAATTTGTCGAAGTTCACCGAACAGTCTTCTTTTTCTACTTGGGTGTACTCGATTACTTACAATTATTGCATTGACCTGATCCGCAAGAAAAAGAAGAACATCTTGCTATACACGGAAGACATTGGCAGCATCAGCAAAGAAACGGAGGTAGAGATGCCCGACAGCGTGATATTGGAAATGGAAACCAACAGGCTCGAAAAAGTGATGGACAGGCTGCCGCCGGGCGACAAAGCTATTTTGGACATGAAGTACACCGACGAAATGTCTATCAGAGAAATAGGGGAAGTGCTGAATAAGACCGAAAGCGCCATCAAAATGCAGATTATGCGCGCCAAGATCAAATCGCAAAACATTTATGAAGAGATGTTCGGAAAAGAGCCGATTGGCGCATGACCCAACACATTCAACACCTCCAACCTTGAGCAGAATACCTAACTGATTTATTCACCGCGCCACTACCACCCCCGGCGTAAAAAAGAACCGCTATGGAGCACAACAGCCTTAAAAAGTTGCAGGCAGAGCGGGAAGCCATGTTGCCGCCCGAACTGGAAGACCGCATCTCGCAACACGTCGGGACGCTGTCGCTGTTCAGCAATGTCATGGAGGTGTTTGTGCCAAACGCCTTGCAAGTCGTAGTGCGGCTCGTGGGCGGCGAAGACCTGCCCTGCCTCAAAAAAGCCGCCCGCCAAAAAGTGCGCCCAAACATGGACTGGCGCATACCCCCCGACCCCTCATCCCCAAGCCCTGCATAACATCCGCGTAAATCCGCCCTATCTGCGCAATCCGCGTTGCAAAATACCGCCCGCCCCTCATCGCCAAGCCCGACCTAACCCGCTCTCTTTTTCAATTTAATAATGGACTCTCTTCCTGTTTCGGGGCCTGTTGCCCAATTGATTGCCCAGTTTTCTTCCTTTTTCCCAAAGTTTATCGGGGCGCTCACCATCCTGTTTGTAGGATGGCTGGTGGCGCGCACCGTGGGCAAGGTTTTGAGCAAAGTGCTGGCAACCGTTGGGGTAGACCGCTTGGCCGAAATGTTTGACGATATTGACCTGATACAGCGTACCGGTGTGCTGAAAGAAAAACTTTCGGGCATCCTTGCCAAGGTGGTCTATTACATGATGATGCTCATATTCATCATCGCGGCTACCGAGACATTGGGGGTGGCGGCCATCACCCAGATATTTTCGGACCTGATGAACTACTTGCCTTCGTTGCTGACGGCCTCGGTGGTGTTCATGCTGGGCTTGTTTTTGGCCGATATGTTGCAAGGCGCTGTTGTCACGCTGTGCCAATCGCTCGGCATCGCTTCTGCGAAGATGATAGGCTCCATCGTTTTTTATTTCCTCTTTATCACCATTGCCGTCAGTGCCCTTGCTCAAGCCAAAATCAAAACCGAGTTCATCTCCTCCAGCCTCATTGTGCTCATCGGGGCGGGCGCACTGGCCTTCGCCCTTGGCTATGGCTTTGCTTCCAAAGATTTGGTGGCCAACTATTTGGCGAGTTACTACAACAAGAACAAAGTGCGCGTCGGCGACGACGTGCGCATTATGGGCGAGCGTGGCAAGGTGGTGCTCATTGACAGCACTTCGCTCATCCTCCAAACCCCAGAGCGCGCCATCATTGTGCCGCTGAGCAAACTGACCACCGAAAAAGTAGAGGTTTTTTACCCCGACCCGCAAGGCAACGACTTGCTGGAGGCGGAGCACTGAGCGCATCATGGAAGTTATCATCGCCCTTGCTGCTTTTGCAGCCTCCTTGCTCACCCTTTTCTCTGGTTTCGGCTTAGGCACCCTCCTCACGCCCATTTTTGGCATTTTCTTCCCGCTCAACTTGGCGGTCGCGCTGACGGGCATCGTGCACCTGCTCAACAATCTTTTCAAACTTGCCCTTTTGGGCAGGCACGCTTCCAAAGAATTGGTGCTGCGCTTCGGAATCCCGTCCGTACTGGGCGGGTTCGCTGGTGCCATGAGCTTGGCCGCGCTCAGTCAGTTGCCCCCGCTTTTTGCTTGGGAATGTTGTGGGAAAACCCTTGAAGTGAGTGGGATGAAACTCGCCATCGCTGCGCTGATGATCATCTTCGCGATCATGGAAATCGCGCCAGCCTTCAAGCACCTGAATTTCGCCAGCCGTCACCTCACTTTTGGCGGGCTGTTGAGCGGTTTTTTTGGAGGGCTGAGCGGTCACCAGGGCGCATTGCGCTCGGCATTTTTGATTCATTGCGGCCTTGCGAAAGAAGCGTTCATCGCCACAGGCGTGTTCATAGCTTGCATGGTTGACCTGACTCGGTTGCCGGTTTATTTCGCCCGTTTTTCTGCTGCAAGCCTTGCCGATCAATGGCATTTGCTGCTCATCGCTACGCTGAGCGCGTTCGCGGGCGCGTATTTGGGGTCGCGTTTTTTGAAAAAAACAACCCTGCGCACGGTGCAAAAACTGACCGCTGCCATGATCATCGGCATTGCGCTCCTGCTCTCGGCAGGAGTGTTGTAAAAAAGGGAAAGGGGGGAGATTGCCAAGGTAAACCGTGCATCAAACTTCCCGATCCCGATTTCTTCGGGATTAAACTTTCGGGAAGTTGCATACACACCGCTACGCAAAGCGTTGGGCTACACGCCAGCGCAGGCGTTCCCAGACATTGCCCAATTTTTCGCCCAAAGAAGTCTCTTTGAATTCCTCCGTTTTTCGGGCCACGAAGTTGAGCATACCTGGCAGGTTGCGCACCAAGAGCGGAACGGCTATCTGCGCCGCGATGCCCAAGATCGGATGGCGGGTGGCGCGCGGCAGCATGGTGAGGGCAAGGCGCATGCCTTGCGTGGTCAGCGAGTTGTCGCGGAAAGTATCTGCGGCCTGATGGATCACGTTTTTGGCGATTTCCAATGGCCGCGCTGCTTTCTTCAACTCCTCGATGTCTTCCTGAATAAGTTGCTCGTAGGTTTCGAGCTTGCGGCGCAGCAGCGCGCGCTGTGCTTGTACTTTAGGATGGCTGTACTTCATCGTCGTCGTCTTTAATGGATTCCAATACCATGGTGGTAATGTAGGTGCGGATGTAGTTGCGGGCAAAAAACAAAGCCAAGGCCATCAGCACCGTGAAAAACCCTGCCATGATAAAAAAACCTACGGCAGGGTTTGGGAGCCTTTGCCCAATCCAGATGGCACCGCCGATGCTGACAAAAACAAGGATGATGCCCCCGAAAAAAGTCAGCAAAAGACCTGATACCAAAGTGGTGGCAACGGCCAAGCCTCGTTCGCCGAGGTTGAGCTGAATGAGTTCCCAGCGCGTGTCAATGTATTCCATGACATGCCGGGAGAGCATTTCCAGCCGAGAGCCGGAAGATTGATTGATGACGTCCATGGGTTGGAAAGTTGGTTATTCGCCGGGACACTTAGCGCGCCCCGATTGGCAAATGAAAAGGCCACGCAGAAGAAACACCTGAAGAAATCTGGCGCGTCCTCTGCGTGGCACTAATCTGTGATCGGTTGTTGAAACGATTGGTTAGGGCTGAGTAGCGTTAGGATGTATGTTCCTTGACGAAGGAGGCCGCTTTTTTGCCATTGCTCATGACAGCATCTTCGGCTTCATCGGCTGCTTTGCCCGCTTTGTTTTTGGCATTGCTCCACAGCGATTGACCTTTGTTGAGGATGTGGTGCATAAAATCGTCGAGTTCGTCGGCAGCTATCCCTGCCCCCATTTTCGCTTTGCCTTTGGTTTCGTACCAAGTTTTCTTGCCCTCTTCGATGAGGTCGTTCAGCGATTCGGCAGATTGGCGGGAAGTTTTCAGGATTTGCTTGCGGGTATCAGCGCCCGATTGTGGGGCGATCAAAACACCGAGTATGGCTCCTGCTGCTGCGCCGCCCAGTATTGCGGCCAATAATCTTGAATTAGACATGGTTGGAAAATTTTAATTTTATCGGTTAAAAAATTGTGTGGTGCACTCAGTGCGAAAAATCTGTTTGTTCTCTGTCGCTTACCATCTAAAAACAATATGCCACTGAAAAGCAAACCACTGGGGTCTAAAATGCACCAACCAATTCCTTTTTTGTGGAAAAGTGTAGAAAAAAAACCTCAAACAGAAGGTGCCAAATAGTGGAGCGGTAATTTACACACTAAGTCAAAAGGAGTGATATCACAAGGTTGACGCTTACTAACCTCAACGCTATGCGACATGAACAATAAACTACTCATCGTAGACGACGAGACCGATGCTTGCTTGCTAATGACGCACTTGCTGCGCCACAAATTCGCACAAATTGAGTGTGCGCATACGCTTACAGAAGGATTGGAAAGAGCCGCCAACACACAGCCCGAAGTGATTCTGTTGGACAACAACCTCCCCGACGGCTACGGCATCGAGCATATCGGCGATTTTAAAAACTTCGGCGCACATCCTGCACGGGTGGTGGTAATCAGCGCGCTTGACCTTCGCTCGGAGGCTTTGGCAGCAGGGGCCGATCATTTCGTCAGCAAGCCTATTGCATTGTCCGATTTGCCGTGGTGAATTCGAGGCTTAGTGGTCAGTCAAGTAGTAACTGCAAGGTTGGAGCGATCCTTTTTCCGCCCTATTTCGTTGTTCGTCGGTTACAATATCCCATATTGCGCCCTCCTCTCGCCTAATAGGACGAAAAAATGATCTGCTCCAACCCCGCAGGTTACTACTTGACTGACCACTTAGCGAGCGGCGTGTTCTGGACGCATGGCATACAGGCCTGAACCATCACAGAACAAGAAAGCGGCAACCGGGGATTTCCCCAGTTGCCGCTTTCAGATTTAGAGCCTATCCGAAAACCTCTCACCAGCTGACGGAGATACGTTTACTAAACCTTGGAGGTTTAATAAACGTAGCGAATGCCATAGCTCAATGCTTGCCAGAAGCCAGCGCATCTATGCGGAGCATATCGAGCATGATGCGCATGGTTTCGTAAAGTTGGATGTCTTTCTGGCGCTCTTTGATCCAAGTTGTGTTGCGGGCGGTGCGCGAGGTGTCGCTCTGGATTTGCGGCAAGTCGGCAGCAATGTTCTCGATTTTGAAGCTTTCGATGGGCTTGAAAATATTGTCGAACTGCTCCGCCTCTTGGTCTTGCTTTTTGTTCCAATCGCGGTACTTGTCGGCTTGTAGCGGGTAGCTGCTGTCGTCTTTGCGCTTGCGGAGCCGGAGGGCGTTTTCGCTCACTTTTTTGAACGTGGCATCCGCTTTCACGCGCGTTTGGCTGCTGGTCTTCAACTGGTTGGGGTCGGCAATGCGGTAGGTGCTTTGCTTGAAAGGCACGGCCTCGATGGTGGTAGAAGCGAGCGGATAGTCGTTGTCGCGCTCGCCGTTTTCGAGCAAGTTGTAAAAATCGGGCAACACAATGTCGGGTACCACACCGTCAAGTTGGGTAGTTTTCCCGGTGATGCGGTAGAATTTTTGGATGGTCATTTTCATCTCGCCCAAAGGCTTCACCTCTTCGTTGGGCGCGGCATTGTCGAGGTCGAAGAAACGCTGCACCGTGCCTTTGCCGTAAGTGCCGGCGCTGCCCACGATGACAGCTCGGTTGTAATCCTGCATGGCAGCAGCGAGGATTTCGGAAGCCGATGCGCTGAAGCCGTTCACCATCACGATGAGCGGGCCGCCCCACTGCACGCGGGTGTCGTTGTCGCGGAGTATCTCGGGAGGGCGGGAGCGGCTTTTCACCTGTACGATGGGGCCTTCTTCGATGAAAAGGCCGCTCATGGTCACCACATCGCGGAGCGAGCCGCCGCCGTTGTTGCGCAGGTCGAGGATGATGCCTTTCACCGATTCTTTTTTCAGTTTCTCTACCTCGGCTGCCACGTCTTGCGAGCAACTGGTGCGCCCGCTTTCAAAATCGGCGTAGAATTTTGGCAAGTAGATATAGCCGATGCGGTCTTGCGCCGCGCTGTTTTCGTTGATGATCAATGATTTTGCAAAGCCTTCTTCCATGATCACCACATCGCGGGTGATGGTGATGACCTTTTCGGAGCCGTCGGGCTTTTGGATGGTGAGGGTAACTTTGGTGCCTTTGGAGCCACGGATTTTGGCCACCACGTCGTCCAGGTCCCAGCCCATGACATCCACAGATTCGGCATCGGTTTCGCCTTGTGCCACTTTCACCACCACGTCTTTTGCCTGCAAGCCGCCCTGCTTCCAAGCCGGGCCGCCGGGCACGATTTCGGTGACCAAGGTTTTATCGCCCTCATTTTGCAGGCGCGCGCCGATGCCTTCGAGCTTGCCCGACATTTGGATGTCAAAATTCTCCTTTTCGCGGGGAGAGTAGTAGCCCGTGTGCGGGTCGAAGTAATTGGCGAAGGCGTTGAGATAAATCTCCAAGCGGCGGTTGCGGTCAAGTTTTTGCAAGCGTTTGAAATACTTGTCGTAGGTGTCGAGCACCTTGCCGCGCCGTTCTTTTTCGAGCGTTGCGAAGTCTTTTTTCTCGCCCTTGAATTCGGGCTTTTCCTGTTTGTCCTGTTCTTCGGTGACCTGGCTGAGCACCTCGTACTTCATCCAGCGTTCCCAGCGGGTGCGGAGTTCGGCATCATCTTTTGCCCATTTCAGTTTGTCGCCGTCGGCTTGCAGCTCCTCATTTTTTGAAAAGTCGAACGGCGAGGCGAGTATTTCCCGATACCAGCCTTGGGTTTTCAGGAGCGAAGCTTCGAGGAGTTTCACCGAAATGTCAAAGCACTCAAAAGTGCCGGCTTGGGCTTGGTCGTCGAGCAGGAGTTCGTAGGGTTTCAATTGGTCTACATCGGATTGGGTCAAGAATCGCTTCCCGCTGTCCGAATCTTTGAGGTAGAGCGCGTACACGCTTTTTGAAAAAGCGTCGTCCATTTCCTTTGGCTGAAAATGGCCTCGGGCCAAGGTTTGGGTGACGGTGCGCATCAGTGCCGCGTCGCGTTCCGGGGTGTTGCCGGGGCCGCCGTTGCTGAAGGGGTTGTACTCGTGGAAAACGAGCGCGAGGCCCACAATGCCCACGATGGAAAAAAGGGCGAGCGATGATTTGATTTTCATGTCGTGCAGGAATTTGTCAATGTCGGAAGCGCCAAAACGGCGCGAAAAAATTTGCATGGCCGAGGTGTGTTTTTTTGAATGTACAAAGATATAGGCGAGTGATTCGATTTTTGGAGATTGAATCCGATTGGTTCGATTGGGAATCAGTGCTTGAGCGAAGTTCGTTTTTCAAAACTACTTTGCGTTGACTATAAGTAGGTGGGCAAGTGCGTAGGAAACCGGTGATTGGTTGGCAACAATGACACAAGCAACGCAAGAATTGAGCCTTTGTGTAGGGCGGCAATTCTTTTTCTACAAAAAGGCGAAATGGGGGTGTTTTGGGGATTAAAAAGCGAAAGGCCTCCCGGTTGGGGGAAGCCTGTTCGCAATCAAACTTGCAGCGTAAATATTTTTGTGTTTATCTGTCAGGAACGCTGCTATAATAAAGTAGTCATTTTAGCGGCGTTCCTCAAGCAAGTTTGTTCACATCGCGGATGAGTATGCTGTTGCGCTTGAAGTAAATGAGGTTGGAGCGCTTGAGTTGGTTGAAAACGGAGGTCACCGTTTGTCGGCTGGTACCCGTGAGGCTGGCGATTTCTTGCTGCGTAAGGTGGTGTTTCACGAGGGTTTCGAAGCCTACGCGGTGGCCTTCGCGGCCGGCTGTTTCTTGCAAAAAATCAATGATCCGTTTGCGCGCATCTTTCATGACAAGGCTGGCGAGCCTTTCTTCCACGCGGTGCAGGCGTTTAGTGAGGTGGCTCATGCAGGCCGACATGAGCTGGTGGTTTTGCTCCATCACCTGCTGGAAGTCTTTGAGGTTGATGCTGACATATTCGGCGCCTTCGTGGAGGCTTTGGCCAAACTCGCTGCGTATGGTTTCGCCGGCCAGCACCAAATCGCCGAACAAAGCACCGGGCGACACCAATTCTTTGATGATCTCTCGACCTTCGTTGGAAAATGTGCCGGTTTTCACCCGGCCTTGCACCAACAAGTAGAGGTGGTCGGCTGTTTCGTCGGGGACAAAAATGAAATGGTAGCGCGGGGCGATGCGGTACTTCGCATTTTCTTCCAGTTGCGCCAGTTGCTTTTCAGTCAGGGAAGCGAACAGGGGCACTTTTCTGAAGAAATCAATTTTCGTGTTCTTGTCCATGAGCGGCAGATTTTTGTGCTGATTGCTAATTTTTACAGCACAAAAGTAGGCGAGGCATCTGCTCAAAAAAAGGACATTTTTGGGGCTTTGTCGGGTGTTTCTTTTTCAATTTTTTTTCTAAAAAGTTGAAAGTCAATTTGATGAAAAGCCGTTTTGGTTTTCATGCTGTTGTGTTTGCCTGTACCAAACGCCTGTGTTTTTCAGCACGATGTTTTTGAGCAACGGGCTTCTTGGACAATTAGTAGGAACGCGGCAGCCTGACAGGAGGCTTCCCAAGTTTTTAAAAACTTGGAAAGCCTGTGCAACCAAGCGTTTTAAGTCTGGCACTCTTTTAGCGCATCGGAGATGACAAGTTTCAAAATCGTCTGTCGCCTCTATTTTTGAAAGGGCAGCCTCTCCGGGGTTGTGTCAAAATATAATCTGTTGGGGGCGAAAATCTAATTTCTTGCAACCCCTAACTTCCCGAAAGTTAGAACTTTCGGGAAGTTAGATTCCTGCTAAAACCAAACATGATTTGATGGGAAAATTCAGATATCCCAACTTGTGACCTTGACACACGGCTCCTACCTTTTGCCAAAACCCATTTTTAGATGAACATAAAACACACACTCCTCTCTTTGGCGCTCTGCCTCCCATTTCTCGCCACGGCCCAGTGCAGCGACCCGATCACACTCAATTCGGTCTTGGTGTCCAACACCCAATGCGGCTCGGCCACCGGCACCATCATTGTCACCCCCGCCGGCGGCATCGGGGCGTATGTTTTTGAATGGGCTCCGTCCGTGTCGAACTCCAATGTGGCCACCAATTTGGGGGCAGGCATCTACACCGTCCACATCACGCGGGCGAACGAACCAAGCTGCACGCTCGACACCGCCGTGCTGGTCAACAACAGCAACGGCCCACAGGTGCAGGCTACCATCAGCCCTGCCCAATGCTTCGCTTCCAACGGCTCCATCTCGCTCACGCCGACCGATTTTACTTTCAATTGGAGCAATGGTGCTTCGAGCAGCGAGGTGACGGGGCTGGCGAGCAAAAACTATTTTGTGACGGTGACCAACCCCGGCACGGGCTGCTTTTCCATCTTCAAATATTTTGTGCCCAAAGACTTCAACAGCCTGACGGTGAATAACCTGGTACAGGAAGACGCCAAATGCGGCATGAGCCTCGGAAGGGCAAAGGTGATCGTAGTGGGAGGCTCCGGCCAATATGCTTACAACCCCGGCCCCGGCCCGCAATACAACAATCTGGCGGCGGGCGACTACGCGGTGCAAGTGGTGGACAATGCGACAGGCTGTATGGGCGAGACCGGTTTTACCATTGAGGATTTGCAGGTGAACGGCGCGGTGAGCGTCACGCCGCACAATGTGCGCTGCGCTGGACAAGCCACCGGTTTTGTGGAGTTTGGCGTTTCGGCGGGGCAAAATTTTGAAATCCCATACGTGTACTTTTTGAGGGACGAGAACGGGGATATCTACACGCCTGGGCCCGGAACACTCGTAGCGGGGAATTACACGCTGCAGATCGCCGATGCCGATGGCTGCACTTTGCCTCCTGTAGGCTTTTCCATCAGCGAGTCTCCCGCATTCAATGCACAAGCGCAAGCAACGCCTGAAACCTGCGCTGTGGGAGGCCAGATCAATCTTTCCATATCGGGCGGAAACGGCGGGCCGTACATCGTGAACTGGGCGGACCTGCCGGGCGAAGACAACCCAAAGGATAGGACGAACCTTCGCGCAGGGCGTTATTCGGCAGTGGTTTTTGATTCTCTCTTCTGCACCTACACGGTTGACACGGTGCTGGTGGCGCCCAATTGCAACAACTTGACCATGGCGCACATGGTGTTGAAGGCCAATGTCACCGACTTTTTTTGTGTGGCCCACCCGCCGGGGCTTGCTGTCGGCGCCACCACGTTCAGCCTTGTGGGGGGAGGGGTTTCGGGCAATTCCGCGTATGGCGCCTGGTCGCTCAACTCTGATGGGTGTTTGGCCTATTTGGCAGGTTCTACCACTGGCTACGCTTTGGATACCATCTGTATCGTGAGCACCGCAGCGCAGATTGGACTGCAAGACACCATTTGTGTCATTGTCAGCATCACGCAAGACGCGCCCACCAAAACATCGGTGTACTTTACCGTTCAGGTACAGAATCCTTCCACCGCCTGCGGCACCATCCCACCGGGGTTTTCCAATCCGCTCATCTTGCAATTGGGTCGGCCAGGGCTGAACGGGACGAGCGATGTTTTCGGAACGTACAGCATTGACAACGCAACGGCTTGCGCCACCTTTTTTGCGGCCAACACGCCGGGGTACAATGTGGACGAAATCCGCGTAGCGGTGTTTGACACGGCAGCCGGCAAGTCCCACATTTTTTCCTACTTCCCTACCGTGCTGCCCAAAATAGATTGCGCTGCAGCCCTCAATCTTGCCGACACCTTGCACTTCATCACCACCGATTGCGATGGGCTGGCTTTTGGCTGTGTGCCGATCCCCTACGACGACATCGTGAACTACACGATCATTGACAACAACACGCTCTACAACCAAGGCTACCTCGGCTGTGCCACCGACACCACCATCAGCTACAATGTGGCGGTGCTGCCTCCTGGAGGTGGGCCTTACCAACTGACGGAATGGAAAATAAATGGGCAAACTTTCACGGGCAATTTTGTGAATTTCAATGGCTTGGTGGATTTGATGAACCTCCTTGATGCGCCCCCTTTTGGCTGGACAGCGCAAGGTGTTGGCTTCATACGCGGTGGAAAGATTGCCAGCACTTACGGGCCTTTGAGGATAAAATCGGCGGGGGGCAACACGGCTGTTTACAACCCCTCTTCGCTGCTCGTGCCACTCGGCACCGAAATGCGTTTTGTGCCGGGCTTCCACGAGGTCATTTTCCGCAATGTGCTCACGGCTTGCTCCGATACGGCGACCATCAATGCCATTTGCTACGACTGTGCCCCCATACACAGCCACCCCTTGGATGCATTCGGCAATGTCAAATGGGATGCAGCCACCTGTGCCTCCGACACGGTTTTTTGTACCAACATCCCCAACATCGAACTGGGCCAATACATCATCACCGACAACGGCCAACCATTTTTGAACTACACGCTGTGCGGCAGTTTTGTCGGAATGACTTTGGACACCGGATACCACCAGCTGCATTTCCAAAACACGACCACGACCTGCGCTTGGAGTGTGCGCTTTTATCTGGATTGCAAAAATGTGCTGGACGAGGTGACCATACCCGTCAGCATCCCCGTGGGGAGCACCGTCAACGTCTGCCTCGACACGAGCGAGCTCCCCGCTCCCATCATCAGCATCGCCAACATCTGTGAGCACGAGGGGAGCGAAATCATCGGCTACGCACTGAACGACCAAAGTTGGTGCGTCCAAATAAGCGGGCTAAACCCCGGGGCCGACACGCTGTGCATCCAACTTTGCAATGGGAATGGCGAATGCGCCAACTACATTTTGCTGGTCAGCGTTACCGGGACGCCCACGGACAGCCTGCTGGCGGTGCCAGATGCGGTGTTTACCATAAAGAATGGGGCGGTGGATTTCAGCATCCTTGCCAACGACATCGTGGACGGCATTGTGGGCAACCTCGGCGGCCTCTCGAACGTGGAATTTTTGACCAACCCTGCGCTCGGCACTTTCAGTTTCAATTCTTCCGACGGCACCGTTTCGTACACGCCCGAACCCGGCGAATGCGGGGTGGATTCGTTCTCCTACCGCATCACCGACGGGGAGGGGAAGCAATCTACGGCCACGATAAAGGTGACGATTTCTTGCGACAAGATTTTGATCTTCAAAGGCATTTCGCCCAACGGCGACGGGCTGAACGACGCTTGGCACATCCTCGGCATCGAGCAATTCCCCGACAACGCGGTGCAGGTGTTCAACCGTTGGGGCAACCTTGTTTTTGAGCAAAAAGGCTACACCAACTCCGCGGCTTGGGCCGGCCAATGGAATGGCAAGGAACTTCCAGATGGCACTTATTTCTACCTCATCGAATTGGGCGGGAATGGGGGGAAAATGAACGGGTGGTTGGAGATATTGAGGTGATAAAATTGTCGGGGTGACTCAAAGTCACCCCGACAATCACCACACGACGGTGCCTCAAAATGATTGTAGCCCTATCCGCCGACTTCCAAATACTTTTCCAGATTAGCAAACCCAATGACTTGCGTCTTGGTATTCAACGGATAATCTCGTTCAAGCGGGTAAACCACATAATTCTTCGAGGTGTTGAGGTCCTGCTGTGCGACATAGAAGCCTTTCGATGGAGTGGGTGTTGCGTTATGTTTGATTTCCAACAAGATCCTCGGTTCGCCCCCCCTTACAATGACGGCATCCGCTTCCGTGCCTGCTGCGGTCCGGTAAAAAAACAACTTGTCTTCGGGGCTCAACATTCCGGCAATTTCTTGCAAGACATAACCCTCCCAAGATGCACCGAGCGAAAGATGGCGTTGCAGACGATCAAAATCTGGGATGCCCAACAACGAGTGCAAAACCCCAGAATCCCGCACATAAACCTTGGGGGTTTTGACCAAGCGTTTGCCAATATTGGTATAAAACGGCTGAACCCTTCGAATGAGGTAGGCCGATTCAAGGTAATCAAGATACCGGCGTATCGTGTTGGAAGCCAAACCCAGCGAATTGCTAAGCGCTTCTATATTGAGCAATTGAGCATGATTGTGTGCCACCATCGTCCAAAGTTTGCCCACTACAATGGGGTCGGCTCGAAGCCCGAGCAGTGGCAAGTCGCGTTCGAGGTAAGTTTGAATAAAATTCTGCCGCCATTGGGCGCTACGCCGATCATCTTCGGCCAAAATAGACTCGGGGAAGCCGCCCCGCAGCCAATGTTCGCGGAAGTTCGAAACAGCAGCGATTTCGCTGTGTAAAAACGGTTGGAGTTCAAAATAAGCCACCCGACCTGCGAGCGACTCCGAGGTATCCCGGATGAGTTCAGGCGAAGCAGAGCCCAACAGCATGAACCTCCCAGGACGGCGGTCGCGGTCAATCAGGCCGCGCAGCACAGGGAACAAATCCGGCAAACGCTGAACCTCATCCAGAATGACCGTTTCTTCCCGATGCTGTTCCAAAAACAGGCTTGGCTCGCTCAACAAGGCTCGTTCTTCCGGGATTTCCAAATCAATGTACAGGCTGGGGCGGGCCAATTGGTTCGCAATATGCCGGGCCAAGGAGGTCTTGCCCACTTGTCTTGGCCCTACGATGACGACTGCCGGGAAGAAGGCAGCCAAGTCGAGGATTTCTTTTTCTGCTTTTCGCTGGAGGTACATGGCATTGATTTTACCTTGCAAATCTGCAAATAATTTGCGGAATTGCAAGGTAAAAATTTTGTACCGGCGGCTGTTGTACCGGCGGCTTTAGCCGCAGGATGCCGAGCGTGGTATCCGGCGGCTAAAGCCGCCGGTACAGTTACTTTTCCAAGCGAATGTCTGCGGGGGTGGTTTTAGGGCGGTACATCTCGTTTGTGTCTTGGAAACCCGCTTTTTTGACCGTGAGCAAATATTCCGTTCGGTGCATTTTTTCTGGCAGCACGAGCCGGAAGCGACCCAAGCTGTCAGTTCGCACCGTCGTGTCGTGGTCTACCATCACGAGCGCCCCGGCGATAAACTCGAGATTTTGGCGGGCCCGAACGATGCCTTGGATGATGCCGAGGGAATTGTCGCGCCGCACCAAAAAGTAAATCTGCTTGCCATCCAGCACATATTTTTTGTCAGGCTCAATGGGTTCATAGCCCTCGGCTTCCAAGATGATGGGGATGGTTTCGCCTCGAAATTTTTCCGGGATTTCGCCGAGGTTGGTCCGCCCGTTTTCGCCGATGAGCGGGGCGCGGCGGTCGTTGCCAAAATCCACGATGACCTTGCCCTTGTTCTGGAGT
>JBJXFT010000223.1:0-8976 GCA_046155725.1 Saprospiraceae bacterium
AACTGAACCCGGCGGTGTTTGTCTGGCAAGCCGTGGCGGTGTTCGCGGACGGCAAGGAGGAGTTCTTCAAAGGGGACGTGACGCTGCAGCGGTAGATGTTTCGGCGTGACGCGATTGAAAAGAAAAATGAGTCATCCCGAATTTGGAATGCAGGTGCTACGCACCTCAATACCTCAAAAATGACATAAGCACCCCAAAAATCCGGGATGACTCATATTGTTGACTTGAAACTTGTCACTCTACGGCTGGTTTGGTTAAAAGCCGTTAAAACCCGTTAGAAAAAGGTGAATCTGGGTCGAAATGGATGTGCGACTGCAACCGAGCCTGTAACCTTGCTGTCCGTTTGGCCGTCGTTCCGGCAATTTTCAAATCAACAACTGTATCAACATTATGAAACACACCAAGTCTGTCTTTCTCGCGCTTGCGCTTTTTACCTCCCTCAGCAGCCTTTTTGCCCAAAAAGAACAAACCGTGATGGGAAGCCGCGGCCTCGGTTTCTCTGGAATTTGGGGCGGTTGGAAACACCAATTGACTCCGTTCGATGGAAGCGACAATCCCAGTTACATGACGGGCGGGTTCTTTGGCCTCGAATTTGGCAAGTCACTCCTCGTAGGCTGGGGCCACTATAACCTGGTGGACGAATTCAAGTGGGACAACATTGAAAACCAAGCGTTTGACCTCAAATGGAACCCGCTGGTGCTGGGCTACGGGTTCAAAAACTACAAACCCATCCACCCGCAAATCGGCGTTGAGTTGGGTCGCGGCAAAGTCAAATTTGGCGGCCAAGACGACCGCATTTTTGTGGTGCAGCCATCGGCAGGCGTGGAAATCAATGTGTTCCGGTGGTTTCACGTTGGGCTGGACGGTGGCTACCGATTTGTGAGCGACAGCAAATTCCCCAATCTGAGCGACGAGGCGCTGAGCGGCTGGTTTGGCCAAGCATCTCTGAAGTTCGGCTTCTCTTGGGGGCGTTACCACAAAAAAGGAAAGGACAGCAAACCGAAGAATTACGAAGATTAAAAGGCGATTATTGGCTAAAATTGAAGCGCGGGGCTGTGGCAAAATGCTTTGCCACAGCCCCGCCGCTATTTTCTCATCTGTGTACTTTTGCCCCATGGAAGATGCCCACTACTTCAACTCCGTACTGGAAGAATCCACCAACAAACTCTGGGGCTGCCATTTTGCGGTGCCGCAGGCGGTGGTGTTTTCGCTTGTTGCGGAAGGCGAATCAAAGCGCGTTGTGTGCACATTGAACGAAAAAACGGAGTATCAGTGCGCCTTGCTCCCGCGCGGCGACGGTTCGTTTTTAATCACAGTCAACAAAAAATTGCAGACCAAATTGGGCTTGAAAATCGGCTCGAAAGTCAGCGTCGGCCTCCGCAAGGACGAAAGCGAATATGGCTTGCCGATGCCCGAAGAACTCGCCGAACTGCTGACGCAAGATGAAGAGGGCAACCGCCTGCTGCACGCCCTCACGCCAGGCAAACTCCGCACCTTATTGTACATCGCAGGCCAACCGAAAAACGCTGATGTGCGCCTGCAACGCGCCCTCGCCATAGTGGAGCATTTGAAAAAGAACAAGGGGAAAATTGACTACAAACAGTTGGGCGTAGAACTCAAGGAACGGCTATGATGGCCGGCAGGAAAGTTTTCGGGGCGGCGACCCAACCTTAGAGTGAATTTTGGCTGTACTTTTGTTGCCCTTTTACACGAACTTTCCGAGGAAAGCGTTTTGCCTCAAATTTCAACCTGCTACTATTGGCGCAAACTTATACACTCCCGATGCTTCGCAACTTTTTGCTCTTCGCTCTTTTGGCTGGCATAGCCGGCCTCGCTGCGTTTCGGTCGGAGGACCCCTTTTCTTACGACCGCCCTTTCCCATTCAATTCCACTATTGCCCATCTTTTTTTGGAGGAAGAGCGTGGTGTGCCTGCATCCGTGAGCGAAGCCATGCTTGCCGAAGCCGATAGCCTCAATGGGTTGCGGGTGATGATGCTCAATTATTTTGCCTACGACAGTGCCTATGCGAGCAAAGTGCAGCATGTCATCCAGCGTCGGATGCCTTCAAGTATGTTCACGGAATTTTGGGGCGGCTCGGCAGAAGATTTGGCCACCACGTTAGTTGGCCAAGACGCTGTTGTGCTGGCCTACCCTTCGGGCGGCTCTCCCGAAATGACGCGGGCCTATGGCAAAGTGTTGAGCCAATACATCAAGCAAGGAGGAACGGTGGTGCTGACAGGGACGCACGAGTTTGGGATATTGCAGCAACTCGGCCTGTTCGACCTTGACTACGGCTATTATTGCAAAGAGCGGAGCGTGGGGCAAACGCAGCCTGAACACCCTGTTTTTCAGGGCGTTGGCACTGATTTTTCGGCGGAAGTGTATCAATACCCACTCGATATTTCTGACCCCAGTTTTGTCACGCTGGCCGACGTGCGCGGCTACCCTTTCATGGGCTTCAAACAGATCGGTGCAGGGAAGGCTGTGTACCTCGGTTTGGAATATTATTTTGATGAGCCGCAGTCGTCGCGCCTGCTCGCCAACGCGATCCGTTGGGCCGCCAAGCCTCGCGTGAAACGCAGCGAAGAGGTGCTGTACGCGGGCAAAGGCTCTGAAAAAAGCAATTCTTTTGACCTTAAAATCTACCCCAACCCTTATGTCAGCAAAGCCACGCTCGATATCGAGATCGCAAAGCCCACTTCTTTGGCGGTGGAAATGACCGACGAACTGGGGCGGCTGGTGGCAGTGTTGCTCCCGCGCAGAAATCTTGCCGCAGGTTTTTACCGCTTGGAACTGCCCAATGTCGCGCCCGGCGTGTATTGGGTGCAATGCCTGAGCAGCGAAGGCAAAGAAGTGCGCCGAGTGGTGAAGACGGCGGAAAATTGACGCACACTGTTTTTTTTGTAAAAATATGGAAAAAGCCGCCCCCGCACGGGGCGGCTTTTTTTGTTGTGGCAAATATGCGCCAGCGGATGAATCCGCGTTCTATCAAGCAACTGACTCGGTGCCGTGGGCTGGGCTTTTGACCTCGCGTACGTTCTTCCCATTGCCTTTTCTCGAAGAAATAATTTTTAAAAAAAATGCCGTCGCACCCAACTTCATGATTTTGTGCAACGTATGTGTTTATGAAAAAAAGTTTTGCAGAACGCTTGCTTTTCACACCAAATAAGTCTTACTTTGACCCAATAAAAGATGTTTGCCATGACAACTAAACGTATTCCTTTCGCACTCATCCTCCTCACTTCCCTTGCTGTGTCCATTTCTGCCCAAACGACGGCGGGAAAAACGTTCACCAAATCTTTCAACACCGATGGAAAAGGTACGCTGAGACTCGATCTCCCCGGTGCCGTTGACCTGAAAGTGTGGGACAACCCCAGCATCCGTTTTGAAATCAGCGTCAGCCTGCCAACCGGCAACGGCCCCATGCTGAATGAACTTGCCAACATCGGTCGCTATAATCTGGCTTCCAAAGCCGACGGCGACGCGCTCGTGATCACCGCACCGAACTTACAGAAACAGTTGAAGGTAAAAGGCACAGAACTCAAAGAAGCACTCAACTTTGTGGTCTTTGTGCCGAAAAATTTACAAATCGAAATGATTTCTACCGCCCCAGCGCTGGCCGAGGTCAAAAAATGAGGGACTCAACACCGTGTATTTCGAAGTAGAGATGAATCAAGATAGGATTGCCCGAACGTGCTTGCGTTCGGGCATTTTTTTGTTTCGCCCATTGAGCCGACCTTTGCCCAAAATTTTTCAAGGACATGAAACTACTACTGCCCCTTTTATTCGCGCTGCTTTTTTTGCAGACCGCCCATGCCCAAATGGAACGCACCATGTACCAAGTGTTCGAGATCGACTCTGCGCAAACCGTCAAATTCGAAATAGCGGGTGAATACAACGTGCTTGAATGGGCGGGCAACTCTATCCTCGTGGAAACCAATGTCCAGATTTGGGACGCTTCGCGCGAGATACTGGGCCACCTCATCAAAGATGGCCGCTACGATTTGGCTACGGATTCATCGGCAAGCCCCAACCCCAAACAGGTCAGGATTTTCACCAAGCACCTCGACCGAAAACCCATCAAACGGCTCGACGGCCAAAAATGCCTCGAAATCGCCGTCACCAAGATTTTTGTGCCAGACACCTTCTACATTTCCGACGACAAGCAACGGCTGACGCGGAAGGGGGGATAGTTTCAAGTAGCAAGTTTCAAGTTGACGCTGCTCTTGGGACTTGAAACTTGGGACTTGAAACTTAATTTTTCCCGATAAAAACGGGACGCGAATCATTATGCCACATTTAGTTGAACTCGTGCTGCTCCCGCACGAACGCGACGACGAAGCCCTGCTGCGGCAAAAAGCAGCCCGCCAAACAGGCCTTCGCCTCGACCAGATTTCCCACCTCGAAGTTTTGAAATCTTCGCTGGACGCTCGTTCGCGCCAGCCCGTGTTTCGCGTCCGCGTGGAAGTGTTCGGGCCGGGCGAAGTTTTTACGCCAGAGCCTGCCATTCTCACGGGTTTCCGCCCTGTGGATGGGAAGAAAAAAGTCATCATTGTGGGGGCTGGCCCGGCGGGATATTTCGCTGCGCTGGAGCTGTTGGAACTTGGCATTCAGCCCATCGTGCTCGACCGTGGGAAAGACGCGCAACTCCGCCGCCGAGATTTGAAGGCCATTCAGCAGTTTGGCGAGGTCAATCCTCATTCCAACTACTGTTTCGGTGAAGGCGGGGCTGGCACTTATTCAGACGGCAAACTTTACACACGCTCTCTGAAGCGCGGCAACGTGCAAAAAGCCCTGCAACTCTTGGTAGAGCACGGTGCCAAAAGCGACATCCTCACTGAGGCGCACCCGCACATCGGCTCGAACAAACTCCCCGGCGTGGTGCAGAACATTCGTCAAACCATTCTGCAATATGGCGGCGAGGTGCATTTCGAGCAATGCGTCACGGATTTGATTTTGAAAGAAGGCCGGATTTTAGGAGTCAAAACGGAATCGCAGTCAACGGTCAATAGTCAACGGTCAACAGTTTTTATTGCCAATGCAGTCATCCTCGCTACCGGCCATTCCGCCCGCGATATTTACCGCCTGCTCCATGCAAAAGGCATTGGCATTGAGGCCAAACCTTTCGCGCTCGGTGTGCGCGTGGAGCATCCGCAACCTTTGATTGACAGCATCCAGTACAAACAAAACGAACGGGCGGACGAACTTCCCGCAGCGAGTTACAGCCTTGTGTGCCAAGTGGGCGGGCGCGGCGTTTTTTCCTTTTGTATGTGCCCCGGCGGGCTGATTGTGCCTGCTGCCACTGCTCCTGGCGAGGTGGTGGTGAACGGCATGAGCATGAGCCGCCGCGATTCGCCGTTCGCCAATTCGGGCATGGTAACTTCGGTGGAGCCGGAAGACCTCGCACCCTGGGCGAAGCACGGTGTGTTCGCTGCCATGGAATTACAGGCCGAGGTAGAGCAGAGGCTTTTTGCCGCAGGCGATGGCAGCCAGAAAGGCCCCGCCTTGCGGCTGCCGGATTTCATTGCGGGCAAGATGTCGAAGGATTTGCCGGGCAGCTCGTACATCCCGGGCTTGTACCCCGCGCCGATTTATGACCTGCTGCCGGGTTTTATTTACAAGCGATTGCGCGAGGGCTTGGCCGATTTTGGCCGCCAAATGCGAGGTTTTCTTACTGCCGAGGCCAATGTGGTCGCTACGGAAAGCCGTACCAGTTCGCCTGTGCGCATTCCCCGCAATCCTGCTACGCTAATGCACCCCGAGGTTTCGGGACTTTTCCCCTGCGGGGAAGGGGCGGGCTATGCGGGGGGGATTATTTCGGCAGCGATGGATGGGCAGAATGTGGCGCGGGCGGCTGTTTTGGTGATTGGCTGATTCAATTTGCGACACCGCTCGCTTGCTCACCCGAGCCTTCTTTTCTTTTAGCGCCCTTGTTCACGCCATCGGGCTTAGCCGCATTTAGCCCCGAAACTCACCAGTATTCTTCACCCAATTTTTTTCACCATGAAAGCAAATCAAATCACTTCTATGAAAACACTTTCCTTCACCACCCTCTTTTTTGTTTTTTGCCAATTTGTGTCCAACGCTCAATGGACCACCAGTGGCACGAACGTTTACCTGACCACCACGACAAACCGCGTGGGCGTTGGCCTGACCGCCCCTTCGGTCAAATTGCACGTAGCCAGCAGCAGCGAAGTGGCTCGTATGCAAAGCAGCACCAACGTGGGCTACATGAGTTTTTATAGCAACACCACAGCCAGGATTGGCTATGTCGGGATGGTCAACAATGGTTACAACATGGAAATAGGCACCGTTTCGGGCAACGCGAACGGCAAAACCCAATTATCTACTTTGGCTACCCCGCGCCTCACGGTCATGCCCAATGGCTGGGTTGGGATCAACAACACCTCGCCTTCTTACCGTTTTGACGTCCGCGAATCTGCCACGGGAAACACAGGCGCATTTATCAACACTTACGCGGCCAATGGCGAAAAAGTCGCGCTTTTGGCACAGGTGATCACCGCGGCAGGTGTCACTGGCGAAGCCATAGCCGTAAAAGGCATTTCCAACAACGGCTACAATGGCATCGGCGGCTCATTCGAGGGCAGCCTTTTCAGTGGGCGCTTCACGGGCGGCGAGGTGTACATCTCCTCTAACCTTTACCATGCGCTCCATGTAGAAAGCACCGTGGCCGAGGCGGGCCACTTTTACTCTTCGGGCGGCCATGGCATCGTTTCCGGCACTTCCCACCCCGGTTCGTACGCAGGTTATTTCAACGGAAGTGTATATGCTGCAGCGGGTTTCGTGACATCCGACGAGCGTTTCAAACAAAATGTCCAGCCAGTGCGCAATGCGCTTGACAAAATCAAACTGCTCAAACCTCGCAGCTACGAATTCAACCAAAAAGACTTTGCGTTTATGAACCTCCCACAGGGCAACCAACTCGGCTTGCTCGCCCAAGAACTGGAACAAGTGTTCCCCGAATTGATCGGCGAAGTGGAGACAGACCGCAATCTTTTTGAACACCACG
The DNA here is from genome assembly GCA_046155725.1 of Saprospiraceae bacterium. GTDB lineage: Bacteria > Bacteroidota > Bacteroidia > Chitinophagales > Saprospiraceae > M3007. Next base: position 7,031 of record JBJXFT010000223.1, read on the forward strand.
AAGGCGACGAACACCGCCCGCACAGCCCTGCCGACCGCGACGAATTCAAGTTCAAAGCGGTCAATTACACAGGCCTCATCCCAGTCCTCATCGCCGGGATACAAGAGCAGCAAGCTGAAATGGACGTGCAACGCGCCGAAATGGAGGCCAAGGACAACAAAATCGCAGATTTGGAAACCCGTCTTGCCCGCATGGAAAAACTGGTAGAAGGCCTCGCTGCCGACCGCGCCGCCATCCGCACCGAAAAAACAACGGTGGAAGGCGTGGCCGCCAATCAGGTCTTTGGCAACCGCCCCAACCCATTCGTCGGTGTCACTACGGTTGATTTCGACCTTGCCCCTGCTACCCGCCAAGCCCAATTGCTGGTGTTCGACCCCGCAGGCCAAGCCATCCGCCGCATCAGCATCGAAGGCCGTGGCAAAGGCAGCATCGAAGTAGCCATGCCCAATCTCGCGCCGGGCATATACACTTACACCATCGTGGCCGACGACCAATCGCTTCCGGCCCAAAAGATGACCCTCGTGGGGTCAAAGTGATTTTTATCGAAAACTACAAAAAAAGCCCAGTGGCATACGTCACTGGGCTTTTTTTGTAAGGGCTTGTGGGTTGGCGGGATGCTGTTTTTTGGAGGCAATTGTGGCCGGCTCACTTCGGCACCGTTTTCAATTGCTCCTCAATTTCGCGCAAGCGGATTTGCTTGATGGAATCCACCAGATGCGGCAGTTGCGTGATGTGGGCTGCCTTGCAAAGGCTGTCGTGTTCGACTTGCGCTCTGGCGATTTGCGCATTGGCGATGGAGTCAATGCGGAGGCGCGTGTCGGCATCGAGGGGCGTGTTGGGAGAGCCGCAGGCGAGGAGGCAGAGGACAGTGGCAGTGGGCAGTAGCAAGTAGCCAGTGACAGAAAGCAGTCGTAAATACAATTTTGACATGGCCTCGATTTTTGCGTTGCACGGCTCAAATAACCGAATCACCAACTCCCCAAATCAACGGAAAGTTTAGAATTCCGCGCTGCCCGGATACCTCGGGAACGCGATCACGTCGCGGATGTTGGTCATGCCCGTGACGAACAGCACGAGCCGCTCGAAACCGAGGCCGAAGCCTGCGTGCGGGCAAGTGCCAAAACGCCGCGTGTCCAAGTACCAAGAAAGTTCGTGTTCCGGGATGTGCATTTCGTGCATTCGCTGCACGAGGCGGTCATAGCGTTCTTCGCGCTGCGAGCCGCCCACGATTTCGCCGATACCGGGAAACAGGATATCCATGGCCGATACGGTTGGGCCGGGAACGTCTTCTTTTGCTTCGTCTTGCCGCATATAAAACGCCTTGATGGCAGCGGGGTAGTTGGTCAGGATGACCGGTTTCTTGAAATGTTTTTCCACCAAATACCGCTCGTGCTCGCTTTGGAGGTCGGTTCCCCAACCTTCCACGGGATACTGGAATTTGCCTTTTTTGTTTGGCGTGGAGTTTTTCAGAATGTCAATCGCTTCGGTGTAAGTGAGCCGAACGAACTCGTTTTCAATCACGAAGCGCAGTTTTTCGGTCAATGACATTTCGCTGCGCTGGTCTTGCGGTTTGGTTTTTTCCTCCTCGATGAGCCGCTCTTCCAGAATCTTCAAATCGTCGGCACAATGCTCCAGCGCGTAGTGGATGATGTATTGGAGCATCTCCTCGGCGAGGTTCATATTGTCGTCGAGGTCGTTGAACGCGACCTCTGGCTCTATCATCCAGAACTCGGCCAAATGGCGCGTGGTGTTGGAGTTTTCGGCGCGGAAGGTGGGGCCGAAGGTGTAGATTTCCCCCAAGGCCATCGCCGCCAATTCGCCTTCCAACTGGCCCGACACGGTGAGGTTGGTGCTGCGTCCAAAAAAGTCTTTTCCAAAATCAATTTCACCTGAATCGGTGCGAGGGGGTTTGTCCAAATCCAGCGTGGTCACGCGGAACATTTCGC
>JBJXFT010000172.1:0-3366 GCA_046155725.1 Saprospiraceae bacterium
GCACAAGTCAGCGGCGGCAAGGGCGGGAGGTTGACGCTGGGCGGCACAATGTTTTGCGCGACGCTTACGCTCGCGGTTTGTATGCAGCCATTGGCAGTATTGGTCACCACCACGGTGTAGGTGCCGGGGCAGGTAGCCATGGGTGGGTTGCCCATGCTCAGGCAAGGCCCCGTCCATTGTTGCGTCGAGTTGGCGGGAACTGGAATGGCGACCAATGGCACCGAAGTGACCGCGCAGGTGAGTGTGGCAGGAGGCTGAATCGTTACGCTGGGCAGCGCAACATCTTGCAGCACCGCCGTCGTGGCGGTGTTCGTGCAACCGTTGGCCGGGTTCATAACCGTGACGGTATAGGTGCCGGGGCAAGTAGCCGTCGTGCCGCTCACGCATGGCCCCGACCAGGTAAAGGTAGCATTTGGAGCATTGGTGGTACCAGTCAATTGGCTGCTCAGATTCACGCAAGTAATCGGCCCGCTGTTGCTGGCCGCTACACTTGGGGGTATGCTGTTCGACACAACGCTCACCATCGAATTCCCCAAGCAGCCATTGGTAGAAGAAGTAGCGGTAATGGTGTAAGCGCCGGGCTGCGTGACCGTAGCCGCACAGCCTTGCACAAAAACGCCCGGCCCTGAAATGACACAAGACGAAAGCCCAGTCGAGTCCACCGTGATGGTGGCCGAAGGGTTGACGCAAGTGAGCGCGTTGCTCACGGTGGCCACAATGGTCGGCGCGGCAAAATCGCCCGCCACCACCGCCGTAGCCGTGCCGATGCAGCCAGTGGCGTCGGTGGCTGTCACGGTGTACGTTCCGGCATTCATCACCGTGGGGTTTTGCAGGCCGCTGCTGAAATTGTTCGGGCCAGCCCAACTCCAAGAAGTCACCGAGGCCGGGTCGGCGGCGGCGGTGAGCATCACGTTGAACGAAGTGCAAGTCTGCGTTCCGCCCGTAGCAGTCACCACGGGGCCGCCCAGGCCTGTGAACACGAATGACTGGATGGGGCCCACCGCGTTGTTCGCGTAGGTGCCGCCGCCGGGCGTTGAAACGTTTTGGATGGCGCGCGCTTGATAGTACAGCGTATCAAGGATGGGTGCATTGTCGGTATACGTCGTTGCCGTGATGGGGCTGACGGTAAGTCGCAGGTATGGGCCGTCTTGCGAAAGAGCACGGTAAATGTGGTAGCCCGTCACCGCATCGGGCGAGGCCGTCCAGTTGAGCACGACGCCGTTGCAACCCATAGCGGCAGCCGTCAGGTTGGTTGCGGGCTTCACCACGTGGGCGCGGAGCGTGGGGTCGCCGAGCAGCGCGACGTGTGCGCCACTTTCACCGGCAGAGCCAAAAAAACCGTTGTTGAATTGCGTGTTCATGGTCTCCCAAGTGCAGTAGCCGATGGTTTCGCCGGAAGCGAACGCTTGGTTGAACCAGTGCGGCCTTCCCGCCCAAGAGCAGGTGAGGATGCCGCCGCGAGAGGCCAAAGCCGAGGGCATGAACGGGTTGGTTTCATAATCCCAGTCGCCAAAATAAGAGCCGAAAAGGTTGGAGAAAACGATGTTCACCGAGTCCGTGGCAAAGTTTGCGCTGCTGCCCACACCGCTCGCACTGGTATACCAGCCACCGCCTGCGCCATAGCCAAGCAGGAAAGATTGCGCATCGGTGTCGTTGAAAAAGTCGGCCGTCACCACATTGGCTTCGCCCACAAGCGGGTAAGCGTTGCGGTAGCCGTCGGCAGCAAATGCCTCGCCGCCGAAGTAGCCAAAGTTGTCGTCCACGAGGGCTTTGTTGCTCACCACATATTGACCCGTGCGCCAGCGGTGGTTTTTTTCCAAATACCTTTTCACGAGGGCCGCATGGTCGGCTGCGCCAAATGCGGGCGCATCCAAACGGCGGAAATCTATGCGCCCCACTTGCAGTTCGGCAGCCGTAGGCATCACGCTTTGGTCAAATTTGCCATCGCCCGGAATGTTCACGTTGGCAGCGCGGGCGGGCGTGACATTGTTCTCCGAAACATCGGTCCAAGTGCCGTTCACGTCAGCATAGTACGCATCGGAAGGCCATGCGCCTGCGTGTTCTGGGTGACCATCCCAGTTGGCATTCCCCGAATAAGGGATGGGCACGGTGCCGATGAGCAGCACCGCTTTCACGTTGAGGGGGTCGGCGTTGTACGACGCGATGATTTGGTTTTTGACGGATTGCACCGTAGAAGAAGGCCCCGTGTGGAATGCTATTGGCCACCAGCCATCGCCGCGCATATCGTTTTTCAGGCGCACCAGTTCTGCACCCGTAGCATCGGCGGTAGTGGAATCTACAAAAATCAGGACTTTGCCCCGGCTGTTCACCGGGTTGGCATTGATGGCCACGTGTGCATAACCAAAGGCAACGATAGTGTCGCTGACAGTCTTGAGGATACGCTGGATGACGTACTCGTAAATCTGCCCATTCGCCACCCCGATGTCGGTGATGCTGTTGAGGTTGGAGCCTGTCGCGTTGAAGGCCAGCACCCAAGCGTTGCCCGCTTGCCCTTTGGTGCGGCGCAGGATGAGGAGGTCAGTGTTGCCCGGATTGGCCCAGTTGAGGGTGATGCTGGTAGGGCCTGTGTTGAGGGTGGCCGTGATCGGCACGGTCGCGTCTTTGGAGGTTTGTGCCTGCAAAGCGTTGATGCCCAAGAAAAAGAAGAAAGCAAGGAAGGTAGTGAGTAGCCTCATTAGAAAGTGCTGGTTGGTGAGAAGTGCGGTGAAAAACAGCCTGCAAGATTCAAAAAACGGAGTGGAATGCTGCTTTGAATGCGGAAAGAAATTGAAGCACGGGCAAGGCTTTCAAGAATCTTTGAACCTCACGTACTTATGCCCGTCAGCATTTGCAGAAACTCATTACATGAAACAACGCGCACTTGTGGGAAGACGATGTCTTTAAGAACATTGAAATGCCGATCCTCAGTGACGATAAAATCAGCGTTTGCCGCCACGGCACAATCCACAAACCAATAAAATGTTGGTATCCAGTACAACTCTCATTGTGCTGTCTTTTTGTAAGGGGTGCGCATATCCTCTTGCAGAAGTTCCTCAGCGGAATAGCCTTTTTCTTGCCAAATTTCTTCGGCTTCCTTGCTGGCTTTGGTGGCAAAATAGCGGGCTATCATGCGCTGCAAATCCTTCAAGTCGTCATCAGAAATACCGGAAGCGTAAAGCTTCAGCAGGTGTAATTGCAAATTGCTGAGCGGCATGGATGGCATCGCGGGTGCAGGTGGGACCATACTACTGGACATTTTGCCCAAACGTGGTTAGAACACAGATGACACAGATGCAAGCAGCACAGATTTTCGCTGATTTTCAAAAAGTAATCTCTCGAATCTGTGCTGCTTGCATCTGTGTCATC
>JBJXFT010000186.1:0-7175 GCA_046155725.1 Saprospiraceae bacterium
TCCCCATCGTTTTTGCGCATGAACTCGATGATTTTGCGCGCGTCCTCTTGGGTTACGTTTTGGTTTGGCATCCGCACGAGGCACTGTTCGAGCATTTTTTGCGCCTCCGGGTCTTTCTCGAGCATCATCTCCACGTTGGTGATCATGTTCATGATCCACACCGGCTCGCGGCGCTTGGTGACTCCGGCCCAGCCTGGGCCTACGAGTTTTTCATCGGTGAGCTTGTGGCAGGCAAGGCATTTCGTCTCGTATATGCCTTCGCCAATCACGACCCAACTTGGGTCGAGCGGGTTTTTGAGTTCAATGGATTTGACTTCGGTACCGTGGGTTTCGGGCTGCTGAGCAGCGATGTCTGCCGGGGTTGGTGATTTTTTTGCGGCATCATCCGCTTCCTTTTTGGAAGTACAAGCAAATACGGCGAGCATCAAAAACGCTGCGAGAAAAGTTGTCTTTCTAAACATGACGAATAGAGTTGGTGTGTGAAATAAAACCTGAGACTTTTGCCTCATTGGCCACAAAAGTATCGGGCATCGCCACCGCCCCCTTATGACCAGCGTCACCACCAGCCATGATTCGAGATCGACTTAGCCGTATGGGAGGTAGTGATATTTGTCAGTCCTGTTCAAAATGCACGTCATGTAATGCTTAATTTTCTCAACTGATTTTTGCGATGTTCAATGGAGGAAGACTTTACTGTTCGGTAAAGCGCAAAATTTTCATCACTCATTATTGGCCAATCATGCAAAATCCACTTTCTATCGGCGTTGACATCGGCGGCTCGCATATAACCTGTGCTGCAGTGCAAATTCAGGAAGGCCGTTTGATCGTCGAAACCCTTTCGCGGAAAACGTATCATCATGAAGCCCCAGCAGATGTTATTCTCAAAAGTTGGGCAGAAGCCTTGAACCGCAGCATTTCAAAAGTGGACGAATCGCAGTTGGCAGGCATCGGCTTTGCCATACCAGGGCCTTTTGACTATCGAAACGGCATCTCGAAAATGCAGCACAAGTTCAAATATCTGTACGGTGTAAACATTCCCAAGGCTTTGAACCCTTTGCTGAGGACAAAAAGCGATTTGCCGATGCGGTTTTTGAACGATGCCACTTCATTTGCCATCGGCGAGGCTTGGCTTGGCGAAGGCCGAGGGTTTCAAAAAGTGGTCGTTGTCACCTTGGGGACGGGTTTCGGCTCGGCATTTACAGATAATGGAGTACCCGTCGTGGCCGGGGAAACGGTGCCAAAGGAAGGCTGCCTTTGGCATTTGCCGTTCAAAGACGGTATCGCCGACGACTATTTTTCCACGCGCTGGTTAATCGGGGAATACCAAAAACAGACTGGCAAGAAAATCCCTGGGGCAAAGGAATTGATGGACAAGGCCAATACGGATGCCATCGCCGGAAACCTGTTTTTGGAATTCGGTCAAAATCTGGCAGATTGTCTTGCCGCACCGCTCCGAAACTTCGGACCAGAGGTTTTGATCATTGGGGGCAACATCGCTCACGCGCTGCCGCTTTTTGAAGAGAAGTTTCTGGAAGATTTGAAAAAGGCGGGCGCGTCACCCAAAGTGGTTGTTTCCAAGCATAGTGAACACGCCGCCTTGATTGGAAGTGCGCGGTTGCTGGACGATGATTTTTGGGCGAAGGTGTCAGGGAGCTTGCCGAATATTTAATGCTCCCCTTCATTTGCGGCCATGTCCTCTCATCGGCTTTTGCGGTTCCAAGTCCATGGGGTAAAAACCACGACCAAAACCAATCAGATTACGCTGTCGCTGGGAGTTCAGTTTTATTTCAGCGGTTTGAAAAGATAGGGAAACCTATCGGAGGGCGGTGCATCAAGCCTCGCAGGTTTTTGAAATCTGCGAGGCTTTGCATTTACACTTGGTGAAACTCCTTGTGGTAAATCCTCAAAAGCAAAATGAACATAGCAATCAAAATCGGGCCAAATACAAACCCGATAAAACCGAACAGTTGCAGCCCCACAATAACCCCGAACAAGGTGATGAGCGGGTGGGTGTGGCTTATCTTTTTCATCAGCCACATCCGAGCGATATTGTCCACCGAACCGACGACTAACGTGCCGTAGAGAAATATTAGCAGGGCCTTCCCCTCTGCGCCTTCTGCCAGCAGGATGAGCGAGAGTGGGATGTATGCCAGTGCCACGCCCACCACCGGCAACATGCCGGACACAAAGGTCAGGGCGAACCAGAGCCAGGGGTCGCGCACTCCCGCGAGCCAATAGATCAGCAGCCCAGCGAAGCCCTGCACCAAGCCCATGAGCGGGATTCCGAGCGCGTTGCCCCACACCAAGTCGTTGAGGTGTTTCCTGACGTAGGTCACATTTTCGTGGCGGAGCGGCAGCCAATCGAAAAACGACCGCTCCATCTTTTTGCCCTCGGTCAGCATAAACCAGAGAATAAAATACGTGGCGATAAGTAACCCCAAGCCGTTCACTGTCGCTCCTACTACACCCTGAACTGCGCGGACCGCCCAATCGCTGATGCTCTCCATGTTTTCGGGCGTGAGCAGCGATACGCCGTATTGATTTTCAAGTTTTCTGATTACCTGCTCTGCATTTTGCATGAGTTGGTCACTGTTCTGGAATAAGGTTGTGATCCTTGTCCATAGCATCGATAACACCCAGTTGAAAGGCAGCAACACCACCACAAATGAAAGCAATAGCAACAACGCTGCCGATACTTTGGCGGGCCATTTCCATCGCTCGATGAGGAAAAACAAAGAGCCTCTTAGCAAGACATACAAGGTGTAAGCCCCCAGCAATGCCGGTACGAAGAAATGGAGGTTCCAGAATAGCACACCGAATATGGCTGCGATGAGCAGAATCAGGAACAGTTGGCGGATAGGTGTTGCGGGAATTTGACTCATGCTGCGGAGCTTGCTTCTAAACCTCGTAGGTTTTTGAAACCTACGAGGTTTTCACGGAAAACGCCTTGTCCTTGCCTCCAAAAAGCAGCGCGACGGATGCGTTGAAACGAGTTTTCGGGCTGACTTTCCCATTGGAAAAATTGCTGGCAATCGGTATTTGCCAACCAAGCCCAAAGGATAAATCTCCGCGAAAAACCTCTGCGCCGACCATGCCAAACGCGGCCCAACCGCCCGTGTCAGATTGCCATTTTCCATTTTCGCGGTCAGCATCGCGGGCATCAAGCAGTATTCCTGCAAAAGGCAAGAAAGCAGTTTTGCCTACATTTTTTGTCCAAAAACCACGCATTCCAATGTTTGCCCGATTGCCTGCTTGATTTCCAAGATTGCTCTTGCCCATCAAACGAGCGGTAGCATCGAGGCTCGCGCCCCAATCGCCGCGTCGCAGGGCGTACAATCCCGAAATCAAATAATCGGTGCTTCCTGTGCCAGGTTGCAGCGCAGGTGTTAGGACATTGCTTTCGGTATCGGTGAGTTTGTTCTTGCCGGTCGGAAATTTTATGCCGCCGCCGATTTGGAGGGTGTGTCCCCAATCCCGGAAGGACTGTTTTTTCGGGTCAAGCAGGGCAATCTGAATGAGCAGCGCAGCGTCGCCCATTCCATTTGCGTGCAAGGAAGTGCCATCGTCAAAATGGCGTTCCGTGTATTGGTAAGGCAGGTTCGCGATGAGCTGTACGCGGCGGTTTGGATGCCATCGCCCCCAGAAATCCAGGGTGCGAAAAGTTTCGGACGAGTTGGGTTCGCTGCCGTGCGCAATAGTGCGGAAGACTTGCGACTGCCAACGAAAACCTACAAAATGCCGCTGTACCAAAGGCAGCAACCCCAGCGAATTGCCACCGCCAGCGCATCCACAGATATCGCAGGCCGAGACAAAAACAGGTACAAATACAATGGCGGCTGCCACCAAAAAGCGGAACAATAGGTTCATTTCAGAAAAATTTTAACAGGTGATGTTGAAAAAAGGGCTTGAGTTACTTCGCTATCCTACCTATCGCACAGCTGATATAGGATTTTGCTTTTCGCCCCAAAGGGTTGGCGGCGCCCTGCGGTGGATAACCGAATTGGGTGAGTGCCCGCTCGTACTTATGGCGCTGCCCGGATATGCTTGACTCAATGTGAACCGTCGAATCCGTGAAGCCAACCTCCACGCTTTCTACTTCCGGGAAGGCTTTTAGGGACTTATGGATGCTCGCTTCACAGCCTGAGCATTTCAGGTTTTGGATGGAAATTGTTTCTTTCATGACTTACTTTTTAGAAGACAAAGTTGGGTCCTGAATTCCCCCCAGAAGGGTGACCAGGGTCATGGGTGTCGGTGATTTTTTCATTTTTGGCAATGCGCTGAGAGCATCGGCCTTTTTGCGGGTCAAGCCGAGGGTGTCGCCAAAAGTCATACTTGTCGGTGATGCCCATCATGTTTTAGGGTTTTAAAATCAAATCAACTTTGTACAAACAAAACTTCCCTCACATGAATCTGAGCATCGCTCCCGACAGAACAATAGGCGAACTCCAATTTGATTTTTCGAATGAGTTCCAGGGTCTGAAAATCGTGTTTTTCAGCAAGCCGCATCGCGCTTACAAGGGCAGCAATGCCAAATTCCTCCATGTAAAAAAAGATTTGCCACTCAAGCAATTGTCGTCAAAAATCAAAGATGGCTATCTGCTGCTTGAGCCTGAAATGGCGGTATGGCAGCTGGAGCGGCTTTTTGAGGAGGAGTATGGCCTACACGTGCAGGTGTTCCGCAAATCGGGTAGGTCTTGGCTCGAAACATCTGTGACAGACAACCTCACGCTCGAACAACAACAGGCCAAAGCCGTAGCCAGCGAAAACGTCCACCAAGAGTTTGTGGACCCAATGGACTACCGCGAACAAGATTGACCTATTTCATTTCAAAATTGATACAAAACATGAAAACGATTCTCGTTCCCACCGACTTTTCCAAATGCGCCAACAACGCGATGATGTACGCCCTCGAAATCGCAGAACGGGTGAACATGCCGATCACTGTGCTGTATGCCGTGTACCCCACCGAAGGGGTGGACAACAATATGTACGGTGCATTTTTTATTGACAATTATGTGCAAGAGCGATTGGAAGGGATGAAAAAGTGGGTGAAAAAATTCACCCGAAGCCCGCACCTGCGAGACGTGGAAATCAGGGTGGAATGCAGGATTGGATTCCCAATCAGCACCATCTGCCAAACGGCTACCGAACTTGGTGCCTCGCTGATTGTGATGGGCACGACAGGGGCTTCTGGGCTGGGTGGTGTGTTGTTGGGTAGCATTGCTGGCGGGGTTGTTTCTAGTAGCAAAACTCCCGTTTTTGTGGTGCCTTCCAAAGCTGTTTTCCGTAATAAAGCCCGATTCGCCTTCGCGACCGATTTCAAAATACCTGTAAGCAAAGCCTCGCTCCAAGTCATGCGCGACATGCTCAACGTGCAGCACACCGGGCTGAACATCGTCCACGTGCTGGGCGAAAATGGCAAACAACCCGATGGGCAAAAAGAGCATACCCTGAGCGAAAAACTTGGAACAATCCCCCACAACTTCCACTATTTGCACGACACGAACATCACGCAGGCCATCCACAACTTTCTGGAATCCACCGATTGCAACGGTTTGGTTGTGGTCGCCCACGAGCATTCCTTGTTGCACAAGTTGTTCTCGAAAAGCGTGTCGCGGTCTTTGGCGCACCATACATCGGTGCCGATATTGGTACTGCACGATGCAAATTAAATGAAGGCGTCCTCTACGAATGCAGCAACTTATACACTTCAAACCACCCCACGCTCACAAACCCTGCCAACAGGCACCAGCCCAAATCTGCGACTGAAAGCGGGCTCATCCGAAACAGTTTGGTCAAAAACGGGACGTACAGAATCGCCAGCAACATAGCTGCCGAAATACCGAGTATGATGGGCAGCATCGGGTTTTTGTAAAACAGCGTGCGGTTCAGCGCGTAGTCGAAAGAGCGGTTGGCCAGCGTCAGAAACAAGTTTGAGAAGACCAGCGTGGCAAACACCACAGACCTCACCGCTTCCTTATTTTTCCCTTGGCCAAGGGCAAATTGGTACATAAAAAGCACAACCACAGTAATTGCTGTTCCTTGTAACAAACTGATGCCCAATTTTTTCCAGGAAAAAAGCGAAGCGTTCCCTGCGCGAGGTGGTTTGCGCATCAGGTTTGGTTCCGCAGGCTCGTTCTCGAAAGCGATGGCGGCTATGGGGTCCATCACGAGTTCCAAGAAAATGACGTGCAAGGGCAACAGGATGTGCGTGAACGGCCAGCCCAACAGCAACGGCACCAGCACGAGCAACACAATGGGCAAGTGAATGGAGATGACATAGCGGATGGCTTTGCGGAGGTTGTCGTAGATGCGCCGACCCATGCTGATGGCGGTTACCATCGCGTTCAGGTTGTCGTGCAGCAGCACCAACGAGGCGGCACTTTTGGCAATCTCTGTTCCCTTTTTGCCCATGGCTACCCCGATTTGGGCGGCTTTGAGCGCAGGGCCGTCGTTCACGCCATCGCCCGACATGGCCACCGTTTCGCCGTTGGCTTTCAGCGCATTCACCACGCGGAGTTTGGCTTCAGGGAACATTCGCGCGAACACGTTGACCCGCCGAACCGCATCGCACAAGTCGGTGTGTCGTTGAGTTCCATGATTTCCTGCCCCGTCATCGTCACTTCCCAGCCCAGCAAGCCAGTATTCTGCGCAATGTTTTTGGCAGTAGCTGCGTGGTCGCCTGTAATCATTATCACCCGTATTCCTGCTTCATAAAATTTCTGAAAAACTTCCGCAACGTTTTCCTTTGGAGGGTCGTAGAAAGCAACCAAGCCTTCAAACTGCCATTGAAAATCACCTTGTTCTGTGGGGAAATCTTTGCCCTCAAAAGTTGCACTCGCCACCCCCAGCACCCGGTAACCCTTGTCGGCCATCTCCTCGGTTTTTGCTAAAACCCTTTCACTCAACCAAGGGTCATCTCCCGAAACTTCTAACACTCGCTCTACTGCACCCTTGCAGGCGATGATACGCGAAGTGCCTTTCTTTTCCCAAATATGTGTCATCATGGGCGGCCGACCGGAGAGCGCGTATTCTTTTACCAAATGAAAAGTGGTTCGCGGATCGGCTGGTTTACCCGCCAATTTATCCGCCGAAGTTTTGACGAAGGAGGAAGGCTTGCCAACGGAGGAGGGAACAGCCAAAAGTTGTTTCTCCAAAATGGCTTTTTCCATCGC
>JBJXFT010000188.1:0-16684 GCA_046155725.1 Saprospiraceae bacterium
ACTTGAAACTTGCTACTTGTTAGTGATTGCCATTTTCATCGGCTGGCTTTGGCCTTCGGGGGTTTGCAGGAGGTAGGTGTAAAGCCCTGCGGGCCAAGCGCGGGTGTCGAGCCGGACTTCGTTTTGAGCGGAGAGGTTCAGAGCGCGTTCCGCGATTTTTAGACCCAAACTATTGAAAATCAAAAGCAAAGCATCGCCCTTGAGTTGTTTTTCATTCTCCCAACGGATGGTGGTGAATGTGGCGGCGGGGTTTGGCTCGTTTTGCCGCAGGCGGAAATCGCGCATCGGAACGCTCACGGTATTCAGCAGCAGCGGGTCAATGTATTCCACGCGCAGGTCGTCGAAGTAAAAACCGTCGCCTTCTTGTTCGTTGTTGGAGCCGAGGATAAATTTTATGTCCACCGTTTCGCCGAGGAAGTCTGACAAATCCATGCACTCCTCCACCCACTCGGCTTGAAAGCTGTCAAAAACTGGCTCACCGTCTGGCTGTGCGCCATTTCTGCCGGCCTTGGTGTAGCGGCCACAAAGCGGTTGGTCGGTGTTGCCGATGCCGCGCACCTGCACATAGTCATAGCGGGGTTGGATGTCCCATTTTGCCCAAAAGCGCAGTTGTGGCTGCTTGGCTCCTGCGGGGATGTACACCCCGGGGCTGAGTTGCAGTTCATTGTAAGTGTTTGAGTCATAATTGGCATCGGGCGAGTCGGTGACGCTGAACGGCGCGCTTAGGTAAGTGCTTAGCGTCTTGTCCCATCCGCTCGTGGTCCATTCCTCCAGGCTGTTGCCGTTTTCGCTGAAAGCCTCGATGGTTTTGCCGCCGTAGTATTTGCGCAAAGTGTCGTTGCGCGAGTATGACCCGTTGGTGATTCGGAGCAAAAGAGAGAACTCGTCGCCGAGCTGAATGCTGGGCTTTAGCGCAATGAAATTGTCCAAAATCTTTGATTCAAACTGCTCCAAATCCCATGTGTGCGACGCGGGGAGAAGGTTGAGAATATTATCGGAAAGCGGCAATAGGCCTACGGTCAATGGGCCGTCTTGATACCCCAATCGGGTAAGTTCCACCTGAACGTTGGGTGTTAAGGTGGAGAAATGATTGGGGCTTTTGTCCTTGGCTTCGCCAAAGCGGAGGGCGCAAAGTGCGGTGCTGAGGTTTTGCCACACATTCTCGCGGTTCAGTCCCTCAATCTCGTCGGGCATGGGCCAAAAGCCTGTGGTGCCTACCTCCGGCGTGAACGCATGGGCGCCCTTTTCGGCGTAAGCCCAATCGTCGGAACTTCCGTTCACGTTGTAGCCCACTGTCTCGATGGCCGTGCCCCTTTTGTAGTGGTTTTCGCGGGTGAAGAGTTCGCCGAAAATGGCGAACGAGGGGTCAGCCAGTTCGTTGTTGTAGGCCCAGGGGTAGATGAGCAGGTTGCTGAACGTGTGGTAATTCTGCACAAAAACAAAATCGTGTTCTCGCACAAAATCGCGCATGGTTCGGCTTTCTGGCTCGGAGAAAGGGGCGGGGCCGCGGTAGGTGCCGCTCTCCGGGTTGGGCGAGGAGCCATTGTCGTCATTGCCCCAGAAATAGCCGTAGTTGCGGTTGAGGTCCACGCCAAAAGAGCCATCGTCGTTGGCGCGGCGGTTTTTGCGCCAAAGCCCTCCTCCTTGCGGCTCGGTGGTCTCGTTGTAGACATAGCCGTCGGGGTTGATGCAAGGCACGAAGTAAAGTTCGGCATTGTTCAGGATGTACTGCACCTCAGGGTCGGTAGCATAGTTTTCGAGCAGGTACCACATAAAAAAGAGCATCTGGCTCGCGCCGTTTGGCTCGCGTGCGTGGTGCAGCGCGGTGTAAAGCACTTCGGGTTCTGGTTCTTCGGAGTCGGGGTTGTCGGATATTTTGATGTACTGGATTTTGCGGCCTTCCCAGGTCTCGATGGTGTCGCTGGCCTGAGCGCGGGCGGTGATGAGGTTTGGGAATTTTGCCCTCATGTCGTCCAGCACGGCCATCATTTCATCGAGGGTGTGGTAGCCGCCCATGCTGCCATAAGTGTAGTTGGAAGGCGTGGGGTAGGGGGTGACATCAGAGTTCCCGCAGGTGCTGCCACGCTCCGCTACCGAGGGGTTTTGCAAGCGTTCGAGGTAATCCTTTTTGAGGTCTTCGACCCAAATTCTGGTTTGAAAGCCCGCGTTTTGAACAGTCAGGATTTCCGAAGCGGAAAGGTCGGTGACGAGCGAATGGCCCAGTGCGTGGAGGCCATGGTCGGTCTCGATGCCGAGTCGGGCGAGCGCAATCATGTCTTTGCCCGCGAGGCTGATTTCTACGCGGGAATATTTTTCAGGGGTTTGGGCAAAGGTTCCTATGGAATGAAAAAGGAAGGCGAGCAGACCTGCCTTCGCCCACAAATTTTTCATCGAGGTGGCTGAAGAGAGGAAGGCTATGGCAGGCAAAAAAGTGCAGTATTTCATGTTCATGAATTTTGAGGCAAAATTAAACCGCTCGAAACAGCGGGCGTTTTTTTTGCGGGTTTTGGCAACGGTGGGCGAAAAATGCGGAACGCGGATTTGGCGGATGGGGCGGATTTGCGCGGATTTGGCGGATGGGGCGGATGGGTGTGGGAACGCAGATTTCGATTCTTTAAAAAATCCGCGTACATCCGTCACATCCGCCAAATCTGCGTCGTAGTTTTGCCCACTCTTTTTGAGACAACCACTTGATTTTCAAATTTTTTGAGCCTATGAAATTCGTTTCCGAAGAAGTCATTGATACCGTCATCGAAACTCTGGAAGAGTATTCTGACGAGCAGTACGAAAGACAAATGGAGGTGTTCGCCGAGGCGCAGCCCGTGCTGTTCGCATGGCTTTTCAGCGAAGAGTTCGAACTGCTCACCGACGACGAAAAAGGCTACCTGCAATACCTCGCCCTCATCGCTTGGAAATCCACAGAGACCGTGAACGGCCCTTTGGAGGCCGTGTCCGAAGATCAGATTGGTGAGGCTGAGGAGAACAACTACGAGTTGCTGGAGGCTTCGACGGCCAAAAAATTCCGCGACCGCCTCGACCCGTTTTTTGAAGGAACGACCCAAGAAGACCTCCTCGCCTTCGCCGAAGAATCCGTGCTCGAAAGCGAAGACGACCCTGATTCGCTCGTCAGCAAAGAGGGCCGCGAGCCTATTTTCATCGCGCTCAAAACCATTGTGGATGTGCTGACGGCGGAGGGTTGATAATTGTTGATTGTTGATTGTTGATTGTTGATTGTTGATTGTTGATTGTTGATTGTTGATTGTTGATTGTTGATTGTTGATTGTTGATTGATAATTGTAGCGCACTAAAATACTCAAACTCAACCGCCGCCATGTCTATCGCTACTGCCACCCAAAACCTCGAACGCCTCGGCTATCTCGATCTCGATGTGGACCCGACGCTCGACCTCGTGGCCGAGATAACCCGCCTCAAGCGCGAAAAAAACGCCGTCATACTCGCCCACTACTATCAAGAATCCGAGATACAAGACGTGGCAGATTACATCGGCGATTCGCTCGGCCTTTCCCAGAAAGCAGCCAGCACCGAGGCAGACATAATTGTTTTCGCGGGCGTACACTTCATGGCCGAAACCGCCAAAATCCTCAGCCCCCACAAAAAAGTGCTGCTGCCAGACCTGAAAGCCGGTTGCTCGCTGGCCGACTCCTGCCCTCCCGCGCTGTTCAAAAAATTCAAGGAAAAATATCCCGACCACATCGTGGTCAGTTACATCAACTGTACTGCCGAGATCAAAACCCTCACCGACATCTGCTGCACCAGCACCAACGCCGTGGCCGTCATCGAGAGCATCCCCAAAGACCAGCCCATCATCTTTGCCCCCGATAAAAACCTCGGCGCATACCTCATCAAAAAAACTGGGCGCGACATGGTGCTGTGGAACGGAGCCTGCATGGTACACGAGATTTTCAGCCACGAGCGCATTGTCAAACTCCGCAACCGGCACCCCAACGCCAAGTTCATCGCCCACCCCGAATGCGAAGCGCACATCCTCGACATGGCCGATTTCATCGGCTCCACCACCGGGCTTTTGAAATACACCATCAGCGACTCCGCCACCGAGTACATCGTGGCTACCGAGGCGGGCATCCTGCACCAAATGCAAAAGTCCAGCCCACACAAAACATTCATACCTGCGCCTCCAGAGAACAATTGCGCCTGCAACGACTGCCCGCACATGAAGCGCAACACGATGGAAAAACTTTACGGCTGCATGGAATACGAACTCCCTGAAATCGTACTCCCCGATTGGGTCATCGAGCAAGGCCGCGCTTCCATTGACCGAATGTTGGAAATTTCTGAACGGGCGGGGTTGGTGGCGGTGTGAAGTGCTGGCTGCTGGAGTAGATTTTTCCGTCAAGGGAAAGTTGCATCAGGTAGAAGAAGGCTCTTCATTTCAAACCAAGTAAATTCAAAATCAGATTTTGAATTTACTTGGAAGATGCACGACCTTTGCCGCATGATCGAACGCCGCGCCACCGCTCAAATACTCGAATCACTTTCGTTTTTTCCAGTCGTGGGCATCATTGGCCCAAGGCAGGTGGGCAAGACCACGCTCGCCCGGCATTTGCAAACCCTGCTGCCCAAGAAAAGCACCTACCTTGACCTTGAATTGAGCAGCGACTACCAAAAACTGGCCGACGCGCAAGGCTACCTTTCGCAGTACACCGACAAGTGCGTGTTCATTGACGAGGTGCAAGTCAGGCCGGAACTGTTCGCCCTGCTGCGCGCTTTGATAGACCAACGGCGCGAGCCTGCGCGGTTTGTCATCCTCGGCTCGGCATCGCCCTACATCGTGAAGAACAACTCCGAAACGCTGGCCGGGCGCATCGCTTACCATGAATTGGCCCCGTTTTCCCTGTCAGAAATCAGTGCAGTGAGCGATTGGCGAACCCATTGGTTTCGAGGAGGGTTTCCCAATGCGCTTTTGGCACCTTCATCTACTTTGAGCCTAAGGTGGTTGGGCGATTTCACTGACACGTTCTTGGAGCGCGACTTGCAACGCCTCCGCTTCGACATACCCGGCCCTGTACTTCGGCAGCTGCTTTCCATGGTCGGCCATTTGCACGGCACACTGCTCAACCAATCGCAGATCGGCCAGTCGCTGGGCGTGACTCAGCCTACCGTAAATCGCTATTTTGAACTTTTGGAAGGCAGTTTTCTTATCCGCCGCCTTTCGCCATGGTTTCGGAACACCACAAAACGGTTGGTCAAAACCCCCAAGATTTATTTCCGCGATTCGGGTCTGCTGCATCGGCTTTGGGGCTTGTCCGATCTGGACGCGCTGTATGGGCATCCCTCGCTGGGGGCATCTTGGGAGGGCTATGTGATTGAGCAGATTATCCAAGAGGCGGGCGAGTTCTCGGAGTTCTTTTTTTACCGCACACAAAATGGCGCAGAGGCTGATTTGGTATGGACGACCCCGAAAAACAAGACCGTTTGCATCGAGATAAAATTCTCTTCGGCCCCAGTCATTTCAAAGGGATTTTATCAGAGTGTGGAGGATTTGCAGCCGGATTTCAAATACATCATTGTACCGCAAGGGGAAACTTTCAACAAGACCGGCGGGCTGCGGGTGTGTGCGCTGCAAGATTTTTTGGAAAAAGAAATGCCTCTTTTGCGATAAGCATTCAAGCAATTGCCTCACTCCACCACAACCGCCAATTTCCCGTCCTTGCTCACTGCCAAGCGCGTGATTTTTTTCACCCCGTATTTGCCCAAGTCTGCTACCTCTTTCCAGTCCGCGTCTCGGGGGGATTTGAACTGGAAAAGTTTTGCGCCGATGCCCGTGAGCAAGGTGCCGTCGAGCAACAGCGCAAAGTCCTCGCTGCCTGTGGGCATTTTCAGCACGATTTCCTGCGCGTTGGTTTTTGGGTCCCAAGTTTTCAAAAACCAAGTTTGCTCCGTCGGCTTTTGCACAAAAAGCAATTTGCCATCGGGTCTTTTCACAAGGCAGCGACCTATGTTGGAAGCCAATCGCTGAGGCTTTTGGGCTTGGGTGCCCACTACATGGAGTGTGTGCGGCTGGTCATTTTCGCCCACTATGAAAAAAGCCACGAGCGTATCGCGCAGCCAGCAGTGGTAACCAACGTTGTAGATTTTTGGAAATTCCGGCCTGCCGTTGTCCGAGCGGTCGAGCGGGAACGACCATAACCTTTGGTTGCCGTCTTCCTCCACGCGCACAGCCGAAAACCGTTTGCCACCCGGCATGAGTGTGGGCGAATATTCTGCCGTCAATGGGGTGGCAGTCACACGGGTCTGGGTTTTCAAAAGCAGGTCAAGCGCAACAAGGTCGGTCTGATTGGTGTCGCCCCGGAATTGGGCGGTGAGCCACAATTCGTTGTTGCCAAAGAAACTTGGTTGATTGTTGTAGCCACCTCGGTTGAATGCTGTGAGGAACCTCGGCGCGTCGGGCCGCCAAGTGCTATCCGCAGTTTTTGAGAGCGAAAAAAGAAGGATGTCGCTTTTGCCAGGGCTTTGAGCCGCCAACAAAATGGGGAAAGCGAGAAGCAATAGTGTTCGTAGCATAACTTGACTTGGTTTGGGCAGTTCGGGAGATTCTACATCGTGTGAAGGTAAAGCCGAATGATTCGATTTTTGAAGATTAAGCCCGACTGATTCGATTGAGACCCAATCAGTTGACAGATCGTTTTGCTCAAATCCCTGTCTGCCGACAGGCAGGCACTTTGCGTCGGCTATAGATTTGTGGCAACAGATTGGAGCATTTTATTGAATGCTCCCCTTTTCGAGCAAGTATTTTTAAAGAACATCCAACTGCGCAAAAAAATGAGCCGCTTCCCAAGTCAAGGAAAGCGGCTCGCTTTTTATTGGCACAACAACCACAAGCGCAAAAAATCAGGCATCTTCATTCTTCTTCGCTGTACGCTTGGGCTTGGCGGCAGGCTCTTTGGCTTCCACCTCCGTGGGGGCTTCGGCGGATGAATCATCGGGAGCCGCCGCTTCTTCGGCTGCTGCGAAGGATTCGAGCGCATCGGCTTCACCTTCGTTCTTGTGCACCACGTCGTCAATGATGATGTGGTCGTCGCTGGCAGATTCTGGCGTGGCTGCCGCTTCTTCGGCTGCTGCGAAGGATTCGAGCGCATCGGCTTCACCCTCGTTCTTGTGCACCACGTCGTCAATGATGATGTGCTCGTGGCTGGCGGATTCTGGCGAGGCCACCGCTTCTTCGGCTGCTGCGAAGGATTCGAGCGCGTCGGCGCCGTCCTCGTTCTTGTGCACCACGTCGTCAATGATGATGTGGTCGTGGCTAGCCTCGGCAGAGGTGGGCGCATCGTCTTTTTTGAAAGACTCGAGCGCATCTTCGGCTTTGTCCATGACTTGGTTGAATGCTGCTTGCGCTTTCTCGGCAGCAACACTGGCCATGGCCTTGGCCTTGTCAAGCGTCTCGCTTTTTTTGAAAGACTCAAGTGCATCTTCGGCTTTGTCCATGGCTTGGCTGAATGCTGCCTGGGCTTTTTCGGCAGCGACACTGGCCATGGCCTTGGCATTGTCGAGCGTCTCGTCTTTTTTCAAAGATTCGAGCGCATCTTCGGCTCTGTCCATGGCTTGGCTGAACGCCTCCTCAACCTTGTCAGATGCTACGATGGCTACTGCTCTGGCCGTATCAACTGCGTCCATGAACACATCGCCCAGCACATTCTTGGCAGATTCAAAAAGGCTGTCTTCTTTTACCGCCGGAGGGACATGGGCGGCCGCAGCCTTGGCTTTGGCTTTTGTTTCAGCCTCTATTTCTGATCTTATGGCTGCCCTTTTGGCTTCTATTTGTTTACGTTCGGCTTCTTTGGCAGCAAAGCGGGCTTCTCTTTCGTAGGCACTGTTTGCTTGGCGCTGCACGTCGTTGCGCGCCTTGGTTATTTCGACCAACTTTTCGCGTTTGCCAGATACGCGCTCTTCTATCATCTTGATCCGCGCGCTGCGGATTTGAGCCTCGAGCTGGCCTTCGGAAGTGTTTACTTTTTTGCGCTGGAAGGCGAGGTCTTCGTCGTCGCGGCGGATGCTCTCTTCAAGGCGCTTGACCACGTCTTCGAGGCCCGCGAGACGGCGATTGTGGCGCTCGGCAATGGTGCCGGCATTTACCTCAGAGCCGAATTTGCGCTCTTTGGCTTTTTTGAACGCTGCGTCGAGGCGGTCCCAAAGTTTGTTGCGGTGTTCGTTGGTCATGCGCGTGGTCTGGTATTCGCGCTGCACTTTTTTAAGTTCATCGAAGACGCTGTTGAATTTTGCGCCGCCTGCGGCGATGCGCGCTTCAATCTCGTCGAGGGTTTTAGCGAACCCGTCAAAAGCCCCTTTCGAAACCTCCGAGGCCTCTGCATCTACCCGGGTACGAATTTCTTTGAGCTGCTCAAAAAGTGCGTTGATGCCGTCGCGCAAGTAGTCGGCGTGTTGGCGGAAGAGGTTGCGGTCGCGGCTTTGGCCTTGCACCTTGTCCCAGAAAGTGCGAAGGCTGATGAACACTTTGCCATCGTAATCAGACATCGCCTCTACTTTTTCTTTGAATTCGGCCAACTCCTGTTGGTAGGCAGCATACAGTTTGGCAGATAGGACATCGAAATGCCACTCTGCTTGGGTGCGCTGCACAAGTTCGGGGCGTTCCACTTTAAGGTGTTCGGGCAAAATGCTCTCCGTGACGCTGAGCTCTCGCTCAATGGTCTCGTAGCCCTCGGGGAGGGCCACATCTCCCTTGCCGTCGCGCCATTCGCGCATTATTTTTTGGGCGAACTCTTCATCGGCGATGGACTCCGGGAAGGTATAAATCTTAACGGTGCTGCTGTCGGCTTGAAGTTCGAACGCGAGCAAGACTTTCTCGTTTTCGGCATTTGTGCTCCAGGTAACTAACTTGTTCTTCATAATCTACGGTTGACAATTGACATTACAATGTTACGGTACACCTGCCTAAAGATAGGCAAGCGATTGACGGTGGAAAGCGCTCGGCGGGCGGCATTTTTTGGATAAATCGTGCCAAACCCCGAACCCTGCGCCGTGAATCGGGCGGCAAAATTAGACGCTTGCGGTTGTTTTTTTTACTTTCAATTTTAAAATACCCACCGAGAGCAGGTATTCGGCTATTTGGATGGCGTTGGTGGCCGCGCCTTTGCGCAGGTTGTCGCTCACCACCCACATATTTAGAGTGTTGGGTTGGGTTTCGTCGCGGCGGAGGCGGCCCACGAACACTTCGTCTTTGTTGTGCGCCATGATGGGCATGGGATATTGCAACTCCGCAGGGTTGTCAACGACCACGATGCCGGGGGATTTTTCAAGCAGGCTGCGCACTTCGGCAAGATCGAAATCGCGCTCGAACTCTACGTTCACCGATTCGGAGTGGCCGCCGATGACGGGCACGCGCACGGCGGTAGCCGTGATCCGGATGGAGTCGTCGCCCATGATTTTTTTTGTCTCGTTCACCATTTTCATCTCCTCTTTGGTGTAGCCGTTTTCGGTGAACACGTCAATGTGCGGCAACAGGTTGAGGTCAATCTGGTAGGGATAAGCGCGTTCGCCGAGCTTGCCTTTGCGCTCGTTCATCAGTTGATCCACCGCTTTTACGCCCGTGCCAGTCACACTCTGGTAAGTGCTCACCACGATACGTTTCACCCCATATTTGTCGTGCAAAGGCTTCAAAGCCACCACCATTTGGATGGTAGAGCAGTTCGGGTTGGCTATGATTTTGTCGTGCTTGGTAAGCACATTGGCGTTCACCTCTGGCACCACGAGTTTCTTTTCGGGGTCCATGCGCCAAGCCGAGGAGTTGTCAATGACCACCGTGCCACGGTCGGCAAAGCGCGGGGCCCATTCTTTGGAAACGCTTCCGCCTGCGGAGAAAATAGCGACATCCGGCCTTTTGCCCACTGCGGCATCCATGCTGATTATTTTGTGGCGCTTGCCCCTGAATTTGACGGTCTTGCCCACCGACCGCTCCGAGGCAACGGGGAAAAGTTTGCTGACAGGGAAGTTGCGCTCTTCGAGCACTTGCAACATTTTGGTGCCGACCAGTCCGGTGGCTCCCACTACGGCTACTTTCATTTTTTGCTGTTTATTTATGAATGATGGAAATAGGGAGTTGGGCCAAACATTTGGAATGAAGATTATTGACCTAAAAAAACAAGGGCTCACGCATCGAAGGTCAGCACCACACGCTTCGTGGTGGGGTGCGATTGGCAGGTGAGCACATAGCCCGCCGCTACCTCGTCGGGTTCGAGGCCATAGTTGATGTCCATTTCCACTTGACCTTCCAAAATTCGGGCTTTGCAAGTGCTGCACACGCCGCCTTTGCAGGAAAAAGGCAGGTCAGCACCCGCCCGCATGGCCGCGTCAAGTATGGTAGAGCCATCGGAAGGAAGTTCAAAATCGAACTGCGCGCCATCTTGGATGACCGTGACAGAAGCCTCAAGGGCTTTTCGATAAGCAATGGTTTTGGTGTCCTTCTTTGTTATTCCAGCAGTGGTAAACAATTCAAAGTGAACGGACTTTGGGTTTGCGCCTATTTCGGCAAGCGTGTCTTTCACCTCAAAAACCATGTCTTCTGGGCCACAGAGGAAAAAAGCGTCCACCTCGGCAGGAGCAAAAAAGAACTTGCCAAAAAGTCGGCACTTTGCCGCGTCAATGCGGCCTTTGAAAAGTTCGTTGCCTAATGATTCGCGGCTGAGAATGTGGTGGACGGAGAAGCGGCGTGGATGCAGGTTTTTGAGTTCTTCGAGTTCTTCGCGGAAAATGATCCTGTCAAAGGAGCGGTTGCCGTAAAAGAGGATAAAACGGCTGCGGATTTCTTGGGCGAGCGTGCTGCGCAGGATGCTCATCACGGGCGTTATGCCGCTGCCCGCCACAAACGCCACATAGAGTTTTTCGTTTTCGGGGGAAAGTTCGGTAAAAAAATGCCCTTGCGGGGGCATCACTTCCAGCCAATTGCCCACTTTGAGTTGCTCGTTGGCCCAAGTGCTGAAAAGCCCGCCCTCTACCTTTTTTACTGCCACGCGAAGGTCGTCTTCGTGCACTCCGGTGCAGACAGAGTAAGAGCGCCGCACTTCTTCGCCATTGATTTCCGCCTTCAGCGTGAGGTGCTGCCCTTGCTTAAACCGGAACATCTCGCGCTCGTTTGCAGTCAATTCAAACGAGATGGAAACCGTGTCGGCAGTCTCTCGGCGCAAGTCGCGCACCCGCAGTTTGTAGAATTGGACAGACATTGCTTGGGCGGTTGGAACACAAAAAGTGTACCTCGAAATACCGGGGTACACTTTTTGTCGTGGGTTGGTGGTGGATTAGCAAATGGGTTGGTAAATAACCATCGCCAAACTACGCCGCCATCGAGTTCACATGGCGCATGAGGCCGCTCTTGAGGTTGGCGGCTTTGTTGCGGTGAATGTTGCCGCGCTTTGCCAAGCGGTCAATCATGCTCACAACTTTGGGCAGAAACTTTTCAGCCTCTTCCCTTTCTTTCAGCTCGCGCAAGTTCTTGATAGCCGTGCGGGTAGATTTTTTGTAGTAGCGGTTCTCCAAACGACGCTTGTCGTTCTGGCGGATGCGCTTTAAGGCGGACTTGTGATGTGCCATATTTTACAGCGGAAATGGTGCTTTTTTTGAAAAACTGTGCGGTTTTCGTTTTGGGCGGGCAAAGGTAGAATTTCTGCCCTGAAAAAATAAACCCGGCCTGAAAATTTTCAAGGCAACCGCTATACAACGCCCAATTCGCCAAACACCTACCCCTCAAAGTGAAGCGAAATGGTGAAAGTGCGGCTCAGCACTTTTTCCAATACGGTGCTTTGCTGCAAGCGGTCGTTAAAAATCAGCACGTTGTTCAGCCCTTGCGACACTTTTAGCTCGGGCGAGAAAATGAAGTACGGGAAGAAAAACTGGATGCCCGCGCCATACTCCACTTGAAAATCGGTGGGAGCGATTTTGACCAAGCCGGCAGCTTGGCGCGTCCGAGAATCGCTCGCCACATCAAACGAATACTTCACGCCACCAATGATGAACAAGCGAAAGTCGTGGTACGGCGCAGATTTGTAGCGAACGTGAAATGGCAACTCTACCAATACCGATTCGATGGGGCGGCTGACGATGCGGCCATTCTGGCCCGCCGGCGAGTAGCGTATGGTATGCTCCGTGAACGAAAGCGTGGGCAGGAAGCGGATGTCGAAATACTCGCCCACTTTCAGGTTCGACACGATGCCGAGGTTGAAGCCCGGCCCAGTCACCGATTCGGCACGGGTGAAGGAGTCGTTGCGGATAAAATCCTTGGAGTGGTAA
This sequence comes from Saprospiraceae bacterium, assembly GCA_046155725.1. Taxonomy (GTDB): domain Bacteria; phylum Bacteroidota; class Bacteroidia; order Chitinophagales; family Saprospiraceae; genus M3007. Next base: position 12,277 of record JBJXFT010000188.1, read on the forward strand.
ATGCGGTAGTCGCTTGCGTTGTAGCCAAGCGTGATGCCGAAGTAGTAGTTTTTCTGCTGAAAATCAAGGTAGTTCAGGTTTTTGCCCTGATTGAATTGCGCTGAAACGCTAAGGGGCAAAAGGCAAAGCCCAAAGAGCAAAAGCCCGATTGCATTTTTAGAATTAGCAATTGCCAATTTACAATTTACAATCATTTCGTGGCGGTGTAAATGGAGCATATTCCAAGCGTTAGTCGTTCGCATAGTGGGTGGTTGAAACCGGTTTTGGTTAATATTTCTGTGAATTGGTTGCCTTCAGGAAAAACCTGCACACTCTCGAAGAGGTAAGTATAAGCCCGCAAATCGCGGCTGGTCAAACGCCCGATGAGCGGCAAAACGTATTTGAAGTAGGCGTTGTAAAGTTGTTTGATGGGAAAAATGTGCGGCTTCGAAAATTCCAGAACTACCACCCTGCCGCCGGGGCGCAATACGCGGTACATCTGGGCGAGGCCTTTTTCCAAGTTTTCAAAGTTGCGCACACCGAACGCCACGGTCACCGCATCGAACGAATGGTCGGCAAAGCGCAGCTGCTCGCAGTCGCCCGTTTCGAGACTGATGATGTCGGACAAACCTTGCGCCTCAATCTTCTTCTTGCCAAGCTCGAGCATAAGGTTGGCAATATCTATGCCTACCACACGCCGGGGCTTCAAAATTTTTGCCAGCAGAATCGCCACGTCAGCGGTGCCTGTCGCAACGTCCAGGATTTCGGCGGGTTGCGCGGGTTTCAAATAGCCGATGGCGCGTTTGCGCCACCACACATCTATTCCCAAAGAGAGCACCCGGTTGAGCAGGTCGTACCTCGGCGCGATGCGGTCGAACATCTGTTCCACCTCGGCTTTTTTGCCCGCTTCGGAGCCATAAGGCGTGACGGTGGCTTGTTCTTTCATTGAAAAAATATGGGTGCAAAAGTAGCAAGAATGTACGATGGAGGAGTCGAGATGAATGTGGAAGCCCATCCTCTACAATTTGATGTTCTCCACAATCTCCAGACCGTAACCAATAAAGCCCGTGCGAGGTTTTGGGTGGTTGGTAAGCAACTTGATTTTGCTGATGCCCAGCTCGCGGAGAATCTGTGCGCCCACGCCAAAATCCTTTTTTCCGATGGCGGTGTGGAGTTCAAAACGGTCTGTGTTGCCTTCTTCTGACAGTTGTTTGTAGTGCTGCAGTTTTGCCAGCAAATTCGCTTTGTCGCCCTGCCGGAGGTACACGAACGCGCCCTTGTCGGCCTGATGGATGGTTTGCAATGCCGAGGCGATTTGTGTGCCGTAATCAGAGAGCAGCGAACCAAGAATTCCCCCCGTTTCGGACCAAGAGTGTACGCGCACCAGCACAGGCTCGCCCTCTTCCCAAGCCCCCTTTTTTAGCACCAGATGCGTGTCGCTGCTCGCCATATCGGTGAAGACTATGGCTTCGAAATCTCCATAAATCGTGCGCATCGGAATCTCCATTTCTCGGCGCACGAGTCGTTCCGTGCGCATTCGGTAGGCCACGAGGTCGTCAATCGAAATGATTTTCAGGCCGTGTGTTTTTGCCACTTCCACAAGTTGCGGGAGGCGAGCCATGGAGCCGTCGGGGTTCAAGATTTCGACCAGAACTCCGATGGGTGAAAGCCCTGCGAGCCGCGCCAAATCTACTGCCGCTTCGGTGTGGCCGGTGCGGCGCAGCACCCCGCCTGTTTTGGCGCGGAGCGGAAAAATGTGGCCGGGGCGGGCGTAGTCGCTGGGTTTGGCAGCCGGGTTCATGAGCCATCGGATACCGGTGGCGCGGTCGTAGGCCGAAATGCCGGTGGAACAGCCTTGCCCGATGAGGTCAATGGAAACGGTGAAAGCAGTTTCGTGGAGCGCTGTGTTGCTGTTTACCATCAGGTCAAGCCCCAGTTCGTCGGCACGGCGCTCTTCGAGCGGGGTGCAGATGAGGCCGCGCCCGTGGGTGGCCATGAAATTGACTGTTTCTGGCGTGATGGTTTCGGCAGCGCAGATAAAATCGCCTTCGTTCTCGCGGTCTTCGTCGTCCACGACAATAATGACGCGCCCAGCGCGGATTTCGGCAATGGCCTCTTCTATGGTGTTGAGTTGGATTTGGTCAGGCATGAATGTGTGATGGATATATCGGGCGGTGTTTTTGTATTTTAGAGACTGTTTGAATTTACTTCAGGGATCTTATCCTATTGAATGAACACGCTCCACTTCATTGCACTACGGTCACATTCCCCGTAATTTCTATTGTTCTTCCATCAGCCATTTCCACTACGAGGTAAAAAATATAAACACCCGGAGCTACGGTTTTCCCTCGGAACCCACCGTCCCAACCCTGTGCTGGGTCATTGGGCGGAAAATGGCGGTTTTCAAACAAATGCTCTCCCCAACGATCGTATACACGAAACAACTGCACCTGCAAGATGTCGGAGCCTGCAAAAACTGTAAAGGCATCGTTGTCCAGACTTCCCGGTTGAAAAATATTGGGCACATAAATGTCTTCTTTGCGCACAGTTACCCTGACGGTGTCGGAAGTTATACAGCCATTGTTGTCTTCCACCTCGATCTGGAAAAGCGTGGATTCTGTAGGCTGGGCAGTTTCGGTCAGGGAATCCGGCAAAGAAAAATATTCCGGCGGCGACCAATAGACCTGGCTCAACACAGCACCCGGCGGTTGCACCTGCGCCTGCAAGAGCACTGATTCGCCCAAGTCTATGCGTGTATCCGAGACGGTTAAATCCAAAGACAAAGGAGCCGGTTCTCCGATAAGCAATGCCGCACTTTGCCAATCGCACCCATTGGCATCCTGCACGGATAAAGTGTAAGTCCCTGCCGACAGACCAGTAAACTCAAAAGTCGGACTGAAAGCCTGGTTGCCGAGGGCGTATAAATAAGGCGCGGTGCCTCCCAGTACAGTTTCCGCCCGAATGGCACCGTTTTCCAACCCAAAACAAGAAATAAGATCCAGGTCAATCATTACACCTGCGATGGGTTCTGCTACAGTCACCTGCACCGTATCGTAGTCCATGCAGCCATTCTTGGTGTCTGTGATTTGCAGGATAAATGTCCCAGCCAGATTGGTTTGAGCAAGTATGCTTATAGTATCCCAAACAAGCTGTCCGTTGTTTTCTTGATACCAATGCGCCACAATAGAAGAGCTTGCCGAAGAGCCAGACCCGTCAAGGATAACCACGGACTGATCGCACGGAACAAAGAGCTCTTTGGCAGCGGCAATGGCCTGAGGGGTGAGCGTATCCACGGGAATATCAAGGAAATGCACAACAGTACACCCGAAATTATTGATCGCCGTAACGCTGTACTGGCCCGGCAAACTTAAGTTTTGAACCGCGCCGGATAAAAGATTACCGTCCGGTGCCTGCCATTGAAAGACCCAGTTCTGCGGGGCAGGGTTAGGCGCCCCTTGCACGACAGGTTGAGCGCATGTAATCGTATCGCCACTGAGCGTAAATGCCGGCAGGATATCTATGGAAAATACTTCTGCGCTTTGAAGGATGGTACAGCCGTTCGCATCGGTTACCGTGAGTTGCAAGGTGCCTGCAGAGAGATCTATCAGGTTTTCTGTGGTTTGTCCGTCCGACCATAGAAATGTATACGGCGCAATGCCCCCATTAGTATTGACGGCTATGGAGCCTGTAGATTGCCCGCATGTATCTGATACCGCTGTTAAGCCTGTTTCAATACTCGCCGGCGTTTCGACAATAAAAGTTGTAGTCAAACTGCAGGTATTGGCATCGGTTAAAGTCAGGTCATAGGTTCCCGCTGGCAGGTTATTCAGGGTATTGCCTCCAGAGCCGATAGACCAAGAGAACTGGTAAGGCATCAGACCACCGGCGGCTACTATATTGATTTCGCCGTTGCTTCCTCCGAAACAAGTTACGGGTGTCACCATGCTATTGGTTAATTCTGGTGTACCGCCAGGCAAAACACTATAGGTATCCGCTGTGGTACAGCCATTTGAGTCAGTTACTGTCAGAGTATAATCGCCAGGCAGAAGTCCGTTCACTACTGCGGTGTTTTGTCCACTGCTCCAAAGGTAGATATAAGGCAATGCCCCGCCCTGTGGCGTTGCTGTGATATTCCCCGTGTTGCTCGTACAAGAAGTGGAATCAAGCAAAGCGGAAAGCGAGAGCAGCGCTGGTTCGGCGACGGAAAATTGCACGGTCGTGAAGCATCCGTTAGCGCCCGTTGCAGTAAACGTATAATCGCCTGCGGACAAATTGCTCAGTAAACTGACAGTAGAACCGGTAGACCACTGGAATTGATAAGGCGCGACTCCGCCATTTACGTCAACCGTAATTTGCCCGTTGGTCTCCCCGAAACAAGTGACCGGGAGGATTTCGCTGTCTGCCAATATGGGCGCGCCGCCAGGGGCAA
>JBJXFT010000207.1:0-13171 GCA_046155725.1 Saprospiraceae bacterium
GATTTACCCCATCAAATCGCTCGGCGGCATCGCGCTGCAAGAAGCCGTGCCCGAACGGCGCGGGCTTCGCTACGACCGCCGCTGGATGTTGGTGGACGACACGGGGCGATTCGTCACCCAACGCGAAATCCCGAACATGGCGCTGCTCGGCACGGCCATCGAGCCGCCGTTCCTGAGTGTTTTTTGGAAAAACGGCCCGCTGGAAAAAGTGCGCATTCCGCTCGAAATGTCCCCGCTCCAATTGCCCAAACTCCGCGTGCAAATCTGGGGCGACCAATGCCCGGCAAGGGTTTTGCCCGACGAGATAAACCAGTGGTTTTCTGACAACTTGGGGCAAAACCTCCGCCTCGTGTTCATGCCAGACACCACCCGCCGGCCCGCCGACGGCCGCTACGCTCCGCGCGGCCACCACGTCAGTTTCGCCGACGGATTCCCCTATCTGCTCATTGGCCAAGCCTCGCTGGACGACCTCAACTCCCGCCTCGCCCAGCCCTTGCCGATGAACCGCTTCCGACCCAATTTTGTGTTCACGGGCGGTCAAGCATTCGAGGAAGACGAGTGGAAAGAATTTGCAATCGGCAATCAGCAATCACCAATTAGCAATCAGCAATCAACAATCAACAATCAACAATTCCGAGCAGTCAAGCCCTGTGCTCGCTGCATCATCCCCACCACCGACCAAGACACCGCCGCCCGCGCTGCCGAGCCATTGAAAACCTTGGCGACGTTCCGGAAATTTGGCAACCGAATCCTTTTCGGGCAAAACGTAGTGTGGCTGGGCGAGGGCGATGGCGTTGTGCGGGTGGGAGATTTGCTCAGCGCGTAGGGACGGCAAGACAAACGAAGGAACCTTGCCGTCCTCTTTCTTCAGAACGGCTTTCTGATTACCCAGTATTTGCGGAGGCTGACCCAACGCCAGAGGCCGGCGGCAAAACGCTTATCGGCGGGCGGCCAGATATCGGGCGGCGGCTCTTGGCCGAAAGTTTCGCGGTACGTTTGGAGGGTTTGCTCGTATTGGGCGATGTGTTTTGAAAGTTCGTTTTTCCCGCCTTCTGTGGGGGCGTGGTGCAAGGGGCGCTCTAAGATTTTGCCGCAAAAATCTTCCCAATACGAGCGGGTGTACACCATGTGGAGGTGCCATGCTTGGTCAATTTCTTCCGAGGGCGTGACCGGGTGTGGGGCCGTGCAGGCCAAGAAAACGAATCTTTTGTATTCCTCTGTCACGCGCAGAGCGTAGCGGCGGGCCCAGCCGTTTTCGAGGGCGAGGCGTTTTGAAAATGGCAGCGATGCGCCCGGTTTGTCGGGGTGAAAATGCTCGATGCGTTGCCAGAGTGGGCTTTTCATGACCAGAGTTGAGGAGTTGGTTTCTGTTGTTCAAAAACATACTGGGCTGATGGTGGTCTCAATCTCTAATGCCGTCAACTTAACGATGGAGTCTGGCCTACGTTTACCAAACTTTTGAAGTTTGGTAAACGTGTTCTCGGCTAAGTTTGACGGCATTGGTCTCAATCGCCTCCTCCCCCGCAACCGCCGCCACAACCGCCCCCATCTCCTCCACCGTCGCCGCCGCCCGAATCGCTGCTGTCGCTGCCCACGCCGCATCCACCGTCGGCCCCTATGCCTTCGTCCCCGCCAGCACCGATGGAGCCATCGAGGAAATCGGCGTTGCTTTCCCAGTCCATGCCGTTGTCGGAATCGGGGTTTTGTTCTTGCCTTTCCTCGGCATCGCCGGAACCGGCATCGTTGGCGCCAGCATGAGTCGTCGTGTGCTGGGCATTCCTTTGTTGCTGCTGCTCCAAATCCATTTCTGGCAAGCCAACGTTGTTCATTAGCGTGTAAAAATAGCCTTCCATATCAGGCACGAGCAACAGCAAGCCGCCGAGGCTGGCAGCCAGAACGGGCGCCTCGGGCGAGCGTTCGCGGAGCAGGCGGGGCAGTTCGTAGCCAAGTTCAATCTCGGATTCTGCCCGTGCCAAGGCAGCGTTGCCCGCCGGGGTTCTTTCTGGGTACTTATCGCCTTTCAATTTTATCAAGCCTTGCTTTTCCAAAGAAACGAGGAGGAAATTCAGGTGAAATGTGGCATTGTCGGGGTAGCGGTCGCTCAGGTATTTGCGCCATTCCTTGTTGGTGCAATTATCCAACTCTTCAGGGCGGGCCATGGCCACCATCTGCAAAACGCGGGCGAGCACGGGGGAATTAGGGCCGACGCGGTGGATTTTCTGCTCTCCTGCCGGGGTGAGCGAAAAGAGGGTTTTGGGTTGAATGGCTATAAAATAAGCAATCAAGACCATCGCGCTTGCGAATAGGCCGACGACCATACTTACAGCAAACAGACTTACTGCGATGATGCCGAAGAATCTCCAGAGTATGCGGTCAACCGGGCGTTTCCCTTTGCGCACATCCAGCCAGCGGCGCAGCACCAGTTCTTTGAGCAGAAGGGGAAGGATGGTTTTGACTTGTTCGGTCTCGGGGGATTGGAGGGTTTTGACTTCGGCTGCGGAGAGTGGAGTGTTCATAGATATTGGCTTTGTTTCGTAATTTGAGTATGCCTTTGCACAAGTTGGTCTGCGTTAGTGCAATTCGTGGTTGACGGGTAATCGCGCTTGGCAACCTGATCTTACCTTCGCCCCCTTTGTTTCGACAAAAGTAGGCAGGATTTTCAATGACAAAACTCTACTCCGATTTCGCTGCGCTCTACCACCGCGTGTATCCGTCGTTTATTGGCTACGGCGAGCAGCACCGTTTTTACGCGGGCTTGCTTCAAAAATACACCTGTCGTTCGGTGCTGGAAGTCGGTTGTGCGAGCGGCCAGCTCGCACGCCGAGGATGGCAAACTCATAAATTGAGGCCGTCCGTGGCCAAAAATGCTTTGACAGTTCAATCGCCACATCCACCCTCTTTTCCTGGCTCAACCCAGTCGCCATCACTGTTGTCGTTTCCGACCCCACAGCCGCTCTCGGCTCCGATACCCGAACCTATGTCGCCGTCAAGAAAATCTGCTTTGGTCTCCCAATTGTCGCCGTTGTCAGAGTCGTGGAAGCCCGCCGTGTTTATCAGGGAATGAAAATAGCCCTCCATGTCGGGCACAAGCAGTAGCAAACTACCAAGTTGGGCGGCCAAAATAACTACCTGTGGCGATCCTTCTCGGAGCAAGCGCGGGAGCTCGTTGCCAAGTTCGATTTCGGCTTCGGCCTTTGCCAAAGCAGCGTCGCCCGCAGGGGTTCTTCGCGGGGTTAGGTTATTCCTTGACTCTATCAAACCTTGCTTTTCCAAAGCGAGGAGCAAGAAATTCGAATGGAAAGCGGCATTGTCAGGGTAATAGCCGCTTAAATGTTTGCGCCATCTTTTATTCGTACAATGGTCAACTCTTTCAGGCCGGGCAAATGCTATCGTTCGCAAAGCAAGGACGAGCAATGATGCGTTTGGCCCTATGTGAAGTAGTTTTTGTCTTCCTGCCTGCGTAAGAGAAAAGTGCGTTTCGGGTTGTATCGAAAAGTCATTTGACCGTACAGCAACAATTATGATGAGGATCCCTACGCTTCCCCAAAAGCCGAACATTACTCCAAACAGAGCCATATAGACAAACAGAAGAATAAGCTGCGCCAAAAACTCGCCATGGCGTTTTTTTCTGTGCACATCCAACCAGCCTTTCAGCACCAGCTCTTTGAGCAAAAGGGGAAGGATGGTTTTGACCTGTTCGGTATCGGGTGAGCGGAGCGTTATGACTTCGGCTGCAGAGAGTGGAGCATTCATAGACAGGTCGATTGATTCGATTAGGGATCAGTATTTGAGAGAAGTTCGTTTTGCAAAACCACTTTACGTTGACTATAGTACAATTCGTGGTTGACGGGTAATCGCGCTTGGCAACCCGACCTTACCTTCGCCCCGTTTGTTTCGACAAAAGTAGACAGGATTTTCAATGACAAAACTCTACTCTGATTTCGCTACGCTCTACCACCGAGTGTACCCGTCGTTTATTGACTACGAGGAGCAGCACCGTTTTTACGCGGGTTTGCTTCAAAAATACGGCTGCCACTCGGTGCTCGAAGTGGGCTGCGGCACGGGCCAACTGGCGCGCCGGATGCTGGCCGAAGGTTGGGATTACCAAGGCATGGATTTGAGCGAGGAGATGCTCGGCATTGCCCGCGAAGAAGCCCCGCGCGGTCGGTTTTTTCAGGGCGATATGCGCGATTTCCGTTTGCCCAAAAAAGTGGAAGCCCTCATCATCCCCGCGCGTTCGGTCAGTTATTTGCTTGAAAACAAAGACGTTGAGGCGGCGTTTTCCGCTTTCAGAAACAACCTTGCCGAGGGCGGAAAACTCATTTTCGATTTCATTGACGCGCACACGCATTTCTTGAACATGGACGCTGGAACGCCGATTTTGCATGCTGCCCACGACGGCCAAACCACTTGGGAACGCAAAAGCATTTACCACAAAAACCTCCAAACGGGCTGGACTTGGGACTGGCATTCGGCCTATTTTGAAGTCCGCCCAGATGGTTCTAAAATCGAAATCGCCCGCGACGAGGCCACGCTCCGAGCCTTCCTGCCCGGCGAAATGGATTTGTTTCTCGCCCTTGCAGGGTTCAAAGTTTTGGAGCGCATCGAGATTGGGTCGTATGCTTTTAAGACTTTTGTGTTCGTTGCAACGCGGATTGGTGCAACGCGGATTTAGCGGATAGGGCGGATTTGCGCGGATTTTCAAGTTCACTTGGAAACAAAATCCGCGCAAATCCGCCCTATCCGCGCAATCCGCGTTGCAATTTTTTCGCTCGCCGGGCAACCCATTTTCCACAATCACCACCAACCACTTTGTTCAAACCAACATGCATCAATACAGCGATCAGGAACTTGTTAGCGGCATACTGCAAGGCAGCCCGGCGCACCAGACGGCACTTTACCGCCAGTACAGCGTGCCGATGTTTCGGGTTTTGCTCCGCTACGCCAAAGGCAGATCGGAGGCAGAGGATATGTTGCAGGACGGTTTTGTGCGGGTTTACCGCGACATGGGGCAGTTTCGGGGCGAGGGGGCGCTGGGCGGCTGGATTCGGCGAATCATGGTGAACACCGCGCTCAGCCATTTGCGCAAACAGCGCGATTTTGTGCAAGACGTGCCGGATTTCAATGTTTTTGAAAGCAAATTCCACACGCAAGAAGACTTTGCTTCCAACCTCGACGCGCAAACCTTGATGTCGTACCTCCAAAGGCTGCCGCCTGGCTATCGCACGGTGTTCAACTTTTACGCCATCGAAGGCTTTACCCACGAAGAAATAGCCGAACAAATGGGCATCAGCATTGGCACCAGCAAGAGCCAACTGTTCAAAGCCCGTGAGTTCCTCAAAAGAATACTCGACAAATCTTTCACTTCTTGACCGTTGACTTTTGACCGTTGATCATTGACCTTTAGCCATTGGCTATTTTTTGACCATAATCGCCTCAGACGCTATTGAAAACCTCTCACATTCTCAACCTTACCCATGACTGAGCAACAGGCACAAAGCCCCTTGGACGATCTTTTTCGCAAAACTTTTGAAAACCTCCCCGAATCGCCCGCCGAATCGGGCTGGGACACGCCCTCCGACCGCGTGTGGCAGCATGTGCAGTCGAACATCCAACAGCCCCGCAAAGGCTGGGGGGCGCAATCGCTCGCGCTGTTCGCGGCATTTGCCGTCACGTTGGCCATTGGGCTGTACTGGATGTTTTTCCGGCCTGCCGAAAAACCCGCAACAACGCCGAGCACAACGCCAACGGAACAGCCCGCCGCCGTTCCTTCGGCTTCGGAGGCTCCGATTGAAAATGTGGAAAATCAAGTCGTCTCCCCACCAAAACCGTCCACGGGCACCCGCACAGAAAAGGAAACCCCAAGCAAACCTGCCCCCCACAACAGCACCGAGGAACAGCAAGCAAAACCTGGCAACAACGCTGCCCAGCCTCTGCCCGGCAGCAAGCCCACTCTGCCGCCCAACTCTACCGAAGCGCAGAAAAAGAAACCTGGAAATTGAGGGTGAGGGGGAGCGGGGTTCAGCCCGCGTCATACGGAGCCCCCTATTATTTCTATTTCGCGGGCTAAACCCCGCCCTCCCTCATCATTAGCAACAAAAAAGAAGCCCGGCGAAGCAGTTTCGCCGGGCTTCTTTTTTGTGCAATCGATATCTGCTACTCTACTCAGCAAGCCATTTTTACTTGCCGCCGCCAGCGCGGTAGATGTACTTGTCGATGTCGCGCCAATCCGTGGACTCCTGGTTAGGGTAATCTCGGCGAATGCGCTCGTAGGCTTCCACAGCGGCTTTGTTGTTGCCTTGGCTTTCGTTGAGCATGCCCAATTTTTTCAAGTAGAAGATGGCAATCAGGTCGTTTTCGGCAGCGTCGGCAGCCTTTTCATAGTAGTCGAGCGCATTTCCAAAATCCTGTTTTTCGGCATAGCAATCGCCCATGACCCCATATTTCATGGCGGGCAAGAGGTTGCCATCGGGGCTGAAGTCTTCCATTTGGGCGATGGCGTTGTCATATTCGCCAGCGTGGAGGTAGCACACACCGGCGTAATAGTGCGCCATGTTGCCGGCAGGGGTGCCGCTGAATTTGTCGGCGATAGTGAGGAAGCCATCAAAGCCTCCGCCGGGGTTGTTGAGCGCGAGTTGGAAGGAGTCGCGGCCAAATTGCTGCTCGGCCTGCCACATAGCGGCCACGGCTTCTACCTGTTTGGGTTTCACGATCATTTCTTTGTACGCCCACCATCCGCCGATGCCCAGCGCGATGGCGCCGAGGACGTAGAGCAAGAGGCTGGGGTATCTTTCCCAAATGGGTGCGGAGGATCGAGGGGCTGCCACCTGTTCCACTACTACGGTTTCGGCGCGATCAGATTTGCGTTTTGCCATTGTTCAAGTTCAATATTAAGTTTCTTATCAAAAAATGCCCGCAAAAGTAGGCAAAGTTTGTTCCGAGGAAAGGGTGGCGGGAAAAATAGTTTAGCCCCCATCATCCAAGCCCTCTTCCTCACCCCGGCTCAGCAATTGCGGGATGTTTCGCTCGCGCTGCATTTGGCACCAAGGGCAGTCTTTTTTGCCGCAGCCCGTGTCAAATTCGCGTTGCTGGATTTTTCCGTAAACCTCCCGAACCAAGCCTTCCACGAAGTGCATCTCTTCGTTGGAAAAACTGATCTCGCTGATAGGGAATGCGCCGCGCTTGTCAGGTTCGAGCCACGAAATGGCGGTTTTGCCCACCGTCTCGGCGTAAAGCCGGGCATTGTCCATCAGGATTTTGTAGAACGCCAATTGCCGCCAATAGTCGCCGCCGAAGGGTTGGCTTTCCGAAGGCGCGGCTGTTTTTTTGGGGTCGGGTATGCCTGTTTTGTAATCCACGATGCGGAGCAGGCCGCCGTCGAGCCATTCGATTTTGTCGAGGATGCCCGTGAGCGGAATGCCGTCCAGTTCCACCTTGTCCACCCGCCGCTCGGCGATGGCGCGTTTGCGCCAGTACGGCACCTGTTCGAGGTGGATTCTCCGCAGGAAATCCTTGCCGAGCGGAAGCCGTTGGGCAAAACCATGCTCCGAAAAAAAGCCGCGCTGCCGCTCCATTTCTTTTGCAAACAGCTTGGTGAGGTTCTCCGCCGACGGCCATTCGAAGTTCTTGTGGCTTTTCATTTTCAACAAAAACTGCTGCATCGCGCCGTGCATCGCCAAGCCAAAAGCGGCAGCCTCGCTCGTCGTGCCTGGCACTTTCAGCACATCTTCGTAGTAAAAAGCGAGCGGACAGCGCAGGTAGCGGTTGAGCGCCGTGATGCTCAGGCTGAAATCTGCCAAAAGCGCGTCCAAGAGTGCTGGCTCTGGCAACGACACCACGGGCTGCGGCGCTTCGAGCAGCAGCAGCGTTTGTGCTTCCAGCAGCACCGCTTGTGGGGTTTCAGTTTCGTTGATAGGCAATCCCGTTTCAGCCAGAAACTGGCTTTGCACCAAGGATTTGCCTGCGTCGTCGCTACGGGCGAAGGAGAGATGGAGTTGCTGTTTGGCCCGCGTCATGGCGACATAGAAAAGGCGGCGGCGGGCTTCCAGCGCATCCTCTTCGCCAGAGCGGGTGAGCGTTTCGGGGAGAAAAAAACGCCCCCGGTTGCCGCCCGCATTTTTGTCCCAAGCCTCCTCAGTGCAGTCGAGCAGGAATACGTGGCCAAATTCCAAACCCTTGGCGGCGTGGGCGGTGAGCAATTGAACGCCGATGGTTTGCTGCGCAGGTTGGGTCATGGCAAGCCGCAGCGCATTGTCGTCCATGCTGTCCAAAAGGTCGAGGAGTTTGGCGAGCGAGCGGCGGGGATTGCGGAGTGTTTCGCCGCGCACAAATTCCATAAACGTGTGCAGCACCTGCAAGTACCAGATTTTGTCGGGCTGCGCCAAGGTCCAAGAGAGCAAGCCGGTTTGGGTGTACAGCCGCTCGATGAGTTGGGGCAAAGGCAGGTTGTGCGCATCCGAAACCCAAGCGTTCAATTTGGCTCCCAAGCGTTGGAAAGGCTCGGTGGAGGAAAGGGACAGATTGCCCAGCGCCTCCCCGTCGCTCAGCATTTCGCGCCAGTTTGATTGCTGATTGATGATTGATGGTTGTTGATTGCTGATTGATGATTGTTGATTGCCGCTGGAACGAGCGCCCACTTTAAGATATAGCTCCCCGGATTCTTCGCTTCGCTTAGCACGACACGCCAGCGCAATCTTTGCCAAATCCATTTCGTCCAAATCCCAAAACGCCGCGTGGAGGAGCCGGAACAAGCGGTGCTCTCCCGAAAATGGCCGCACCGATTCTTCCTGCAAATAGCAGAGCAGCGACCTGAATTGCTGCATCAGGGGCAAGTCCAGCACATTCGCGGGGCGTTTGGTCTGATAGGGAATGCCCTTTTTTTCGAGCAAATGCTGCAGTCGCTCGGCTTGGCCGTGGCGGGCATACAGCACGGCGATTTCTGAAGGGGGAATGCCTGCGGCGAGGAGGTTTTCGATTTGTTGGGCGATGTGGGTGGTCTCGTGAAGGCGGTTGGGAAAGGAATGGATTTCCAAAGCGTGCAGATTTGACAATCCCGAAAAAATCGGGATTGTCAAATCTGGTTCGCTCCCCCCCTTGGGGGGGCTGGGGGGGGCCGCCCTCAACCGCTTCGCCATTCCCTCGCCAAACAGATGCACCGCCCGCAAGGTGTTGTGCTCAATCACGCGGCTCGCCGCATCGAGGATAGGCTGTGTGGAACGGTAGTTTTCTTCCAGCACGATGGTTTTCAAACCTGTTTGGTAGCGTTGCTGGAACTCGCGGAGGTTTTGCAGGCGCGCGCCCTGGAATTCGTAGATGCTCTGGTCGTCGTCGCCGACAATGAAAATATTGGGCGTAGCCCAAAAATCGAGCAGCAAGTTGAGCAAATGGAATTGTGCGCCGTTGGTATCTTGAAACTCATCCACCAAAATGTACTGGTAACGCTCTTGATAACTGCGCAGCAGCGCCTCGTTCTTTTCAAAAGCGCGGGCCACCCACAGCAGCATATCCTCGTACTCGTAGCGGGCGCCGCGTTCCATGGCGTGCATGTACTTTGGAAAAAGGTCGGCGGCGGATTTGAGCCGCTCGGTTTTTTCCGTCACTTCTTCGATTTGGGCTTTTTTGGGGTCTCCTTTTTTGAAATGCTTGCCGTTGCGCTGGTAAATGTAGTCGGGGTGGGCAGGCAATCCTTGCAGGAATTCGTCGGACTTTTTCAGCACAAAACCCGGCAACCAGCCTTCTTTTTTCATGCTCGAAAACAAGTCGCGCAAATGCGCCTCGTATTGGAAAACATCTTTTTTGCCCACGCGGAGGGGGTGTTCGGGCGGGAGTTTGGCGAGCAGCCCGCGCACGATTTCGATGCGCTCGAGCTCCGTGACGGGTTCGGGGCTGCCCTTGCCAAATTGCTCGGCGTTCTCTTGGATGATGCGGTTGCAGAAAGCGTGGAAGGTGAAAATGGGGACGCGCTGCGCCTCCGGGCCGATGCGCTGGAGCAGCCGTCGGCGCATGGCCGTCGCGCCCGCGTCGGTGAACGTGAGGCAAAGGACGTTTTGCGGGCGGGCATCGGTGCGGAGCAGGATGTTGCCGATGCGGGCGGTGAGGAGGTGGGTTTTGCCGGTGCCAGGCCCGGCGATTACGAGCACGGGGCCTTCCACCTGCTCCACCGCCTCGCGCTGGGCGGGGTTGAGGGTGTCGAGGAAGGCGCGGAAAGCCTCGTTCCGTTGCTGAAGTTCAGTCATTTGTGCGGGCGGCAGAGTGTGGGCGAAAAGGTACGGTTAAGAACCTATGCGAAAACCTCCCACCAGCTGACGGAGCTACGTTTACTAAACCTCCAAGGTTTAGTAAACGTATCGTCGGGCCGGTTTTCGGATAGGCTACAAATCACAATTTGGCTGCGCTTCGAAACAATCTCGCTGCCCACACCAAGCCCAGGCAGGGAAAACCAATCCACACCACCTCACTTGCCAAAACCTCAAGCCCCCAGGGGCTGAAAAAATCGGCTGCCGAAATGGGCGACACTTGAATCGGGTGCCACGGGAAGAAAATCCGTTCCGCGCTGAATGGCCACCAAAGCGCACAGCCGCGCCCGCCGTTCGTCAGCATATCGAGCAATGGGTGCGAAACCGTGCTGAGGATGAGCCAAGCGGTCAATGTACCGGCGGCTTTAGCCGCCGGCTCACCCACCCGGCGACTAAAGCCGCCGGTACAGAGCCACCCAATCAGCCCGCCAAAAACCAAGGCGAAAACCAGCGAGTGCGTCCACCCGCGATGTCCCCATTCGCTGCCGTAGGGGATGTCGAAGTGGAAAGCCAGCACATCAAGGTCGGGCGCAAAGGCGCAAAAGCCCGCCACGGCGAGCGTGATGGGGCGTACTTGATTGAGGAAAAAAGCACAGCCGATGGCGGTGGATGCTGCGATGTGGCCGAAGATGGATGCCATTTTTTTGACAGTTTAGAGTGGTTTAGAAAGTTTAGATGGTTTAGTAGGGATTGGTTTTCACGCAGTTGAACGACTCCTTTATTCAAAACCCTGTCTGCACTTTGCGTTGACTATAAAAGCCTGTTTTGGCTTGGAAATACAAAAGCGCAGCGTTTAGGCACTCTGTCCTAAACGCTGCGCTCATCATTGGGAAAACCCCTTTCCGCTATTTCTTACGCGCCGCTCGAACCAAGAAGAACGCCAGCAGCGCAAAGCACAAGACCCCGAGGATATTGTAGCCATTTGCGCCAATCGCGCCGACGATCCCGTGTTCCTGATTCACCCGTTCCAGCGCGGCAGCCGTGCCGTCGGAGGCTTGGAACAGCGCGACAATCACGCCCGCGAGCGCACCGCCCGCCACCAATCCTGTGGCAAACAGGCTTCCCTTGCCCAGCTCAGCATCTTCCGTAGCCTCGCCTTTGCTCTTGGCCCACCAATCCGTCAAGCCTTTCAGCGCGCCGCCAATCCAGATGGGGAGCGTGGTGCTGAGCGGCAGGTACAGGCCCACGGCGAAGGAGAGCGATTTCACGCCACAGAGCTCCATCGTGATGGCGATGAACAGGCCGACCAGCACGAATTGCCAATCCAAATTGAAAGAAAGCAGCCCTTTGATAAGCGTCGCCATGAGCGTAGCCTGGGGCGCGTTGAACTTCTCTCCGATGGCGTGTTCGATGCCCTGAGCGCGCATATCTGCCGTCGGGTTGTCGAGGAAAAGCACCGTCGCGCCGATGACGAGCGACGACACGATGACCCCGATAAACAGCGAGATTTGCTGATAGCGGGGCGTGGCGCCGATGAGGTAGCCCGTTTTCAAATCCTGCGAAGTAGCCCCCGCGTTGGCGGCAGCGATGCAAACCAAACTGCCCACCACGAGCGCCATAGGCTCATAAAACTTCCCGGTCCAGCCCACCCCGATGAACACGAGCGCAGTGCCCATGATAGTAGCGATGGTCATACCCGAAATGGGGCTGTTGCTGCTGCCAATGATGCCCACGATGCGGCTGGCCACCGTGACAAAGAAAAATCCAAACACAATGACCAATAAGCCAATGAGCAATTTGCTCGGAATGCTGTCGCCGGGGATGCCGGGCAGCACGGCCATGAGTAGGATGAGCGCGAGGCTTCCAATACCGACGACTTTGATGGACAGGTCGTTGTTGGTTCGAGCCACCGCCACGGATTTGTCGCGGTTGCGGATTTCGCCCATGCTGTCGCGGAACGACGAGACGATGGTCGGCAGCGTTTTGATGAGCGTGATAAAGCCCGCGCCCGCCACCGCGCCCGCACCGATTTGGCGGATGTACGCGCGGTAAAGCGCTTCGGAAAGGTTGGTAAATGAATGTGTGGCAGGGTCCCAGCCAAAGCGCGCGCTGGCCTCGGCGGGGTTCATCAAATCAAGTTTGTCGAGTTGGGCAGCGATGACATCCGGCGGCACGAGCGTGGCCAAAAGCGGGATGAGACCCAGCCAAGCCAATACGCCGCCCGCCACCAACACGCCTGCGATGCGCGGGCCGATGATGTAGCCCACGCCCAGATATTCGGGCGTAATCTCGCCGCTCAATCGGGCGGCGGGGAGGTATTTGTTCGCAATGCCCGATGCCCAGGTCGGCGTTTCGGCAATGACGTGAAATACCTTTTGGAGCATGGCGTAGCCGAGCGCAAAGCCCAAACCTTGGTAGGCCGTTTTGGCAAAATCTCCCCCCTTGTCGCCCGCCATGAGAACGTGCGCACAAGCGGTGCCTTCCGGGTATGGCAGGTTTTCGTGTTCTTTCACGATGAGCGAGCGGCGCAGCGGTATCATCATCAGAACGCCAAGGATGCCGCCGAAAATGGCCAGCATCAGAATCGTCCAGTAATTGAAATAGCCTTTGCCGATGCCGTCAGAAAGGAACAGGAACGCCGGGAGCGTGAACACTACGCCTGCCGCCACCGATTCGCCTGCCGATCCTGTTGTCTGGATGATGTTGTTTTCCAGAATGGTGGTGCCGAGGAATTTGCGCCCCAAAGAAATGGCCAGCACGGCGATGGGGATGGAGGCCGAAACGGTGAGGCCCGCTTTCAAAGCGAGATAGACCGTGGCCGCGCCAAAGAGGATGCCGAACAAGGAGCCGATGACCACGGCGCGAATGGTGAACTCTTTGACCGATACGTTTTCAGAAGGGATGTAGGGTTTAAAGTCGTTGTTTTCCATACACGA
>JBJXFT010000215.1:0-20110 GCA_046155725.1 Saprospiraceae bacterium
CACGATCACCGCCGAGATCGAGGTGAACGATGAAAACGCCGACGGCGTGATCATCGCTCAGGCCGGCTACTTCGGCGGCTGGACCTTGTATATGAAGGAAGGCAAGGTACATCACGAGTACAATTGGTTCGCCATCGAACGCACCAACATCGCTTCCCCGACGGCCCTAGCGCCGGGAAAGCACACCATCATATACGAGTTCACGCCCGATGAAGCCAAGCCGGGGACGGGCGGCAAGTCCATTATTACCATCGATGGCAAGAAAGCCGTCGATGGGCAAATCCCCAAGACCCAGCCATTCGCATTCTCCGCGGATGAAGGTGCGGATGTTGGCCAAGATGGCGAAACGAACGTGTCGCCGGATTACAAGCAGGGGGACAACAAGTTCACCGGCAAGATTCACAAGGTAACGATCGACCTGAAATGAATTCGCAATATCAGTGGCACCGCAACAGCGTCACCAAAACATATTCAAAGTGAATAGGTGAAAATCCCCATAAAACCCTCATAACCGACAGAATCAGTACGATTCTTGCTGTTTTCCGCCGATAAATTGGATGGACGACCATCGTCGGCCTGAACATCTCGTACACCAATTTCGGCTGTCGAACGCTCTGGGGGAGTAATGCGCGGACTTTCCGTTTTCCTGTCGGCTGTTTGCATCGCATCGAACGCCGGGATGTATGCGGACGCCCAGTCGGTGCCGACTCCCGATCTTCAGCAATCACAATCCATCCAGCCGGACACCTTTGATCCCAACGCATTGTTCGGACATTCCCCCGGATCAGACCCAGGCTCAACCGGGGAGTATGCCGATACATCTGAGTTAGCCGCATCGATGACTCAGCCAGACGGCTCGACAAATCCCGACGAGACTGTTCTTTCTACCGAGCCTGGCGACGGCGAATTCTACGAAACATATGAAGTTTCTCCCGACGATCAAGTATGGGTCAAACTCATTCCCTACATCTGGGCCACGCAAGTCAACGGCAATCTCACGGTCAATGGAATCACGGCTCCTTTGAACCTCGACCTCACCGATCTCTGGAAATTGCTTGAAGATGGCGAGGTTCGTGGCGGGTTCATGGGCCATCTCGAATTCGGACGCGACGACTGGTCCATTTTCGTCAACGGCGACATCATCAGCATGGATCCCTCGGTCAGCAGTCGCCGCGCGACGCTCGAAACCGGCTTGACCATGAGCATTCTCGAAATGGGAGGAGCCATCGACATTTATAATGCCAATGAACTCGATCCCAATCATTCCCCCATGCGAGTTCAATTGCTGGGGGGTGCGCGATATTACAGCATGGACGTCTCGGCGATCCTTTCGCTGCCGAATATCAATCCCGTCGTTCAAGTCGCTCAGGGGGAGCAGTGGGTCGACCTGTTTACCGGTGCCCGCGTCATGGCGGAAATCAAACCGGGTTTGAACGCCGTCGTTCGCGGTGACTGGGGAGGCTTCGGCATCGGCTCGTCCTCCAACAAAGTCTGGAATCTCGTGGCAGCCGTCACGATGGATTTAGGATACGCCGCGAATCTGCTGATCGGTTACCGATTCCTCGATATCGATCAAGGACTTCACGGCGGAACCGGCTCCCCGCAAGGCTTCGGCGTCAATGCGCTCTTACACGGCCCGCTCGCCGGCCTGGTGTTTCAGTACTGAAACTGATGCAATCCGCGGCGTTGTCCGACGCCCCTGCTGAGATTCCTGAGCCGGGTGGTTTATCCACCCGGAGTTTTTCCAACGGTTATCATCTTCACCGCTGGGCAAGGCAAGAGCGGCACCGTTTTTCAACGGCCTGCTAACATTAAGCCAACCGGGCAGCGTGTTGTAACTGATGAAAGCGACGCCGTTGGCTGCCAGATGCCGCCGGCAGATGGCGATGATCTTCGGCTGGAGTTCTTTCGGAACCCACGTGTAGAGGCCGTGGCAGATGATGTAGTCGAACTCGCCGAAGCCGTCATCGATCTCGCGCAGATCGAGCGTGCGAAAGTCGATGTTGGTCAGCCCCAGCGCCTTCGTCGCCTGCACCGCCTGTTCGATCTGCTTCGCCGAATTATCGATGCCGACGAACGTGCTCCCCGGCAACTGCTCGGCCATCGGGAGCAGATTCCCACCCCCCGCACACCCGAGTTCCAACACCCGGCAACGCTCGACGTCGGGAGGATTCAGCCCGAACAGCGCGGCAATCGTCGCCAGCCGATCGGGGTGCGTCTGGGGATACGGATAACTGGGATACGCACACTGATCGTAACTGCTCGCTGACGAAGTCATGCTGCCGATGTTTCATTCCTAGGACCAGGTTTTCCACCACTCGAAGACAATCGGCTCGATATTGTACGGTATCGACGGATGCGTTGTAAGAAACGGGAGGAGCAATGATGGGTGCATAATGAAAGTGATGACGGCTGAGTGGCTCAGACAACCTGAGATTGTTGGATTTGGCTCGGGTGTTACAGGCGCAACCGTGTTTGTATTGCACAACAACAAGAAGCTTTGAGTCAGGCTTCAAGAATGGGTCGCCATTTCGGAAGGAACTCGCGCGACATGCGTCTTGTGCAACAGGCACCCAGACGACGGGGCGTCTGGGCCACCCCGGCCACTCGCCGCCAAAAGATGCTATTAGGATAAGTTTCCGTTAAGGTCATACGTTCTTGCGGGAAGATTGTGAATCCCAATACTTGCAATAAGGTCAAATAATTCGTTCGTCGAAATATTTGGTCCGGTCATTGTATGTGGTTTGCTGGTGTCGACTACGCATTTTCCGTTATTAGTGATGACTCGTACTGAAGAAGGCGCCCCAAGTACACGGGAATCGTCATACGTGTAGGTACTAAAATGCCGAACTAGAATTTCCATCTCATCACACGGTACTTCAGTCTTTTTGTCGATCCACGGCGAAGCATGTTGTGAGACAACATTGCGCCAGTTCTTGATTTGATCAACGAATGGTTGAAGTGACATTTCGATATCGTTAACGAGTGAGGAAGTTCGGAGTTCAGGCATCTTGTGTCTGGGATGCAGTATCAATAATGGCCCCGTCGCATATATAAGTTGTTCACAATTACCAGACGCCGACTGGGTCCATATAACTATATCTTTACCTGATGTCAGATTATATGCTTGCATTAAATAGATCCATTTCTGTTTACCCTCAATAAACGACAAAAATGGTAATCCTGATAACTCGCAGCCAATCTTACAATTTAGGACATCTAAATCTATCATCGAAGTTTCCCATCCACAGCGAATATAATTAGTGGTCACCACGTATTAGTATTTCAAATGTAATATTCAACAATAAATCTTCAGCTTCTGTCTCAGTAATGTCAAATAATGGATTTTTCACCATGCGATCAAATACCTGACGATGGAAAATT
Organism: Saprospiraceae bacterium; assembly: GCA_046155725.1. Taxonomy (GTDB): domain Bacteria; phylum Bacteroidota; class Bacteroidia; order Chitinophagales; family Saprospiraceae; genus M3007. The sequence goes on from JBJXFT010000215.1 coordinate 3,385, forward strand.
GCATTTTCTATTGAATCGGCGGGATATGCTGTAGCGGGATTTCGGTTATTAACGTCGTCGATTGCATGTTGAAGTTCCTCAAAAAACGTACCTCTACCGATGTTTTCGCCCTCTGCGATTGCCAAATGCAACTTTTTGGTATCCATATCAAAATAGTTGTGTCGAGAATTATAAGTAACTTCGATTTTAATGCCAAGTTGCTTTTCAATATTGTTTATTAGATCAATTTGTTGGTCGTGAGTTAACGCACCAGGAATACTTTTGCTGGCAGTTCCTATTGATTCTAGACTTCTATTCAACGTCTTGGCGTTGGGCACTTGCGGTACCCCGTCACCCGCCCCATTCAGTGCCCTGTTCGCATCCGATGCTCCATCAGCGGCATCGTCTATTCCATTGACGCCTCCTCTTAGTCCCTTGAGGGCCGGTAACAGCCCGGTCAAGCCCAGCGTGCCCAATCCGGCATTGAGCACGTTTTCGGTCGTTAATCCCTCACCGAAGAAGATACCATACCAGCCCTTGCGGCCGGAATTGAGGTTGCGCCCCCCATATCCCACCAGAAGAACATCGTTCCCAGTGGTCCTTTGATGCCCCTTGTTCCCACCGAAAACAGGATCTCCCAACCAATGGCAGGGTGGCCCGGTCGAAAAACTTATTGCGACGAGGAACTTGATCGCGTGCCACGGCTGTGTCAGCCGTGCGATTGCATGTGGATCTTCGATTGCTTCGCGAAGCATAGTTCGCGGATGGATTTCGTCTGGCTTCGTTTACGCCTCATTATCATCGAAGACACGGCTGACACAGCCGTGGCACACCAGAGTTGGGATCAACGGCGAGCTCATATCCCAACCCGGGCACCCGGCCACCCGCCCCCTGCTGAGATTCCTGAGCCGGGTGGTTTATCCACCCGGAGTTTTTCCAACGGTTATTATCTTCACCGCTGGGCAAGGCAAGAGCGGCACCGTTTTTCAACGGCCTGCTATAGGATTGAATCAACACGCCGGTCAGCGAGGGGGGAGAAACGCTCCCTGAAAGAAAGTCGAACGAGGACATCGTTCCGAGTGTCCGAAATTCATGCAGCAGGATACACTTCTCCTTAACCGGTAAAACTTCAGCACATGATCGAGGATCCTGCGATGACTCACGCCAACCGCCCCCTGCCGTATGCGGATAACGTCGAAACGATCCCTGCCGATGAGGCGGACGATATTCAGCGGGTGATCGATGCATTGGAGTTGATTCTGGCGAGAGGCCTGGCGAAAAGCGGTCAGTTTCGCGCGGACGTACACGTCAAAACGCATGGCTATGCCCAAGGCGATTTCCGGGTGCTGCCGAACCTGCCCGACGAGCTGGCCCAGGGACTATTCGAGCACGCCGGTCCCTTCCCGGCAGTGGTTCGTTTTTCGAATGCGTCCAGTCAGCCTCAACCGGATGCCATTCCAGATGGCCGGGGAATGGCGGTCAAAGTGCTGGAAGTGGATGGCGATATGGTCTCGGTCGATGCGTCGAGAGGCCGGACGCAGGATTTCGTGATGATCAATCACCCGGTGTTTTTTGCCAGGAATGTGAAGGACTATCTGCGAATAGAGCAAGTTCTGGTGCAAGCCGACGACAGCCCGCTCGCCACGTTGCAGGGAGCACTGACCGGCGGCGACTGGAATCCGCTGCACTGGCATTGGCGCGAGATGTTGACGGTCGCGCAAATCGCAGGACAACTCCCCGCGCACCCCGCAAGTCAAATTTATTTCAGCATGGCTCCGATACGGTTTGGAAAATATGTGGCCAAGTACCGGGTGAAGCCGGCTAGGGATTGCGAGGATTCCTACGTGGACCTGGTCAAGCAACTCTGGAAAAAAAGGGACGCGCTGCGCCTGGCGCTCGAGGAAACGTTACGAACTCAAGAGGTGTTGTTCGAGTTCCAGGTACAACTGCGTACAAGCGAGCAATCGATGCCCATTGAAGACGCCGCAATCGAGTGGCCGGAAAGCGAATCGCCGTTTCGAACGGTCGCTCACCTGTTGCTTCCGAGGCAAGAGATCGAATCATTGCGACGAGACAATGCTTACAAGAACCTCGCGTTCAACGTTTGGCACGCGCTTGCGGCTCATCGTCCATTGGGTGGCATCAACCGCGTCCGCCGCCGGGTCTACCCCCTCTCATCTGCCTGGCGCCATCAGCAATCGGGGGTAACGATCGAATAACCGCCGAGGGAAGTAAAATGGTAAACTCCACTTTCTTACTTTTTCTTGGCATCCGCCTAGTAGTCGCGACTCGGAAAACAGTTGCATCAAAAGCCACCGGTCAGATTCGAACTGACGACCTACGCTTTACGAAAGCGTCGCTCTGCCAACTGAGCTACGGCGGCAAGTCATTTTATTTCAATCACTTATGTCTATTTTGTTTTTATTATTTCGCATCGTTGACAACCGATATGACAACCGTGTATCCTTAAAGCCATGTAAATGACACCCGCACGGATGATAGCCGCCGGGTGCCTGGTGCAACCTCAGTTCTAAGGCGAAAGGTCACACATGGCACATCGTAATGATTCCACGGATCAACGGCAAGCGAAACCTGCGAAGCCTCATCCCGATTTCCCCCTCACACCACACCCGACAGGCCGCTGGTGCAAAAAGGTTCGGGGCAAGGTCCATTTCTTCGGGCCGTGGCGCGATCCCGACGGCGCACTGGTTGAATGGCTTCGCGTCAAAGATGATCTTCTGGCAGGCCGCAAACCGCGTCCCAAAGGGCAAGCGGCGGGCGTCACGATCAAGTATCTGGTTGACGCTTATCTGACCCGCAAAGAACAGCATCGGGACAACGGCGAGATAAAACCCCGGACGTTTCTCGATTGTCGCGTCGCTGGTGTGCGTGCCGCTGATGCATTCGGGCGCGAACGGGTTGTCAGCGACCTGACGGCAGACGACTTCGCCGCGCTCCGGGATAAGCTCGCGAAAACAAAGGGACCGGTTGCGCTGGGGGTGGAAATCCAGCGTATCCGCTCGATTTTCAAATGGGGCTATGAAGACGGCATTCTCGACAACCCGGTTCGCTTTGGCACAGGATTCAAGAAGCCGTCCGCAAAAACTTTACGGATCGATTCCGCAAGCCGTGGCGCACGGGATCTGCAAGCCGATGAAATCCGCAAGCTGATCGACGCTGCCGACGTCACTATGAAAGCGATGATACTGCTCGGCGTGAATTGCGGCATGGGGAACCATGACGTTGCGACACTGCCGAAATCGGGGTTGTCACTGACAACCGGCTGGTTGGATTATCCAAGACCGAAAACGGGCGTTCCCCGACGGGCGAAGCTCTGGCCTGAAACCGTTGCGGCGATCAACGCGGCAATCGCCATACGTCCGAATGCCAAAAATGCCGACGATAACCTCGTGTTTATCACCCGAAACGGCAATAGTTGGGGGAAAGATGGACCGGGCAACAATCCAGTTTACTTGATTTTCTCTCGACTGCTAAAAGATTGCAAACTGCATCGACCGGGAGTCGGCTTTTATTCACTCCGCAGGACGTTCGAAACCGTGGCCGGCGCGACTGCCGATCAAGTCGCCGTCGATCATGTGATGGGTCACGCTCCGCACGTTTCGGATATGGGGGCGAGATATCGCCAGCGGATTGAAGATAATCGGCTGGAAGCCGTGGCAGAGCACGTTCGGGTGTGGTTGTTCGGTGAAGGGGGTGCGAAATGAACGCGAAGAAAAAACCGTCCGACGCAACGAGGGTTTTCGAAAAACAACGGGCATTCAGGCGACTGGCAAAAACACTCGACGGCTTGATGCACTACGCTGAATCCTTCGACGATGCGAAACACGAAATACACAATCGATGGTGGGAGTCTATCAAGAACGATTTACGTGACGCCGAGAACGCCGCAATAGGGACATGCACGACGACGGACGCTTTGCAGCGTGACGTACAGTACAGCGAAAGTCGCAAATGCCAGTTCAACGAAGATTTATGGAATCGCATCCATACCGCCATGCGTGTTGCGTTCAATCTTGCCCGATTGTTGCTCGAAAAAGCGCAGGCCGCGAACGAAGATATCGCATCGATGAAGCAAATTGCGATCGAGGCCGACATGCGGAAGCTGGCCAAGTGGAATCTCGAATTCCATGAACTCAGCCGGGACGGCGACACGGCGAACATGAAAAAGTTGGAAGCGGCGGTAGAAGCCCACGACGATTCCGCATATCTCCCGGCAAGTCAAATCATGCTGGGGAAGTTACCACGTCCATGGCCACACCCATTTATACTGCCCTGCGGCAGGTTTGTCCACTTTAATTTTTCACAAAGTATTGATTTATAATTATTTGTGTTTATATATGACGAACAAACCTCCCGAGATTGAGCATAGAAGGGCAAAGGTAGCAGAATCTTGAAATATGCCCGCCCTATTTACGGTGGCGAAAAAAACACCCGGGCGCTTCGAAGCCCCTTGTCTTAGTGCCACCTTTTTGCACAGATCGTTTTCAAAACTGCATTGTTGGGCTGAGAAAGGGGAGGGCGCAGGGCAGACGCATGATTGTTAAAAATTTGGCAGGAGCCTTTCTAATTCTTTGATTTTTTATCAACGATTTGCAAATATTAGAGTTTAGGTGGGTTTGTGGCTCAACGCGTGTGCCTGCGCGTGCGTATGCAAAATCAACTTGACAAGAACTCTATTATTTTACTTTATTTGTATGTTTTATGGCATTATGGCCAAATTTTTATCGCCTAATGCGTTTGCCCTCGGGGCAGGGCGTGCTTGGGGAGGCAGCCCGCTCCTATAACGCCTATCAAGGGGGTGATTTATAGGAAAATGGCAACGGCTTGCGTCCAAAAAAGGGGTGGTGTCGTGCATAAATGGTCAGATTTAAACTTTTTGGAAAAAAAACACGGCAAAGCTTTGGTCGTTTGAAAGCAATGCCCGTACCTTTGCCCCGCTTTTGAAAGGAACAGCTGGTGCCTTAGCTCAGCTGGTAGAGCAATGGACTGAAAATCCATGTGTCCCCAGTTCGATTCTGGGAGGTACCACCAAAAATCCCGGAGGTTGCAAGCCTTCGGGATTTTGCTTTTTTGTCATGCCCGAAGATATTGTCGTCCGCATTTTGCTCCTGCCTTTGGCCCTGCTCTATGGGCTGGGCGTGGGGCTGCGCGACCTGTTTTACCGCGTTGGCATTTTGCGCAGCGTGCGGTTCGACCTTCCGGTCATTTCGGTGGGCAACCTGTCGGTGGGCGGCGCGGGCAAATCGCCCCACATCGAATACCTGATTCGTTGGCTCGGCCAATTCCTCGAAGTAGCGGTGCTGAGCCGGGGCTATGGGCGCAACACGTCGGGATACCGCCCGGTGACGATTATTGACACCGCCGAAATGGTGGGCGACGAGCCGATGCAGTTCAAGCGAAAATTCCGCGATGTGCCCATTTGCGTCAGCGAGAGCCGCGCCCTCGGCGTACCGGAATTGCTAAAGCGAAACCCCGAAACGCAGTGTGTTTTGCTCGACGATGCTTTTCAGCATTTGGCCGTGAAGCCTGGGCTGAATATTTTGCTCACCGAATTTGCCCGCCCTTTCACCCGCGATTGGCTGTTGCCTTCGGGCCGCCTGCGCGAAGGCCGATATGGCTACCGCCGTGCCGATATTATCATCGTGACAAAATGCCCGCCCGACCTTTCGCCGCGCCAGCGGCAGAAAATGACACAGGAAATTGACCCGTTCCCGCGCCAGCACCTGTTCTTTTCCCGCTATCGGTACGGCATTCCCTACGAGCTGCTCCGCCCCGACATCCGCCGCCCGCTCGACCTCGATACCGACGTGCTGCTCGTGAGTGCCATCGCCCATACGGACTATCTTTTGCAATACCTCGCCGCTTCCGCCAAATCGGCGCAGACGCTGGAGTACGAAGACCACCACTATTTCAAAGAAGACGAACTGCTGGACATGACGCGCCGATTCGACCGGATGCCGGGGAGCAACAAAATCATCCTCACCACGGAAAAGGACGCGATGCGGCTCGAACTCCATCAAAATTTTTTATGGAAAAATCAGCTGCCCATTTTCGTGCTGCCCATAGAGGTGGAATTCTGCGACGGCGACGAGGCGGCGTTCCAAGAAGCGGTGAAACGGGTGCTTTTGGATTTTAAGGTCTGAACGCGGGCATCATCTTTTGCTACCTTTACCGCCACATTATGAGCCGCATCCTCGCCATAGATTTTGGATTGAAACGCACGGGCATCGCCGTCACCGACCCCTTGAGAATCATCGCCAGCGCACTCACCACGGTGTCTACGCACGAGGTGCTGGATTTTCTCCAAGCATATTGCGCCGAAGAGGAAGTGGAACATTTTGTGCTGGGGCTTCCGCTCCATGCCGACGGCAACCCCGCCCAGATAGCGCCTCAGGCCGATGCGTTTGCCAAGCGGCTCCAAAAACTTTTCCCCGAAAAAAAAGTCGTTCGCCAAGACGAGCGCAACACATCTAACAACGCAAAAAAAATCATCCTCCAAAGCGGCATCAAAAAGCAAAAGCGCCGCGACAAGGCGTTGGTGGACAGAATAGCCGCAGCGCTTATTTTGGAACAGTACATGGAGGAAAATTATTGGAATACTTGATTGACCCGATTGGCCGATTGATTCGATTATTCCAAACTTCCACCCAATCGCCCAATCGAACCAATCGCTTAATCGAATCAATAAAGAAATGCTACTCCCGATTTACGCTTACGGCCAACCCGTTTTGAAAAAAGTGGCCGTGCCCATTGAGCCTGACTATCCTGATTTGCACACGCTTATCGCCGATATGTGGGACACTATGTACCATGCCGACGGGGTGGGCGTGGCGGCTCCGCAAGTGGGGCACGGCATCCGGCTTTTTGTCATTGACACCCAAGAGGTGGAGCGAAAAAATGACGTGGTGCCGCCCACCGATACGCCGTTCAAGCAGGTGTTCATCAACGCGCAGATGCTCAGCGTGACCAGCAAGCCATTCACTTACGAAGAGGGCTGCCTGAGCATTCCCGACATTCGAGGCGACGTGGAAAGGCCCGAGGGCATCCGCATCCATTGGCAGGACGAAAATTTCCAGCACCACGAGGCCGATTTCACGGGCATCAACGCCCGTGTCATCTTGCACGAGTACGACCACATCGAGGGCGTTCTTTTCACAGAAAAACTCAAGCCGCTCAAAAAGCGACTCATTCAGCGAAAAATGGAGGCTATCCGTACCGGAAGGGTGAAGACTGACTATAAGATGCGGTTTTTTGTGGGGCGGTAGATAGGCGTAACTTTGCAAAGCCATGGCACGAGACAAATACCATTACATCGTCCGCGAAGCACTGGAAAAAGATGGCTGGGTCATTACCCATGATCCATATCGGTTTAGGTATTTGACCTCGAAAGACCAAGAGATTGACTTGGGCGCAGAGCGAGGCATCATTGGCGCGGAACGAGGGGTTGATAAAATTGCCGTGGAAATCAAAAGTTTTTTGGCAGACTCTCCACTGCAAGACCTGTATAAAGCTGTAGGTCAATACCTCCTCTATCTTGACGGTCTGGAACAGTTGGAGCCAAATCGAAGTTTGTACTTGGCTATGCCCGATGTGGTTTTAGAGTCGGAGTTTAACCAAGAACTTTTGTTGAAATTTTTGTTTAAGCACAACATAAAACTTATTGTCTTCAATATTGAAGCAGCAAAAATCGAAAAATGGTTGCCATGAAAAACAAGGTCGAACAGTACGAACAATTCATCATAGACATTTTGGAGGAATACAAAGTCGGCTACCAAGAGTACGACTGGGGCAATCGCGAAGATGTCCTCTTGATTGACAAGGAAAGGCACCACTACCAACTGCTCACTACTGGCTGGCAAACAGGCAAGCACATCCACGGGATTATGATGCACTTGCACATCCACGGCGATGGTAAAATTTGGATAGAAGCCAACAATACCGAGGCCGAAATCGCCCGCGAACTGACAGACAAAGGTGTTCCTAAATCAGACATCGTCCTTGCATTCCATCCCGAAAAACTCCGGGCTATGACTGGGTACGCTGTGGCGTGATTTTTGCCTTTGCTGGCAACCTCGCCTTCTGGCAAGAAAAATCTGTTTCCAACACAAGAGGGCCATTGCGTTTGCAATGGCCCTCTTGCTTTTCAGGACAAAAATCCCGCCCCTCCAAAGCCCCCCCCTTTCGAGACTTTTGCGCACTATTTTTTCTGTTTTTCCGCCAACTCGTCGCGTATGCGGGCGGACTTTTCGTAGTCTTCTTCTTCGAGGGCTTTTTTCAGTTCGTATTTCAGTCGCTCCTCGCTGCTTGCCCGCGTGATGAGTTCCATCCTGCGGGTTTTGAGTTCGGCGAGCGCCGATTGGATTCCTTCATAAAGCGACAAGGGTGTGAAAGCCAATGAGGCCAACCCTTGCGGGATTTCGGGCATTTCCGGCTGTGCTTTGATGATTCTTTCCGCTTTTTCGGCGAGCTCTTCGTACTCGCTAATCATCTCGTCCAGTTCCTCCGGCGTGCTTACCTCACTCGCTGCTTGTGCTGCCTGGCATTTGGAACAGATATAGGAGGCTTGTCCAGTGGCGGCATTGATGTAGGTGGTGAGCGTTTGGCCTTCTTGGCCGCAGTTAGAGCATTTCATGATTTTTTTCTTCGTTTGACTTGTGGTAAAAAAGTATGGAGAATTTCTTTCCCGTTAAGAATGTGCGCGAAATTAAAGGCTTTCCCACTTTCAAAGCCCTGATTACTTTTAGGCTTGTTTTTCAAAAACATCTTTTTCTTTATGAAACACTTTTTCCCGCTCTCCGCTCTTGTCTTCCTTCTTTCTATCCAAACTGCTTTCTCCCAGCAAAAACCCTCTTTACCCCACGTCGCGCCCGACGCGCCCGCGTGGATGAACATGATGGTGGAAGAAAACCCCAACGTCTTTGAAATTCAAAAGGCTTACGCCGAGCACTTTGAAAACCGTCCGTTTGAGAAAAACTCCTACACCCAATATTTCAAGCATTGGACGCACTGGGCAAGGCCATTTGTGCAGGCCGACGGTTTCGTAAAAGAACCAACCCTGGAGGAAATGGCCGAAAAAGAGCGGCTGCTTTTGGCACAACGCCCTCCCCTTCCGCCAATTGGCGGGGACAACCTGCCCCGGCCTGTCGAGAGACAGGGGACCCCACAATCAGCAATCAGCAATCAACAATCAGCAATCCCATGGTCCTTCCTCGGCCCCAAGCAAACCTTCGACACCGACGGCCTCACCGAAGTCACTTGGCAAACCAATGTCTATTCCATTGACATCTCGCTTTCCGACCCCAGCATTCTCTATGCGGGCGGCGAAACAGGCGGCGTTTGGAAAACCACCGACAAGGGCCTGCACTGGCAATTGCTCACCATCAATGTGCTGCACGGCTCCTTCGGCGCGGTGAAAATACACCCCGCCGACCCGAACACCGTGTACGCCGCCACGAGCGGGAAGATCATCAAAACCACAGATGGCGGAGCAACTTGGGCGACGGTTTACAGCGAAAGCGGCCTCTGGGTGAACGACATTGCCATCAAACCCAACCAACCCGATGTGGTGCTGGCCGCCAGCGACCAAGGCTTGCTCCGCACTGCCAATGCAGGCGCGAATTGGACGAAAATCCATACCCAGCAGACTTGGGCCGTGGAGTTCAAGCCCGGCGACCCGCTCACTGCGTTCACCATCCGCAAGAGCGGCACAAGCTCGGATTTTCGGGTCTCGACCGACGGCGGCGCGACGTTCGCCAATTCCAACACGGGGTGGTGGACTCCAATATCAGGCATGACTGTCACGGGCGGGATGATTGCCGTTTGCCCTTCCAACCCTGCCAAAGTGTATGCCTACCTCTGCGGCGAAGGCGGCAATTTGGGCGGCTACATCGGGGTTTTCAAAAGCACGAACAGCGGCGGCACTTGGGCAAATACCCATCCTACGAATGCCATCGGCCAACCCTACGCCATCCCTGCGCACACAAATTTGATGGACGCAAATGGCGTGGATTGGTTCACGCAGGGCTTCTACGACATGGCGATCATCGTGAACCCAAGCAATGACAATCAGCTCATCGCGGGCGGTTGCTCGTGGTTCAAAAGCAACAACGGCGGCCAAACCTGGGAAGCCCTCGGCTCCTACGTCGGCGGCTTATCGTGGAGTCACCCCGATATTCAGGCACTGGCTGCGGTGGGTAACGATCTCTGGATCACCAGCGACGGGGGCATCAATTATTCCAACAATTTTGGCCAAACGATTGCGGCGCGGATGAACGGAATTTCCGGCTCCGATATGTGGGGTTTTGATTCCGGCTGGAACGAGGATGTGCTGGTGGGAGGCCGTTACCACAACGGCAACATGGCCTGGCACGAGAGTTTTCCCGAAGGGAAATTCTACCGAATGGGCGGCGCGGAAGCCCCCACGGGCTATGTCAATCCCGGCGAAAACCGCAAAATGTACCATTCCGACATTGGCGGCCACGAGCTCCGGGGCGGTTTTCAAAATGGCGCGAAATCTTTTCCTGTCGGGCTTTTCCCCAACGAGAGTTACGCCTATTACACCAACTCCGAAATGGCCTGGGACCCACGCTGCTGGAACATCGTGTACCTCGGCAACGAAAACAAAATCTGGAAAAGCACCGACGGTGGCACCTCGTACACCGCGCTCTACGCCTTTCCCGGCAATGCCGACAACAAGGTGTACGACATCGAAGTGAGCCGCTCAAACCCCGACGTGATTTACTGCTCGCAATGGGACGGCACCGACGACGCGATATGGCGCACTGCGAACGGCGGTCAAACTTGGGCGAAAACCACCGCCCTTCCCCTGCCCAACAACAACGACCGCGTGAAACTCGCCCTCAGCGCCGAAAGCGAAAACCTGCTGTGGGTCGCCCTGACCTACGGCTCCAACGGGAAGAAAATCTACAAGACCACCGACGGCGGCCAGACTTGGGAAAACCTGACCACGGCCACGCTGAACAACATCCGCATCAGCAACATTATGGCGCAATACGGCACCGACGGCGGCATCTACCTCGGCACCGAGGGCGGCGTTTTTTATCGGAACAACAGCCACTCGGACTGGCAGCCATACAGCATGGGCTTCCCCATTTCGGCAGAATGCAACCGCTTGAAACCGTTTTACAAAACCGGCAAAATCCGCAACGGCACTTGGGGGTTTGGCGTGTGGGAAGCTGATTTGTTTGAACCTTCAAATGTGGTGGTGCAGCCCATGGCAAGTGCTTTGGAGGCAAATTGCGCCCGCGACACGATCTACTTCGACGATTATTCTGTAGTGAATCATTCCGATGCGACTTGGGAATGGGCATTCAGCCCCGCCCCGCAATGGGCCAGCGCGACCAACATCCGCAACCCGAAAGCCGTTTTCGGCGAAGCCGGCACCTACACCGCCACGCTGACCCTGAACGGGCAATATTCCAAATCCATCGCCATCAGCATCGGCGACGGCTGCCGCGCCGACACCATCCCCGGCTCGGCAGTGAACCTCGGCGGCAACGACTTTGAAGATTACGTGGCAACGCCCGCCCTCAACCTGAACACCAACATCCTGACCGTGACGGCTTGGATAAAACCCGATGGCATCCAGCCAGAGTACAGCGCGATTTTTATGCACGATGGCGAAACGGCGGGCTTCAACTTCCGACCGAGCGACAACTCTCTCGGCTATCACTGGCCGGGCGGGCAATGGTGGTGGAACAGTGGCCTCATCGCCCCTGCCGGCGAGTGGAGCCACGTGGCAATGGTGGTAGAACCCACGGGCATCACGCTCTATTTGAATGGCCGTGGCTCAAAGCAAAGTTTCAACGTCGCGCCCGTGAACTTCGATTCCGGCAACCGCCTCGGCAACTACAAAGGTTGGGGTGGCCGCTTTGTGAAAGGCTCGATGGACGAAGTCTGCGTGTTCGACAAATCGTTGACGCAAAACGAAATCCGCGAACTGATGCACCTGACCAAAGTCCCGGCAGACCAGCCAAACTTGGTGAGTTACTACCAATTCAACGAAGCGGCTGGCCCTGCCCTCGACCGAGTGGGCGTTCGCCACGGCTCGCTGGTAGGCCCTACGGTGAAGCGCGAAAAATCCACCGCCCCCGTGGGCAAAGGCGTGAGCAAGCGCCTCACGGTCGCGCCCGGCAAAAAACGCTACGGCTTTGACGGCACGGGGTTGGTGCTGGTGTTCCCGCCCACGGGCGCGTACCCCAACGGCGAGCTGGTGGTGTCGCGCCTGAGCGTTGCGCCCGACACGATTCCGGGCACGGTGCATTCCAATGCAACGGACTATTGGATTTTGCAGAACTATGGCACGAACGCCACGTTCGTCGCGCCCGTGGAAATATGGTTTGAAAAAATAGGCGCGATGCCCGCCGATTTGCCCGCCTCGGCCTGCAAACTTTGGAAACGAAACAACCCCAATGCCTTTGGCCCGCTGTGGCAAAACCTTGACCAAGCCGACGTGCTGAACGAAGGCCCGAATGCCTCGCTGGGCTTCACGAGCAATAACCAGTTGAAGTCGGCAGGGCAATATTGGCTCGAACTGCCGGGGCTGGTGGAGGCGAAAAATGTACCGGCGACTTTAGTCGCAGGATTCGGAAACGGGCAAAATTTGGGCAATCAACAGGGCATTCCTGCGACTAAAGTCGCCGGTACATTGCACGACGACTTCCGCGTATTCCCCAACCCCGCAGCCGAGGGCGGCACTTTGCAACTCCGTTCGGCTGCGCCGGGAAACTGCACGTTCCGGCTCTACGACGCGAAGGGGAATCAGCTGCGGGTGTTGAAATTTGAGGGGAGTGCTTCGCTGTCTTTGGTGGGCTTGGCTGCTGGAGTGTATTCCTATCGGGTGGAGAATGAGGGGGCGATGCGGTTTGGGCAGGTGGTGGTGGGGAGATAAGGCCAACGAGAATTCCGGGTTCGGCTGCTGGGGTGAATGTGCCCCCGATAAGTTGCGGAATCCCGCTTTTTTTTAAGCATTCCGCAGGTTATCAGGTGCGTAAGTTGCGGAATGTGCGTAGGTTTGCCCACATTCCGCAACTTACACACCCAACTATGGTAGGACGACAAAAAGAAATCGAAATCCTGAAAAAGGCTTTTGGATCGGCAAAACCCGAATTGATTGCTGTTTTGGGCAGAAGGCGGGTAGGGAAAACCTTTCTCGTCAGGACATTTTTTAAGGACAAAATTGATTTTGAAATAGTGGGGCTGAAAGACGGTTCCAAAGAACAACAATTGAGGAATTTTGGGTACAGCCTCAGAACCGTGAAAAAATCTGATTCCTTGTCCGTCCCAAAAGATTGGCTTGACGCATTTTACCAACTGACCGAGCACCTTGAATCTTTGGGCAAACCGGAGCGAAAGAAGGTCGTATTTATTGATGAACTTCCGTGGATTGCCACCGCCAAATCGGACTTCCTGACGGGCTTCGGCTATTTCTGGAACAGTTACGCTTCCAAAAAAAACATTTTGGTAGTCATTTGCGGCTCTGCAACAGCGTGGATGATCAACAAAATCATCAATGACAAGGGAGGGCTTCACAACCGCTTGACCGGAAAGATACACCTGTCGCCTTTTACCCTCTCTGAGACCGAGGCTTATTTCCAATCCAGAAAGGTGTCTTTTGACCGCTACCAATTGTTGCTGCTGTACATGACAATGGGAGGCATACCGCACTATCTGGATCAGGTGGAGGGCGGGAAAAGTGCCGTGCAAAACATAGACGACATTTGCTTTCACCCGCTGGGGCTGTTGCGAACCGAGTTCGACAATCTGTACAGTTCGTTGTTTGCCAATCCAGACAGGTACGAAACCGTGATTGCCGCACTGTCGGGCACATGGAAAGGTTTGAGCAGAATGGAAATCACCCGGCACTCAAGCCTGAAAGACGGCGGAGGGCTTTCGGCCATACTTCAGGACCTGGAACAGTCGGGGTTCATTTCTTCCTACATCCCTTTCCACAAAAAGAAAAAGGACACGCTGTACAGGCTGACGGACTACTACTCCCTTTTTTACCTGAAATTCATCCGCAACAATCCCGCAGACATAAAAGGCATGTGGAATTCCCTGAGCCAAACCCAATCGTTCAAAGTTTGGAGCGGATACGCTTTTGAAAGCATTTGCCTCCAGCACATAGAGAAGATAAAAGCCGCACTGGGCATTTCGGGTGTCTTGACCCGGCAATCCAGTTTTCTGGCAAAAGGCGATGAAGAAAATGAAGGGGCGCAGATTGATTTGTTGATTGACCGTCAGGACAACTGCATCTCGTTGTGCGAAGTAAAGTTTTACAACGATGTAATGATACTTTCAAAAGCAGAGGCGGACAGCCTTCGCGCTAAAAGGAGCGCATTCCAGCGAAGCACCAAAACAAAAAAGCACATTTTTATCACCCTGATCACGACTTACGGCCTGACCCCCAATTTGCACAGCATCGGCCTGGCCGATCAGGTTTTGGACATGAACGCTTTGTTTTGATACTTTTGCCCCGATGACATTCTGAAACCCACATGCCAGAACCCGCCATTTTCATCTCTTACCGCATCGCCGACACACAGGTGGAGGCTCGGCTGCTGTTCACGGACTTGTCCAACCACTTTGGCGAGGGCATCGCGTTTTTGGACAAAAAAGGCCTTGATGCTGGCGTGGATTGGCCGGACGAACTTTCCGCCAAGGTCCAAAACGCCAAAGTCCTGCTCGTCCTCATCAAGGATGAATCGAAATGGTTGGGCGTGAATAGACACGGCGTACGGCGTATGGACGACCCAAAAGATTGGGTGCGCCTCGAAATCGAAACGGCGCTTGCTGAGGAAAAAACAGTCATCCCGGTCTTGGTAGACGGTGCTATGCTGCCGCCAAAGGAGGTTTTACCGACCACGCTGCACGATTTTCTCCGAAAGCAAGACCGAAAAGTCGCCACCGAAAAATGGGACTCCGACATCGCCGCGCTGCTGGCCGACCTCGAAAAAACCATCCCCCGGAAAAAACCGGGCGCAGCCACCGCAGTAGTTCACCCGCTCTCGGAGTATCCGCTTCCCGCCAATGTGCCAGACCCGCTCGACCATCACCCCGCGCCTTTCCTCGGCCTGCCCTTTTTCAGCCGCAGCGCTGCGCGACTTTTCTTCGGGCGCAGCCGCGAAATCCTTGAATTTTTCAGTCTTGTCGAAAACCCCGAGATCCGGCTCATCAGCCTGTTTGGGCACAGTGGCGTGGGCAAGTCCTCCTTCCTCGCAGCAGGCATACGGCCCCGGCTCGAAACGGCACGAACGCCACACTACGAACGCCGGGAAAAAACCAAGGGCCTCGGAAAGCAACTCGCCCAATTGCGCCAGCAGCCCAAAACCCCAGGGAAACCGCCCGTCTACATCCTCGACCAAGTGGAGGAAATCTTCACCGACCTGCTGCCCGGCGAGCGCGAGGATTTTGTCCAAAGCCTCCGCGCTGCCGTTCAAGAGGAAAAGGATGCCACCATCGTGCTGGGTTTTCGCAGTGATTTCCAACTCGACGTGTCCGATTTGCTGGCTCGCGTAGATTGTCGGCAGGAAGATTTGCCGCTGCGCCCGCTCGGCCATGCCGCCCTCGTGGAGGCCATCGAAGGCGTATGGCGCGACCCGGTGCTGGCGAAACGCTACGCGCTCGAACTCGAAAAGGGCTTTGCCGACTTCGTAGCCCGCGACCTGATGCACAGCGAAAGCGGCGGCGCGGCGGCCATCCTCCAGAACCGCCTGCTCAAACTCTACGACCAGGCCAAAGCCAGCCGCACGCCCGCCGACCCGCTCATCGATCTGCGCATCGCGGACTACGAAGAACTCAGCCGCAACGCCGTGGCCGAGGAGGAACTGCTCGACTTCCAAATCCTGCGCCTGCGCGAGGCCGCCGGCAAAGACTCCCCCGACGAAAAGACCATCCTCGAAACCCTCGACCGCTTTGTGCTCGACAAGCCCACCGCCGGTACGCTCTCCAAAAGCAGCCTTCCCGAAGACCCCAAAAAACTGCGCGATGCCCTCCGCCGCGTCAACCTGCTCACCGAAATACCCGAAAGTCAGGCCATCCGGCTCTCGCACGACCTGCTCGCGCCGATTGTGCGGCGGCGGTATAGCCAGTTTTTGCTGGATAGTACGCAACGGGCAGAAATCGAAGCTGTCCAATTGCGGCTTCGGCAAGTGCGGGCTTATCTGGTGGACTTGGATTTTGCCAATGCACTGCTTGAGTTCAAAATGGCATCACCGCGCCACACCCTCCCGGAGGAGGTTTGGCCTTTTGCATTTGAACTGGCTTTTGTTTTTCTTCAGGCCCGGAAGCGGGAAGATGGGGTCTATGCTTTGCTGAAATGTGTCACCTTCATGGAATTCGCCGGCATCCTATTTCCACCTTATCCAGACAAATCTTTCCCAGACAAGCACGATTTCCCCGAACTCCTCGAATACCTCCGCCGCTGCGACCCCGCCCTTTTTATCAAAATGGAACGCCGCTACTTCCCCACCATGATTCGGGTGGAGGGTGGCACTTTTGAAATGGGCGATGTGCTGGAGGACAAGGAAGAAAAAGACGAAACCGTCCACACCGTGACGCTTTCTGACTACGAACTGGCGGAAACGCCGCTCACTTGGCAGCAATACGGCCTCTATTGCCTCGCCACCGAGCGCGAAGTCCCCAACGACAGCGGCTTCGGTCGCGGGGAGCGGCCCGTCCTCAACGTCAGTTGGTACGATGCAGTGGA
>JBJXFT010000231.1:0-4214 GCA_046155725.1 Saprospiraceae bacterium
AGGCCACCGTCTACGGCATCGTTCACCGTAAAGATGTTGCCGACACATCCTTGGGTAGAGGTGCCGCGCTGCAGACCAAACATGTCGTTGCCCTCTACGGTGATGGAACTGCAACTGAGCATGCTTATCCCGAATCCGGTAGCAGAGGCATGGCTGCGCGTCATCGTGTTGCCCGCCACTAAGCCCCAGCGTATGCTTTGCATGTCAATGTGTTGGCCGGGGCTGCCGGGGTACATGGTCAGGATGTTGCCCTTTATGCGGAGGATGGTAGCCGGGAGCGCGTTGGAGACATAGATGCCCGTGCCCCAGGCGCTGATGGTGTTGTTGCGGACACGCACCGATTTGTTGGTGTTGAGTTCGCACTGGATGCCCATGTCGTCTTCTGGAGAGTCAAAGTTGAAGCCGGCCATGGTGTTGAAGTCGGCGGTGATGTTGGAGGCTTGGCTGAAAATGCCTTTGCCGAAATTCAGGAAAGAGCAGTAGGTCACCTTCGCCAATGGGCAATAGTCGGCATACACGCCGTGCTGGTCAACATTGAAATAAGGGTTCCCATTCAGGTCGGCAGGGTCTGCCACCAGGTTTCGGATGGTGCAGTGCTCCATGGTGAAGCCGCTCCGAAGGGCGAAAACGGCGTTGCGAACCTCATCGAATTTGTTGCCTGCCCCGATGTCGAAACCGACAACGTCATTGAGCGAGATGCCGGTGTAAGTGTACACTCCGGGGATTGGGTCTTGCTCATGGTCGGAGTCGCCCGTCACGGTATATGCCGGCTTCAATGCGCTCCATGTGGCGAATTGGTTGCCCGTAATGGCCACAACATTTACCGTTTGCGCTGCTCCATTTGCCGAAACGGGCACATGGATGCCCGCATAGTCGCGATCAAAATAACAGTCGGTCACCTCGATTGTAGAGCCGCTCATGGCCTGTATGGCCCACTGGGCGTCCAAGACCTGGCTGTTGTCGGTCATAGCCAAAATGCCGCCGTTTTCGACCGTGATGCCGCGCCACATGTGCTCGCAGCCCTCCAAAATGCTGAAATCGGTGACTTCGAGTTTGGCTTTGTCTTTCACCACTATCTCCGCGCCACGGTTCATGATGACGTGCGTGTTCTTAATGGTAAAGTTTTTATCCACGTACAGGCGGCCGTTGACCGAAAGGCAGGAATTCTCCAAGGTTGAGGGCAGGCCCGAAGTGGAAAAGGTGGTTTCGGAATCCATGTTGTTGCCAATTGGCGGCGGGCCTGTGTTGGGCGGGCAGAAGCAGGCGGCAGCGGGTAGGCAGTCTTGCAGCATCAGCGTCACATCTCCGCCATGGCCTGTGGCCGGGTCAATGCAGAGACCGGTACCTACAAACTCCAACGGTACGCCTACTGGGATAGGTGCTTGTGCTGGGTCGAAGTTGGGGCTAACGTTCATGGTCAGGGTGATGATGTAGGTGTTCGGCCCCCCGTTGCATTCCGTGCCAGGCGTCAATTGGAAAGTTGCCAGACCATTTGGATCAAAGCCGCCGCCGGATACTACCGTCAGCCCTTGGGGAATGTCCGCTTGCAAATTCACCGTGACCGGAGCGGTGCCGGGCCCCAGCAGGCACACCTCGTACTCTATCACCGCCTGCCCACCGATGCACTGGCTTTTGACAGTATGGGTGATTTGGATTTGGCTGTTGCAGGAGGAGGTGACGGAGATATTGTCCATGTAGAACTCCAAGCCTTCTCCGTTTGTCGGTTCGGGGTTGTCGGGCGTGAACGTCCCCCAGATCAAAAGGTCGGTTATCGGCGGTGCGCCGATTGGATGGGTGTAGGTAAAGTTGTATGGTTCCAGGTCGAGGTTGATAGTGCTGTTCGGGTCTCCCGAAACGTCTACATCAAATGGGATGCTGATGCTGGTATTCTGATCCATCCCGTATGCAGTAATTCCAGGACAAAAGGTCTTGTCATCGCCTTCGGCAGTCCAAACAGGGGCAGTTGGGATTGCAGTGCAAGGAGGGTCGGTTAACCCATATACCTCTAAGCGCATGGAAGAAGTGGGAGACTCCGTTGTATGGAATTTTGCAGCCGCTGCTTCATAATGGACAGTTACTGTGCAGCCCTCAAAGATGGGTTGAGATAAGGGGATACGTACAGATTCGTTTGCGTTGGTGGTTTCGATGGTAGTCCTTACCCACCGAGCTAAATGATTTGGTGGGACCAAATCAATTTGAAGGTAAATATCCACACTATTTTCCAATGAACCCATGAACTCTTCAAAGTAAAATTCGGGCAAATTTAGGGCAGGGTAATATGTGCTGAAGCCAACAGGGAACTCTTCAAAATCCCCAAAGCAAACCAAGTTGCAATCATCAGATACACAACCTGTGGGGATAGGGTGGTCAAGTACAGTGATATGGACAAGGGCTTCGTCGCAAATACCCAAACATGCTGGGACCGTAGATCTTACTCTGTAACAGAAAGTCCAATTTCCAGGTGAAATGCCCGTGACTGTAAATCCTGTCACTTGATTCCCGTTCAGTTGCGGCACTACCAGAATGCCTTGGTTATCAAAACCACACAACTCAAAGTCCACACCAAACAATACATCATTACCTGATAGGCCATGTGTTCCAAAGGAAGATATAGTTGGGATGGTTAGCGCGTTGAGGCCGCCACTTAGAAAGAGGGTTGGGAAGTTGTCATCGTCATTTGCAATTATCACGCAACTGTTGCAACCCGCAGCAGCAGGATATCCTACATCACATAAAATTTCCGACTCCGCCAGTGTCAAAACCCTCCGAGGATAACTGTGCAATTCAGGGCTTGGCGGAATGCGAGGGTGCATCACATATTGATCGCCTGGGCCACCGGGGCGCATGCTATGTCCAAGTGGCTAAGCCGGTTGTTGATACCGCTGACATCGGTATCGTTCGGATCATTGCGGCTCACTTCTGCAATCTCGTCACTACCATCCCAAACTATAATGTTCACCTCGCAATCGCCGGGAAAAGCGGTCGGCGCGTTTGGGTTTTTCTGTTGTTTCCCACAGCAGTTGGGGTCATTGGCCGAGATTATCAACTTGGTGTAATTGTTTGGGCCGTTTTTTTTGTAGAGGTACCGATCCCAATCTGTGTAACCCTCGTCAAGTCCGCCGCCCACCAACTCAACGCCCCCAAAAATGGTGTAGTCGCCAGAAAACGACAACTTGAAAACCCCGGCGTCGCATTCGTCTTGAACGTCGGAGGCCAAATCGGCGATCTCATCCTCTGTCCAAGTATTGCCAAAGCGGTCGTAGTAGACCTGACCGCCGAACCCGTCGGGGATGCCGCCAAGTTTTTGGAATACCCCACAATTGTGGGAGGGTGCTGCGCCTGCGCTGGAGCCTTGCGCGGAGGCGTCGCCCACGCTTGCCAAAGCGAAGGACAACAGCAGCAGCATGGTGAGTGGGAATTGAAATCTCAGGTCTTTCATAATTTTTGAAATTTGAAATCGGTGAAAAGATACGCGGTGCGTTTTGTGCCAGCAAACGTAATCTCTTTTTCAAAAAAACGCCAACCGCTCCCCCATTTTTTCTTCCCGAAACCTCCCCTCGTGCCACGCCAAATGGCCGCTCACGAGGGTGCTTTGCACCTTGCCCCGGAAGGTTTTCCCGCTGAACGGCGACCAACCGCATTTGTAAAAAAGGTTGTCGGGCTGCACCGCCCATTCCTCATCTACATCCACCAACACCATATCGGCCCAACAGCCCTCGTCCAGAAAACCGCGCTCTTCCACCCGGAACGCGATGGCCTGGGTGTTCCTGCCCGTGCAATGGCTGCTCCTCATCGTGGTGGGGCTATTGCTTGTGGTGCGCTTTGGGCTTAAACGCTTGACTTCGTGATGATTCAAAAAGATTGTTGGTTGCTAATTGTTGATTGTTGGGCTGGTTGCGCAAAAAGTTGTTGGCTGCTGGTTTTCACCGCTGCGTTTGCTTGCAGCGACGCGGAAAAAGAAACCCGCCAAGTTTTCACGCAAGACGACGTGGCGGTGGAAGTGGGCCTCGAAGTAGAAATCCTTTACTCCGACAGCGCAGTGGTGCGCGTGCGCGTCACGGGGCCTGTGCTGCACAATTTCTCTGGGCGCGACAAGCCCCGCCAAGAATTTCCCGAAGGGATAAAAATGGATTTCCTCGCGCCCGACCTCTCTGTGCGCAGTGTGCTGACCGCCAAAAACGCCACCCGCTACCAAGGCGAAGGCAGAATAGTGG